>JAOULM010000001.1 GCA_029882015.1 Candidatus Nomurabacteria bacterium
TATAAAACTGGGGTTGCTGATTATATGATTGCGGAATACCGATCGGGACGAACCCCCAACCCAGACGTCATGTGTAATCGCGAAGTAAAATTTGGAGGGTTTTTGGATTGGGCGCTGGAACGTGGAGCAGATTTTGTTGCGACAGGGCATTATGCGCAAGTCACCACTTCCTCCTCCCCTGATGCAGGGGAGGTGCCGAGGCACGAGGCGGAGGGGTATCAAAAAACCAATACCCCCCAGCCCTTCGGGCTGCCCCCCTACATAGGGGGGCAGGCGCGGTTTCAGCTCTTGCGTGGAATTGACCCAGGCAAAGACCAATCATATTTTTTGTGGACCTTGACCCAGGATCAGTTGAAACATATTTTGTTTCCAGTCGGACATCTAATAAAAGACGAAACACGGAAACTTGCCGAGAAATACGAACTACCAACGGCCACAAAAAAAGATTCCCAAGGGGTTTGTTTTATTGGTGAAATAGATATGAAGGAATTTCTGGGGCATTATATTAACCACCAACCAGGGGATGTATTGAATACTGACGGAAAGATTATTGGACATCATGATGGAGCATTGTTTTTTACATTGGGTGAACGTCATGGATTTACAATCCTATCCAAAGGAACAGACGAGAGTCGGTATTATGTGGTGGATAAAGATATCAAGAAAAATACTATTACCGTCTCTGAAAATATTGATAATCAAAAAGAAAATTATGGAAAAGGGCAACAAATAACCATAACCAATATAAACATGATTTCCGAGCCACTTCGTCCTGGGCAATCATACGATGCACAGATTCGTTACCATGGTGAAATCAAGAAAATGACACTCAGCGGAATCAAGGGTGATACCGCAAGTGTGGTTCTGGCTGGTCACGACGCAACGATTGCCCCTGGGCAATCGTTGGTTATCTACCTGCCTGGCGAACAGTCGGGTAATGGTGATATTTGTTTGGGTGGTGGAGTGATCGATTCTGTCGCCTAGGGTGTTGTGCCTGGCGGGTTTTTGTCGTACGATAGAGATAAACAAAAAAGAAAAGTCATGGCTCATTCAAATATAATTTCTATTTTAGAATATCATTTTGCTTTACGACCTGAAAAGAAAAAAATTTCATCGATGTATTGTATTCTAACTGACAAGTTTGGGGCAGTGTCACATTGGCACAAGATTGCGGGCAAGTGGACGTTTGCTGGAATACAAAACATTCAAAAATATGTATCAGTAGTTTGGGAGACTGATAGAGGGGGTAGCTTAAAGCTTGTTGGTTCACAGGATTTAGTTTTACCTGAAACAGTAAAACGTTTTATAAAGCGGTTGAATATCTTCAAATAAAAAACAAGCCAGCACTATAACGTGCTGGTTTTTTCTTTTGCCAAAAATCGGCTGGGCAGGTATACTGGTGGGCATGAAATCAAACGACATCCGCGAGAAATTTTTGACCTTTATGGAATCCAAGGGGCACACTCGTGCGCCCAGCTCATCATTGATTCCGACTGATCCATCGGTTTTGTTTACCACTGCAGGAATGCAGCAGTTTAAGCCATATTATATGGGGGAAAAATCTCCATACGGGGATATGGCAACCAGCGTACAAAAATGTATGCGTACTAGCGATATCGACGAGATAGGTGACGCCACCCATTTGACATTTTTCGAGATGTTGGGAAATTTTGCTTTTAATAATGCGGTGTCAAAACGGCAGGCTATAGAATGGGGGCATGAATTTATCACCAGCGAAATGAAATTGAAAATAGATTACATTACTATTTTTGGAGGAGATGATATAACTGCTCGTGATAGCGAATCCGAAGACATCTGGAAATCAATCGATGCAAGTCTAGATATCCGCCCCGAAGGGCGCGATGATGTATTCTGGGGGCCAACTGGTGACGAGGGTCCATGTGGTCCAACAACCGAAATTTACATTGACGGAGTAGAGATTTGGAATATTGTTTTCAATGAATATTATTGTGACAAAGAAAAAAATTACAAAAAATTAGAAAATTTTGGTATTGATACTGGGATGGGATTGGAGCGGTTAGCTGTTGCTGTCCAAGGGGTAAATAATGTTTTTGAAACAGATTTGTTTAACAATGAATTAGACAAAGAAGATAGAATTGTTGCCGACCATGTTCGTTCCGCTGTATTTTTGGCGATTGACGGCGTGCACCCATCTAATACTGGGCAGGGATACATATTGCGACGCCTCATTCGCAGGGCTGTATTTTATTCTCAAAAAAATGACACACTAATAAAAGATAACATTGATTTTGTCTGGAATAAATTTTCTGATGTTTATGAAAAAGACTTTGCCGGAGATTATGAAACGGTCGTCGAGGTAATAGAAAAAGAAAAGAAAAACTTTGAATCTACTTTGGATCGCGCCGTCAGAGAGTTCGAAAAAAGAAGTGCTTCTGATCTTAGTGGAAAAGATGTATTTGAATTGTTCACCACATATGGAATGCCTTTTGAAATGACGCGGGAACTGGCCCACGGAAAAGGACTCGAGGCAGATGTCGACGGGGCTTATTCAGAATTCGAACAACACAAAGAATTATCAAAAACAGCTAGCGCGGGGAAATTCAAGGGGGGTATGTCTGATGCTGGTGACCCACAGGTTACCAAATTACACACCGCACACCATCTATTGCTGGCTGCACTGCAGCAGGTTCTGGGACAGGACGTTAAACAACGAGGGAGCAACATCACATCTGAACGGTTACGTATTGATTTTAATTTTGACCGCAAAATGACCGACGATGAAAAACAGCAGGTCAATGATTTGGTGAATGGATGGATTGCTGAGGGACTACCCGTCATTAAAAAAACTATGCCAAAAGACGAAGCCGAGGCGTTGGGAGCCGAAATGGAATTTGGGGTGAAATATCCCGACACTGTGGATGTCTATTTTATAGAAAATAAAAATGGAGAAATAATTTCCAAGGAATTCTGTGGTGGTCCGCATATTACGAACACCAGCGAGCTGGGAACATTCAGAATCAAAAAAGAAGAATCCAGTTCGGCTGGAGTACGACGAATCAAGGCTGTTCTTGAATAAATCTTGTCATAGGCGTACAATTAAAAGAAAAGGAGGCAACCATGGAAACTACATTGTCATTAGAAAATTTTTGTAAAAAATATTATTCATTTGTTTATAACAGATCTTTGCGTTTAACAAAAAATAAAGATAAAGCATTGGATTTAACGCAGGATGTTTTTGTCAGAGTTTGTATATCATTTGATACTTTGGATCAAAGTCTGGCTATATTCGGCTGGCTTGCCAAAATAACAAAAAATAGGTTTTTAGATATTGCAAGATCTGATGAAGCAAAAAAAAGAAAAAGAGAACACATAGATGATATTGGCGAGTGCGCCAGCAAACTCTACTCGCCAGAACGACCTATTTATCTAGATCTAGACATAGAAGATTTTATTATGATGCTGAATGAAAACGGTAACCATGTGGAATCTTGTCTTTATCTTGATCTTCAGAATTACGACAAGGTTGCAGAACATTTGGATATCCCTGTTGGCACTGTAAAGAGCAGAGTACACAGACAGAGAAAATTAGCACAAAATAAATTTCCTTTGTACAGAAAAAATTTTAATATTTAATCCCCGCATAACTTTGTGGGGATTTTTGATATAATTTAACTATACATGTGGCCTTTCCGAACAAAGAAAAAAGAATCATCATTTCAGATAATCTGTGATATTGGAACCAGCAGTGTTGGTGTTGCTTTTGTGAATATTAAAAACCCAAACAAACGACCAATTGTTATTGAACACAAGCGTGTTTCTTTTCCAATACGAGACAATACAGAATTATTGTTGGATGACATGGTTCGTGCTTTTGACCAAGCTCTGGCATCGATTTTTGATCAGACCAGTATTCCAATATCCAGAGCAACATGTGTTTTGACTGGGGCATGGTGTGACACAGACATCATCCATATCAACGAGACCAACAAAGAGCCAACACGTGTTACTAAAAAAACTTTGGACAAAATGTTGCGACAATCTTTCCAGTCAAAATCTGGCAGCTTGGTTGATGACACTCTGATAGAACATAAAATAATACAAGCGACTGTTGATGGGTATTTGTCTGATAACCCACAGGGTAAAAAATCAAAAAAACTAGATTTGGTTGTCATGGCGACAACTGCCCCAGAGATGATTACCGAACGACTGCGTAATAGCATTGCACGATTTTATAATTGTCCCGTAGATATGATGTCGTTTGGTTATGTGTCTTTTCGTGCACACCAAGAAGCCTTGTTTGAGTATGATGATATGTTGATTTTTGATGTTGGTGGCGAGGTCACCGACGTCATGGTGATTCATGATCGCGCTCCTGTTATTATTGGTGCCATTCCATTTGGGACACACCACATGATTCGAAATATTGCAGACAAAACACATAAATCGATTCGTGATGTACGGTCACAGTTACACATTCGCAGTCATGGTGATGGCGGGCAGGATGATTTTGATAATGTATTCGAGCAAGAAATAGCGCTGTGGTACCGTCATGTATCTCCTGTAATAGAAGCAAACCACGGGTATGGCTGCGATGTTGCTGTGGTTGTTACTGATCCCGAGTTCGGTGATGGGGTTCGGGATATTCTAGGAGAACGATTAATAAAAGAAAACAGACAGTGTCGCATGGTTATGCGTGGGCCAATGCGCATTATAGAAACAAATATTTTATACGATGATCCAGAGAAACGTGACCAGTTTCTATCACTCGAAGTTTTTGTTGTTAACATGATACAATAGATAATATAATTTATGACTCAACGCAGACGCATACAAGATATCTCGATACAATCTACTCGCAAGAAAAAAAATGCGACAAAGCCTTTGACTATATCCGAAAGAAAAAAGAAATCATCACCCTCTGCTAAAAAAACTGCAGTCAAAGAATCCAACATAGACGAATCATACGAAGACCACCTTGATGATGAAATCATAGAGAGCTCGAATAGTTCATGGTCACGTTCTAGATTGTGGGTACTGACAATTATTGCATTGGCTATTGTTGTGTTCTTTGGTGGTGGAAAATTATTACACAGAGCTTCTGTTGTTATCACGCCTGCAACCGAAGACATAACGACTTCTTCAACAATTTCTATTGGTGTTGGTGATGCTGTCGGTGATATACCTGGGTATTTGATGCGTATCGACGAACAGGTTACCGAATCAATTGTCGCGGATAGCTTCAAAGAGGTGTCCGAACAAGCGTCAGGTACTATTCGTATTTTCAACAAAGAATCCAAGGAACAAAAACTTCGCGAGGAAACTCGTTTTGAATCTGACAGTGGATTAATTTTTAAACTTGCAAAAGGCGACGGAGTAACGGTCCCCCCGGCATCTGGTGGGGAACCTGGGTTTGTTGATGTTATTGTTTATGCAGATCAAGCCGGCGAAGGTTCTAATATTTTGTCTCCTGATATGAATTGGGTTATTCCTGGGTGGCGTGAAATAAAAAGTCCTAAATTTGAAACACAATATGCACAATCTGTAACGGTTATGTCGGGTGGGTTCACAGGGTCTCGTCCTGTTATATCCAAAGAACAATCCAACAAATTATATGACGATATGTCCAAAGAACTGACGGACCGCCTTGGGGCACGAGAAAAATCAGAAGTTCCACAAGATAGATTTATTCTTTTTGATGGCGCCCGTGTTGTTTCAGTTGATACAACTATTAATTACTCCGAGGGAACAGATTCAGAAAAATCCCAAGCTACATTAAACGGTTCGGTATACGCAGTGTTGTTTGACCGGCAAGAGCTAACAGATTTTATATATGACCAATCCCCATTAGACAGGGAACAGCATCCAGGGAGCACCCTGATTGCAAACGGATTTGATGATATTAAAATAGAGATACAATCATTATTATCCCTACAAACATCATCAGATATTGTTTTGCAGGCATCGCTATCGGGACCATTTGGTGTTTCGTGGATTGCTGATGAATCAGAGATAAAACAAATTGTTGCTGGTGCTAGCAAAAAATCTCTTGTGGGCGGAATAAACCATGTTGACGTTGTTGATGTTGGTTTTCATGTGCGACCACCTTGGCGTTTTGTGTTCCCTGGTAATCCAGACTTAATATCAATTACAAACAAGCAAAAAAAGGTTGACTAATCGTAATTTTTTTTGTAGTATAGCAACATACACATGAGCGATAAATCAGAAGAAATTAGAAAACAGGGGATTGTCAGCGAAGCGCTTCCAAACACTATGTTTCGTGTGCTTTTAAACCTAGAAGAGGGTGCTGATGGCGACCAGCGAGAAGAGATTATATCTTATCTGGCTGGTAAAATGCGTATGCACAGAATACGTGTTATGGTCGGTGACAAGGTAGAAGTTGTCATTGATCCGTACGGGGGCAAGGCAAGACTTGTCAAACGATTGTAAATAAGCTATACTCGCACACAGCTTTAGGAAGTCTGCTTCCTTTGCTTTTTTTATCCCTATATATATGGGGTAAACACACATTTTTTTATTATGAAAGTAAAAACATCGATCAAGAAAATAGACCTAGCTCAAGGGGACAAGATTGTCCGCCGTCGCGGTCGACTGTTTCGAATTAATAAAGCTAACCCTCGTCGCAAACTGCGACAAGGATAATCAATTTATTTTTTATGCGTATTTCAGGTATTACACTTCCAGATAACAAACAACTACAATATGGCCTAACGGCGGTGTATGGTGTTGGGTTATCTCGTTCACAAAAGATTGCTGATCAAGCAAAAATCGACCGCACTAAAAAAGTTGCCGATTTGACCGAGGTAGAAGAAAAAACTCTTCGTGATCTTGTCGAGGGGTTCACTATCGAGGGAGACCTAAAACGTGAAAAAACACAAAATATCAAACGTCTAAAAGATATCGTATCATACCGTGGAGGTCGCCACAGTCGAAACTTGCCAGTTAACGGTCAGCGAACAAAAACAAACTCACGAACTGTTCGTGGGAACAAACGTTCAACCGCCGGGTCAGGTAAGCTAAAGGTTGATAAGAAATAATAATTGTATATGGGAAAAAAACGCGTAGTAAAACAAAAGGGGAATAAATCAAACAAGAGCTTGAAAGCTCGTTCTTTGGCACGCACAAAGAAAAAGAAAGTAGCAGAAGCTATTTTGCATGTACAAGCAACGTTAAACAACACAAAAGTATTACTTTCTGATACAGACGGAAACACATTGGCATTTTCATCATCAGGTGGTCTTGGGTTCCGTGGAGCCAAAAAAGGAACTCCGTTTGCTGCTGCCGAGGTTGGCGCATTGATTGGAGAAAAGGCTGCAATCATGGGGGTCAAAGAGGCCAGCATCATCGTAAAAGGAATTGGATCAGGACGTGAATCAGCAATTCGTGCATTCACCGGCAAGGGAATTGATCTGAAAAGCATCAAAGACCGAACTCCTGTTCCTCATGGGGGATGTCGCCCACGTAAAGCTCGTCGCGTCTAATTATCTGTCTTTTTTATAATATATGTCTATCAAGTTGAAAAAATTTAAAATTGCACGTCGCCTGGGAGCAGGGGTTTTTGATAAAACTCAGTCTCAGAAATTTGCTTTGGCAAACGCCAAAAAGAGAACCACAGGACGACGTCCGCGTGTAACCGATTACGGATTGCAGTTGATTGAAAAGCAACGTGTACGTGTTATGTACGGTGTTCGCGAAAAACAATTCCGAAACTACATCAACAAAGCCATAGGGGCAACCAAACAGGGCGCCAGCCCAGCTCTAGCATTATTCAAGTCACTTGAATCCCGTCTAGACAACATCGTCTATCGTTTGGGATTGGCAGAATCACGCCGTATGGCACGCCAGATGGTCTCTCATGGACACTTTACCGTTAATGGGAAAAAGACAACAATTCCATCATACTCATTACGTGTAAACGACGAGCTAGCTATCCGCGAAGGAAGCAAAGACATAAAAATATTCGAATTGATTGATAATAAACTGAAAAATCACACTGCTCCGAATTGGTTGAAATGGAACGCAAAACAACGGTCAGCTGTTGTTGCCGGCGAACCAACAGACCCAGATTCATTCCTGAACTTCAACTCTGTTATCGAGTTCTATAGCCGATAGATCTCACAAAATCTTGTTTACTAGTTTTATTCGTTTAGCGAACGTTCCACCACAAAAAATATTTATTATGTGTGCGATGGAATGTAAAAATATATTATGACGGACCAAATACTATTGCCTTCTCGGCTTAATATCGTAGAGGAAAATGACACAAAGGGAACATATGAAATCGAGGGACTTGCTCCTGGGTATGGGTACACTTTGGGTAACTCCTTGCGACGTATCATTCTTTCATCTTTGCAAGGTGTGGCTATCACTGGACTAAGAATAAAAGGTGCAGACCACGAGTTTGCAACAATCGAAGGTGTGTCAGAAGACGTTATTGCTATTATTTTAAATCTTAAAAAAGTACGTCTAGCAATGTCAACTGATGAACCTCAGACGGTAAAACTATCGGTAAAAGGAAAAAAACAAGTAACAGCAGGAGATATCGAAGCCAAAGGATCTGTCGAGGTTATGAACCCAGATCAGTACATTGCCGAATTAACTGACAGCAAGGCTGAATTGGAAATTGAATTAACAATAGAAAAAGGATTCGGATTTGTACCTCGCGAGGAACGTGGTGAAAGCAAAGCCGGTGTTGGAACTATATTGATTGACGCGGTATTTACACCAATCAAGCGTGTATCATACGAGGTTGAAAACATGCGTGTTGGAGACCGTACTGATCACAACAAACTACGTTTGTTTATCCAAACAGATGGGTCATTAACACCTAAACAAGCCTTGGAAGATTCGTTGATGGTTATGGTTCGTCAAATCAAAGCCATTTTAGATATTGAACAATTACCCGAGGAAATAGAAATGGCAGAATCACCCAGCGCATTGTTGGACAAAGAGGGGGCAAAGGGGCTATCAGAATCAGAATTATCTGACATCTTGAAAACCCGCATTGAATCTCTGGATCTATCAACTCGAACACTGAACGCTTTGGCCGATGCCAACATCCGAACTATCGGTGGGTTGGTCCGAAAAACCGAAGATGACATTTTAGAAATCGAGGGATTAGGGCAAAAAGGACTAGACGAAATCAGTAAATCATTGGATTCTCAGAATGTAAGCCTTAAACAAGCATAATTTACTTGACTTTTCAGTCAAAATGACGATAATAGGGCCTACTTGGGGAGAAATGTAACACCATGAATAATCAAAAAACCAATCGAAAATTTGGACGTGTCCGCAAGCAGCGGGTGGCTTTGATGCGTGGTTTGGCATTGTCTTTGGTAATACACGAACGTATTACAACTACAGCAGCCAAGGCCAAGGAATTGCGACCATATATTGAGAAATTGGTAACAAAAGCCGGTAGCGACACTGTTTTCTCACGTCGTTTCTTGAACGCTCGTTTGGGTGGAAACCAGGAAACATTGGCTAAAAAACTTGTCGAGGAAATCGCACCAAAATATAGAGAACGCCAGGGTGGATACACTCGGGTTGTTAAACTGCCTCCACGTCAGGGAGATGCTGCAGAAATGGCTATTATCGAATTTGTATAATTTTTATGACAACAGTAACTAATACAAAAGAATACACTATTGATGCCTCGGGTAAAAAACTGGGTCGTGTTGCCAGCGAGGCAGCTATGATTTTGCGTGGAAAAAATTCACCAGATTTTACACCTAACAAAGTATCAGGAAACAAGGTGCACGTTATCAATGCGTCAAAAATCGATTTGGCAGATGTGAAATTGTTAGACGAGTACATGAGCTATTCTGGATACGCAGGTGGTCAAAAACGCGAAACACGTGGGCATTTGATCGACCGCAAGGGCTACGCTCCTGTATTCGAAAAAGCAGTCTACGGAATGTTGGCGTCAAACAAATTGCGAGCGCCATTGATGAAAAATCTAACTATTACCGAATAATTTATATGTCAGCAGTAACTAAAAAAACAAAATACATTCCAGCAATCGGACGACGTAAAACTGCCAGCGCACAGGTACGTTTGTTCGAGGCTGCTAAAACTGAAGTCATCATCAACGATAAAAAATTGTCAGAATATTTTAAAACTGATGATCAGATCAAAATCGTAAACGATGCTTTTAATACATTGAAATTGGATCAAGAATTCAAAGTAACCGTATTGGTAAAAGGTGGGGGATTACATGCCCAAGCCGAAGCCGTACGTCACGGAATCTCACGTGCATTGGTAGAACGCGACGAAGCATCACGTGTTCCATTAAAAAAAGAAGGGTTCCTAAAACGTGACCCACGTTCAAAAGAACGAAACAAACCAGGACTCCGCGGAGCACGTCGTGCCCCACAGTGGTCAAAACGTTAAAACTCAGAAATCAAAAAAACCACCCTCAGGTGGTTTTTTCTTTGCTCTGGTAAATATATCCTCCTCCCCTATGTAGGGGAGGTGCCGAGGAACGAGGCGGAGGGGTATCAGACATAACCACCCAAACCCCCGTCTTCCCGGGCTCCGACCCGGGATCCAGAAACATCCCTACCAACCCTCAAGTGTCATCCCCGCGCAGACGGGGATCTTGTTTTAATTCTTTTCTTTTTTCTTGGCAAAAAAGAAACAAAAACCCAAGGCCTGTACCGAACTCTCTCAGAATTATCTAAAACTACATTCGTTATTTTTCAGGGGGCACTACGTTAGCCTGCTGAAAAATACCTGCGGACACTCATTCCATTTTGAAATTCTGGTTCGTTCGATAGGGGTCGAATCCTCGCGCTAAATTTTGGAATATTAAAAAACCCTCGCAATAGCGGGGTTTTTATTTACCTGGAACAACAAATGTTTCTGGGTCACCATCAATTTTTTTGCCATAATAATAAACGTGGTTTTTATCTTTGGCGTAGTATCCATCGTCTAAAATTTCAAAAGTTTTTGCATGGGCTGACCAAATACGGAAAGTTCTCCACCCGGTAGAAGAATTGTAGTGATAGTAGGTATAGAGTACTTTGTTTCTTTGAATCGTGTAGAGGGTGTCAGTCTTTATAGTATTAGCCATATCAACGAGACGTTCATTCCTTTTTGATAGCAAGAAAAGAGTAAAGGCAATAATTAAAATAAAAAGTACAAAGCTCAAAAATACTTTTGAAAGTGTCCGCACTCCATTTCTAATTATATTTGGTCCTTTCATATTCATTGATTATACCATTTACCCCCAATACATCTTCAGAATTACTTATTCAGGAACAACAAAAGTGTCTGGGTCAGCCCCTTGGATTCTTTTATTGAATTGATAAACAAAATTTTTGTCTTTCGCGTAGGAATTATTGATGATTTCTAGAGATTTGATATCAACACGGCGCAATTTTTGTAAGTATAGATTTAGCGGGGAACCTCCTTCTCGACGGACGTAAAAAGCTTTTCTTTTTGAGACAACATACTGGCTTTCTTGTGCATCTGGGAAGACTTTTGATAAATAATAGCCATCTCGTACAGCAGTCGATATATATGTCAAAAAAAGTGCAACAATAGCAAGGCCAAATAGTCCAACAGGGACAAGTAAAATTATCCCAATTATCTTTCCTATTTTCTTGTAATTCTTTTTCATATTTCAAATATACCACACTACCCCCAATATACCTTTCTAAATTGTTTTTCAGTATCAAAATCGGCGTGGTTGGTGACGATGATGTTGAATTCATCGGTTAGCTCGAGATCCTTTTTCATATTTTCCAGCATATGCTCGAATGGGTAGGGGCTAATCCAGACGCTGTTTTTCAGCTTGGCGAATTTGGCCTTTTTCAGGATATAGCGGATAGCATTGCGGAGCTGTTTATTATCCTCGGGAACGTCAATAATCACCATACGCCAATGCCCATCCCACGATAGGGGAATCAGGCTTTCATCCGATGACAGGCGTGCAGAGCGCAAGCTGTGACGTCCTGTGGGGGTCAGGCGCATCATCTCGTCTTCTAATTCAATATCTCCTGATTTGGTCAGGTTTTTCAGGCTCCGGGTCACTGCATATTTCAAATCCGAGCTCCGATCGTCTATTTCACTGAATAACCCCTCGATGTGGCTGTTCAATTCATCAGAGTTGCTGGATTCATTGGAACCCAGGAATTTCAAGATTTTTTCCTTGAGATTAAGTCGTTTTGGTGTCATGTATGTATTATACCAGAGTTTTCCCCAATTTACAATAATTTTACGTGTGAAAAAAACTTGTCAAAAATATGAGAATGGTTTATACTTGTCTGGTAATTATGAGTAATGATAAAAACAATATGTCAGATGATCAATTCGATGATGTGCAGTTCGAGACAACCGAGTCCGAACTGGTCACCCAGAAAAAGGGAGACAAGTTGAAACAGATTCGCGAAAAACTGAAAGAGTCCCAAGCCGAAGCCAAAGAGAATCTCGACGGATGGCAACGAGCTAGGGCCGACTATGTGAATTTACAAAAATCACTAGACGCCGAACGGGGGCAGATTCGTAAACGCGCCACATTGGGATTGATTCTGGATTTATTGCCATCATTAGATAATTTTGAATCAGCAATGAAGAATCGCGAGGTCTGGGAATCAGTTGATGCAAACTGGCGAACCGGAATCGAATATATTTATCAGAATCTGCAACGAACCCTACAGGAAAATGGAGTCACAGAAATACAAACGACCGGACAGATGGATCATGAATTACATGAACCGCTGGAGGTAATCGAAACAGATAATAAAAAACAGGACAATGAAATTGCCGAGACTGTCCAAAAGGGATACAAGATGGATGGACAAATCGTCAGAACGGCTCGAGTCAAAGTCTATCAATTTAAGAAAGAGTAAAATCCACCACTGTCATCCTGAATTTATTTCAGGATCTCATAGACCAAAAATACAAACTTAGATTCTGAAATAAATTCAGAATGACAAAATACTTACTAAATAATCTAAAAAATACTATGTCAAAAATAATTGGAATCGATCTAGGGACAACAAACAGCGCCGTCGCAATCATCGAGGGGGGGCAACCAAAAATAATTGAAAACGCCGAGGGAAACCGTACCACTCCGTCGATTGTTGCTATTGCAAAAAATGGTGACCGTTTGGCTGGTGAATTGGCAAAACGCCAAGCCATCACCAACCCACAAAATACTATTTACGGAATCAAACGATACATGGGGCACAAATACGAAGACGACGTTATCAAAAAAGACGTCGACGTGGTGCCGTACACTATCAAAAAAGGTAAAGACGGCGGAGCTATGATAACTATGGGCGACAAAGATTATCGCCCCGAGGAAGTTTCAGCAATGATCTTGCAGAAAATCAAAGCCGACGTCGAAGCCAAAACAGGTGAAAAAATAACCGAGGCCGTAATCACCGTTCCGGCGTATTTCAACGATGACCAACGTAAAGCCACAATCGATGCGGGTAAAATCGCGGGACTCGATGTTAAACGAATCATCAACGAACCAACTGCTGCCGCATTGGCATACGGGTTCGACAAAAAGACTGACGAAAAAATCGCCGTATACGATTTCGGTGGGGGTACTTTTGATATCTCAATTTTGGAGGTAGGCGCAGACGTCGTCGAGGTAAAATCTACAGGTGGTGATAGCCATATGGGGGGACGTGATATTGACCAGGCTATTATCAAATGGATCGGAACTGAATTCAAAAAAGAATCAGGTATCGATATCACTGCAGACAAATTGGCACTGCAACGTTTGGACGAGGCAGCCGAAAAAGCCAAAAAGGAATTGTCATCAGCGCCAGAAACTGAAATCAATATTCCATTTATTACATCAGATGCGAACGGTCCAAAACACTTGTTGTTGAAATTGACTCGTGCTCAACTGGAAGACTTGGCAATGCCATACATCGAAAAATCAATCAAAATCACAGGGGACGTACTAAAAGATTCTGGATTCAAAGCTGGCGAAATTAACCAGGTTATCTTGGTGGGAGGACAAACACGTATGCCAAAAATCCAAGAAGAGGTTCAGAAACTATTCGGTCAAGAACCAAACCGAACGATTAACCCCGACGAGGTAGTCGCCGCAGGAGCCGCCGTACAGGCCGGAGTCTTGCAGGGTGACGTCAAAGACGTGTTGTTGCTCGACGTTATTCCATTGTCGCTGGGAATCGAAACCATGGGGGGTGTCGCAACAAAATTGATCGAAAAAAATGCAACGATCCCAACATCACACAGCCAGGTATTCTCGACCGCAACAGACAACCAGTCATCAGTCGAGATTGTCATCGCACAGGGAGAACGACCCATGGCGGCCGACAACAAACCATTGGGACGATTCGTATTAGATGGTATCGCGCCAGCGCCGCGTGGTATCCCACAGGTAGAGGTAACGTTCGACGTTGATGCCAACGGAGTGCTGAGCGTGTCTGCCAAAGACAAAGCAACCGGCAAAGAAAACAGTATCCGTATCGAGGGATCATCAGGACTATCAGACGAAGAAATCGAAAAAATGAAAGCCGACGCGGAAACACACGCCGACGAAGATGCCAAGAAAAAAGAAAACGTAGAATCTAAAAATATGTTAGACACTGCTATTTTCACCGCAGAAAAGGGGCTAAAAGACAACGCAGACAAAATTAGCGACGAGGTCAAAACCGCAGTCCAAGAAAAAATCGATGCAGCGAAAACTGCCAAAGATTCGGATGATATGGACGTAGTAAAAAAAGCCACCGAAGAACTGGCAACCGAAATGCAAAAAATCGGCGAGGAAATGGCAAAAGCTGGTGAAAAAACAGAATCTGATTCAGACGATGTCAGCCCAGCAGGGGACAAAGTCGAAGACAAAGAGGGAAATGCAGATAATGTAACTGACGCGGAAACAGAAGAGAAATAACACAACCATCCTCCTACCCTATGCAGGGGAGGTGCCCGTAGGGCGGAGGGGTATTAAACATAAAATACCAAACCTATCCGTCTTCCCGGGCTCCGACCCGGGATCCAGAATCTTTTCTTTTTTCTTGGCAAAAAAGAAACACCCGATGAAATATATTCGCTACCGCTCATTATTTCCCTGGATAAAAACAATATAGTCACTATGTTCCTTATTGTTAGTTAAAAATCCAAGGCCTGTATCTCGCTCTCTCAGAATTTCTAAAACTCTCGTTCACTATTTTTCAAGGGGCACTCCGTATAGCCTTTTGAAAAATTAAAAACGTTCACTTTCGTTTTGAAATTCTGGTTCGCTCGATAAGGGCCAAAGGACGTGTTAGACTATGGAATCTAAATAGCACCACCCCCGACCCCTCCTCAAAGAGGAGGGGAGGGACACTTGAAACTTATGTCAAAAGATTACTACAAAACCCTGGGGGTAGATAAAGGCGCATCGGATGCTGAAATCAAAAAAGCATTCCATAAACAAGCGCACAAATATCACCCAGATAAAAACGGCGGAGACGACAAAAAATTCAAGGAAGCCAACGAGGCTTACCAGACTTTGTCGAACAAACAAAAACGCCAGCAATACGACCAATTCGGTTCAGACGGTCCCAATATGGGTGGCGGGGGGTTTGGTGGTGGTTTTGGTCAGGGTGCACAGTTTGATTTTGGTGGAGTCGACATGGATGATATCTTGCGTCAGTTTGGTTTTGGTGGCGGTGGATTCGGATTCGGTGGACAGCGCGTACCTCGCGGTCGTGATTTCCAGGTAACCGTACAAATCGAATTCCGCGACATGGTATATGGAACAGAAAAAACAGTAGATGTGCCTGATATTATCGATGGAAATGACACAAATAAAAATCGTCAAATCAAAATCAATATTCCAGCCGGAATTCAAAACGGACAAACCATGCGCATGGATGGTGCTGGCGAGAAATTGACGGGTGGCGAACCAGGAAACCTCTTTTTAAATATTGTGGTTAACAAGCACAAAACATTCCACCGCGAGAGTATGCATTTGATTATGAATCATGATGTCAAAATAACCGAGGCTGTCCTAGGTGGGGAATTCGATGTGGAAATGGTAGATGGCAAAAAATTGTCAGTCAAAATCCCAGCAGGTTTGGAATCAGGTCAGGTTCTGCGTGTCCGTGGCAAGGGAATCCAAGCCGGCACATTCCACAATGGAGATCTATTAATCAAAACAAATATTTTAATACCAAAAAAACTATCCAAAAAAGCCAAAAAAGCTATCGAGGAGTTGAAAGAAGAAGGAATGTAAAAATTTGACAAAAAGTACAATAATAAGTAATATAAAATAGAATAAAAAATTACATAATGGATAATATAATTGATTTATTGCTCGTAGACGATGACCAGGGAATACACGAAGTTGTAGAATTTATAGCCAGCGAAGCAGGTCTTAATGTAAAATATTTCTATAGTGGTTTAGAGGCTTTAGATTATTTAAAAAATCTTGAGCCTGAAAAATTTCCAACGGCATATCTTATTGATATGAGGATTCCTGGAAGCACAGAAGAGCTTGCTTCTTCTATGTCGATATTTAAATTCTTGGAAGAAGTAAAAGCAGATATTTCTTTGTTTAGATTTTTTACTGGGAGTATTTCTGATCATGATAAAATGGTAATAAGCGAGACTGGTGCACAGGCTATGCTAAAAGAAAGAGAAGACTTTGATCCATTTATTGAAGAGATAAAGAAGGCTGTGGGTAAATGAAATTTTAAACATGAATATTCTATGATACTAACTCACGCCAATGTATATAATTGACCTCGCACTCGAGGTCTTTTTTTATTTCTAAAACAGCTAAATACGCAATAGAAGAATTGAAACAAGAAGGGACGTAAAAATGTGGAAAAGTTGTTAGGTTTCTGTTATACTAAAATCACTACTTATGGGAGATATCTATGTAAAAAACTATCTTTTTGCCGAACCTTCTATTTTTGAAGGGGTTGCTAGAATACTTGATTTTGGTAACAATATGAGTGTTTACAACAAATCATCATCGGATGATGTTGCCGATGAAAAAGCGATTTTTAATGACTGGGCAGCTATTGGGGATGATTTTCGTTTTAGTATAGAAATGTATGAGCAAGAAAAAACAACAAACAATATCAAGGGGTAAAAATAGTAATGGTCATGAAGTTGTTTCTATTGAAAGAAGAGTTTTTTCCGGACCCCTACCTCATCCTGATATTTTAAAGGGTTTCGACGATATCGTACCTGGTGCTGCGGAGAGAATAATAAAGATGGCTGAAACTCAAATGACTCACAGAATTTCTATAGAGAGCAGGGTTATAAATGCAGATATTAAATCTTCAAAAAGAGGAGTTATTTTTGGTTTTATAATAGCAATTTTGATGATCTCTGCGGGAGTTATTATTACTGTTGAGGGGGAACCAGTTGTTGGGGGAATTATTATGAGTACAACACTAGTTTCATTGGTTGGAGTCTTTGTTATCGGTTCAAGAGGACAATCAAAAGAGCGAGTTGAAAAAGAAAACAAAATTCAAGATAGAATTAATCTAGATTAAAATACCCTAATAAATGAATGGCTCACGCAGTGAGCCATTCATTTATTAATTCTTGCTGATTTCTTGTCCATCTGCTGTGTCTTTGACATTGTAACCCAGGTCTGTGATTTTGTCTCGTAATTCATCAGACAGTTGCCAGTTTTTGTCGGCGCGAGCGGACTCTCGTTGTTTCAATAAATATTCTACATCAAACGGAATGTCACTTGAATTTGATTTTTTAGTGGTTGCTTGTTCTAGTTTTAATCCCAAGACACGGTCAAAATCTATCAAGGTTTTGTATCTGATGGCGGGGGGCAGTGTGCTGTCTTTGGCGACAGTCCATGCCGTGGCCAGTGCCTCGGAGGTATTCATATCATCGTTAATCGCGGTCAAGAATCGCAAGAATGATGGTTGGTCAATATCAGCACGTAGCCGGCTCCACCATGATGATGCACTGCGTAGGTCTGCGATTTTGGCGCGTAGTTTTTTCAGGGCTGTCTCTGATGCGTTCAGCGATTCCCATGTGAAATTAATTTGTGTTCGATAATGACCTTGTAACAAAAAATATCGGTACGCCATTGGGTCATGACCGCGGTCAATAATATCTCGCAAGGTATAAAAATTATCCATGGATTTTGACATTTTTTTCCCGTCAACCATCAGGTGTTCGTTGTGTAGCCAATAATCTGCGAATGGTTCACCGCCAGAACATACAACGCATTGTGCGATTTCGTTTTCGTGATGAGGGAATTTCAAATCAATTCCACCTGTGTGAATGTCAAAATGTTTACCCAGATATGACGTAGCCATAGCTGAACATTCGATATGCCACCCTGGACGTCCGCGTCCCCACGGTGAATCCCAGCTAGCGTCGCCGTCTGACGAATCGTATGCTTTCCATAATGCAAAGTCCTGCGCGTTGTCTTTGTCATATTCATCCGCACTGTTTACTCCGCGTGTGTCATTTTGTAATACAGCTTTGTCTATTCCTGACAGCTCTCCGTATTTTTCATATTTTGAAATATCATAATATACGCTTTTGTCATCCGAAATATAAGCGTATCCACCATCAATTAAATCTTGGATCATGGTTATCATCTGGTCAACATGTTCGGTGGCACGTGGGTATCGATCGGCATGGATAATATTTATTGAATCCAAGTCTTTGAAAAACTCGTGGGTATATTTTTTTGTAAAATCATTCAGGCTCATTCCTGATGCATTAGAATCACGGATAGTTTTGTCATCCACATCAGTGATGTTCATTACGTGATATACATTAAATCCATTGTACTGCAAGACTCGTTTTGTAATATCGGCAAACATAAATGCACGTAAATTTCCAATATGCATATAGTTGTACACCGTCGGCCCACATGAATAGACCCCGACCTGCTTTCGTTTGATGGGAGCAAAGGGTTGAATGGTATTGCTGAGCGAATTGTAGAGTTTCAAATTTTCCATACAAAATTACAGCCATTTTTTGAACCAGAAAACAGCCAACATAATACTGGATGTCAAAACCATGGCTCCAACAATAAAGTAAAAACTATTGGTTGATGATACAAACGGCATGACCGTGTTCATTCCAAAAATACCTGCAATCAATGACAGCGGAAATGTAACAAACGACATGATGGTCAATCGACGAATAGTGTCGTTGTTTTTTGTGGTCAACATCGAATCGTTGGTTTTGCGTAATTCTTCCAGGGTTTCTCGGTGGCTTTCCAGGATGCTGTATACCCGCGAGAAGTCTCCAGTGATTGACCGCAGGTAAAATCCAAATCGGTCCCCGAAAAATTCACGCCCTGCAGATTCCAATGATTGGGTGACCTTGTCGTGGAAACGTAGCGCTCGTTTGAATTCCAATAAGACACGGTTTGTTTTTGAAATCTCGTTGACCATTTCGCTTTCGTTTCCACCAAATGTTCCAATCTCGATAGCGTTCAAGTTTCCGGTCATGTCGTCCATTTCATCTGCCAGTTTATCGTACAGGGTGCGCAGCATGTGGTACAGTACAAATCCAGAGTGGTCACCCATATGGTGTTTGTCTAAAATGCTGTTGACTTCGAAGACACGTGAAAAATCATGCAACGCATCAATGGTGTCATAGTGCACGGTGATGATGGCGTCTTTGGTGATGACAAAATCAATTTCGTGTACGGCATGACGGTCCCCAGATTTATGGGTAGGGAAATGCAGGATTAAATATAAAGAGTTTGGATAGACATCAACACGCGGACGAACCGTCGGAGAGATCAATTCTTCGGCAACGAGCGGGTGTAGATGGTGTTGCTCCATCAAGTTTACGATTTCTTCGCGAGTTGGATTTTCCAGATCAATCCAAGTGACTTTGTCGTGGGTATAGGTGTTTTGCATAGGCTTATTATAGCTTATTTTATAAAAAGGATAGATGTGGGCAAAACCCTTGCATTTTTTATCAAAATAGGGTAATATGCTCGCTATCTATGGAAACAAAAACCCCTACAGAATTTGCAATTATCGAGACCGGCGGAAAACAATACCGTGTGGCTGTTGGTGATGTCATCAATATCGAGAAATTGGACGGTGAAATGACAGCCGGCGACAAGGTAACATTCGACAAGGTTCTATTGGTGGAAAACGCAGGCAAGACCAAAATTGGTTCACCATACGTTGATGGAGCCAAAGTCCAAGCAATCTTCGAAGAACAGGGAAAAGCAAAGAAAATCAACATCATTAAATTCAAATCAAAATCACGATATTTTATAAAAAACGGACATCGACAACCTTATACTCAGGTCAAGATCAGCTCGATTCAATAAACGCAAACTATAAAAAACGAATGGCTCACACATGAGCCATTCGTTTTTTATTTGACAGGCCAAAAGAATAGGCATAATATAATATTAAATAAAAATTAAATATTATGGGAATTATATATATAACAATAGTTTTCTTGCTTGCAGGCTTTATGTCTGTGTTTGTTTTGATTTTATCGCTGGCTGGTGCAATAGAAAATATTAATATATTTTGCGCCAGTATTTTGGCATTTTTGTTTTTTTACATTTCCTTCTTTTTTTACTCTAAAAATAGAAAAAGAGTTTCAGCTCTTGATATCGAGATAGATGTATTGCTGGAGGATCGTTTAGAAAAAGTTATACATTGTGGTCCTTTTTTGGGAACTCTTGTATGTATAACAGGTGTTATGCATCTTTATTTATACCAGATTCAGTTCGATTTCTGGGGAGTAATTTTATTTCTTGTGCTGACGTTGTCTTGGTTGTTTATTTATAAAAAAATAACCAATAAAATTATTCACAAATACTGGTAACCTGAAAACTATTTCCGGGATCCAAGTGCAGATTTCAGTGTATCAGGGTCGGAATATTCCAGCTCGGTTCCGGTTGATAGACCGCGACCCAGAGTCGAAATTTTAATAGTGAACCGATCAGCTAGCTGAGCGGTTTTTTGTTGGATGGCTCTAGCGGTGTGGTCACCCTCGGGGTTGGCAGACAAACCAATAATTATTTCAGACAGTTCTCGTCCTTCGTTTTCGATACGTTCCAATAATTCATTTATACGTACAAATGAATTAGATTTGGTTTCCAGTGTGGGAATAAGTCCTCCTAGAACAAAATAGACACCGTGATAGCTGCCGGATTTTTCAACGGATTCAACATCGACATCTTTTTCTACGATCATAATTGTGCTGTGGTCACGCGAACTGTCTCGTTCGATGGGGGACAGAACCTCGTCGCCCGCTGATTCAAAATATTGAAAACTTTTGACACATTGACGAACGCTGGCGCGCACACCATTGATGCCGGTTACTAGACGGCGGACATAGTCGGGATGACTACGCAATAAAAAATAAACAAATCGTTTTGCTTGACGTCGCCCGATACCGGGGAATTTTCTGAATAATTCTGCTAGGTCATCAATAGGTTGCATAAAAGGGATTATATCATGTAGGAGGAATTAGAATCCATCAACCATGTCTGCATCTGAGCTGGCGCCCATGCTAAAGTCATTAAAATCATTTTTTTCCAAGTCGCTAAACGATGTTTTATCTCCATCGAAATACAACTCGACGTCACCCACGGCTCCGTTACGGTGTTTGGCGATAACGATGTCGGCGACACCTGGTCGGTCGGTGTCTGGGTTTACACGCTCCTCGCGGTGTACGAACATAACCACATCGGCATCTTGCTCTAGGGCCCCTGAATCACGCAGGTCAGACAGTCGTGGTTTCCCCCCACGGGCCTCGACGGCACGCGAGAGCTGTGACAATGCCAATATGGGTACATCCAGCTCACGAGCAAGCCCCTTGATAGACCTGGAGATTTCGGATACCTGATTCACCATAGAATCATAGTTTTTTGTTGGGTGCATCAACTGCAAGTAGTCAATAATCAATAACCCTAAACCATGCTCGGCTTTCAGACGACGCGCAGTTGATCGCATACGTAGAACATTGTTTCCTGGTTGATCATCGATAAAAATTGGTGCAGATGACATAGTGCTCATGGCGTCTTGGATTTTCAAAAAATCGTCTTCTTTTAATCCTGTACCTGTTCGCATTTTCCATGCGTCGACGCCGGCCTGGGCCGATAACATTCGGTCAACCAATGATCCGGCGCTCATCTCCAGAGAGAAAAATCCAACAGGAATATTATGTTCGACAGATGCCTTGCGGGCAATATCCAGCGCAAACGCTGTCTTACCCATGGATGGTCGTCCCGCCAACAAGATCATGTCAGATTTTTGCAAACCAGATAACATCTTGTCGATGTCTTTGAATCCTGTGGGTACTCCGCGCAGTCCTTCTTTGGCTTCGTGTAATTTTTCTATGCGGTCCCACGCCTCGGGTAACAATGTTTTGATACCGATAAATCTGTCTGTGTGATGGGCTGCAGCGGTAACCGCAAAGACTGCTTTTTCTGCGGTATCCAAAACCATTTCAATATCATCTTTTTCGTTGAACCCTAGCTCGGTCAACAGGTCACCCGTGTTGATCAGCTCACGCAACAGATGTTTCCGAGAAACAACACCAGCATAATGGTTTACGTTTGTGGATGTTGGAACAGATGCACTAATATCTGCCAAATACGAAACACCGCCAATCATATCCAAATGATTTTTCTCGCGTAGTCGGTTGGATACCGATACGGTGTCGATGGGTTCTCCTTTGTTGCTCAGCTCGACCATGGTTTGGAAAATCATTCGATGTTTTTCTGCATAAAAAGAATCCTCGGAAACAATATCCAGGATATCATTCAATGCTACAGGCCGTAGCATAATAGAACCCAACAGAGCCTTTTCCGAGTTCAAATCCTGTGGTGGCACACGCAAAGGCGACATCGTTGATTTTTGCGCCTGACTATCATGTGATTGATTTTGGTTGTTGTATGGTTGCTTGGACATGTAAATTGATTGTAGCACGCTAGGTTTTATTGGTTTTTAAAAAACCAATAAAACCTAGCTGGGGATTGTGTGGATAGAGACTTTTTAAAAGACTTGACAAATCTATCTAAACATGCTATACTCATTTTCAATGGGTGGATTATTTGCTTGTCACAGTGACAGGGGATAATACCGTAAAACCCAGTATGTACCGGTTAATTCCTCCCCGACGTAGCGGGAGGTCATCAGTTGGTTATGACAGAAACAAGCGTGCGAGGGTTTGAGCCTTATGACCATGTATGAGAAAGTTATTGCCGAGCATAACGACTGATAAGCGATCAAGGTTCCGCCAAGCTTACGGCACATATGATTGCTGTAAGTAGAGCAACAAGGGAACCTTTTCGGGAAATGCCCCCATCAATTTTTTTGATGGGGGTTTTGTTTTTTTTTGATAAATAAAAATATTCTGATACTATTGTGATGTGGGTGAGTAACAAATCGTGCACCCCACGAGATGTCCCACACGCCCTGGAGGTAATGAGCCCAGGGCATCTTGGAAACCATAGATAGATATAATATCTATCTCAAATATAAGAGGGCGAGCTGTTCTGGATAACAGGGCGGCTCCAATAACGGCATAGGGCAAATGAACCTGTGTCTAGGACCCCAGAATTTTTGGGGTCTGTTTTTTTACACAAAATTTTCAAATTTGGTACAATAGCAACTATATGGAAAAGAAAATTTTAGTATCAGGGGTCAAGCCAACAGGGCGTCCACATTTGGGGAATTATTTTGGTGCAATGAAACAATTTGTTGAATTACAGAACGAATATGATTCATACATTTTTTTGGCAAACTTGCATGCATTAACAACAATCCAGGATGGCGAAACATTGCGCGAATTATCCCGCGAACTTCTTCTTGACTATTTGGCAATCGGTATCGACCCAGAAAATGTTGTGATCTTTAATCAGTCAGATGTAAAACAACACGCTGAATTGGGATGGATATTTAACTGTATTACAACTATGCCGTATTTGATGCGCGCGCATTCATTTAAAGACGCCGAAGCTAAAAACAAAGACATCAACGTTGGGGTGTTTGATTATCCAATGCTGATGGCAGCAGATATATTATTGTACGGTGCGGACGTAGTCCCAGTAGGTAAAGACCAGAAACAACATATCGAATTCACGCGCGATACTGCGCAGAAATTTAACAGTATTTTTGGTGAAACTTTTCAATTACCCAAAGCACTCATTTTAGAATCTACCGAAACAATCCCCGGAACCGACGGACAAAAAATGTCCAAATCATACGGGAATACCATTCCATTGTTTGGAACTGACGACGAAATCAAAACAGCAGTGATGAGCATCGTCACAGGATCTAATCCAAAAAACACACCGAACGATCCAACCGACACATTGTTTACTATTTTGGAACTATTTTTGAATGACGATGACACGCCATATGTCCGCGGAAAATATGAATCAGGTGAAATGGGATACAAAGAAACCAAAGAACGTCTAATAACAGAAATTATTGAATTCGTGGAACCATTGCGAAAACGTCGCGCCGAATTTGCTCGCAGCCAAACACTACTCGACGAGATTCTGCGACAGGGAGCCGCCCGAGCCCGCGCCCGAGCTGAAGGGGTGATGGAAATCGTCCGCCACAAAGTAGGGATTTAAAAACAATAAAAGGCAGAAAAACAGGCTGGTTATCCTGTTTTTCTTTGTTTTAGGCACATTGACAAAACAGTGAAAATGTGCTAATATAGAGTTAAATTTGTTAACTAAATATCTAAAATCATAAAAATGAAGGAATTTTTTGAGAATATAAAAAATACTTATCGTAATTACCAAAAGGCGATAACGATAATGATGGTATGTATTTTTCTACAGCAAATGCTGATGGTTACAATACCCTATATTACTGGTGAAATAGTTGACTTGTTAAGCAGCAAATCATTAGACTCGTTTTTACCGATTGTTGGACTTGCTTGTCTTGCTCTGCTTGGGCACATATTTGCAAAGCTAATTTCATGGCAAAAAGAGAAAGTAAATATTAATTCATATAACTTTGATTTAAACAAAGACAATTATATGAATGGGATGAATCATTACCTTGGTTTATCTGGAGGGCAACACATGGGAGAAAATTCAGAAAAAAGAAGAAGTGCCATAGACAAGGGGGCAAATGCCTCTACAAATCTAAGTCACATGTTTTTTCATGAAATTCTTCCTGATATATTTCGAACCGTTGTTGTTTTTTCCGCATTACTTATTTTTGATCCAATCATTGGAAGTATTTTATTGGCTTTATTTGTGTTAAATATTGTATTACAGATACTGACTACAAAAAACATGATGAAAAGCTTTGATGAGTGGCAAATGTTGGGTAAAGAGAGGGACAAGATAGTCGGAGAACATACTCGTAACGTTTTGCTTACCAAAAGTGTTGGTCAAGAAAGTGAAGCCGAGGATGAAATAGAGCAAGCATTTGATAGGTCAAATGATCATGCAAAAAAACTGTGGACCAAATTCATTAAGAGCTTGTTGATTATTTCCAGTTCAGTTCCATTTGCGGCAACGGGTGTTTCGCTAATTCTTGCATGGGGTGTTTTTATTGGAAATTTTTCAATAGGACATTTTGTTTTTGTGAGTATGTGGGCAGGAATGGCTGTAAGCCAAGCATGGACAATTCAACGTTACCAAAGAAGGATAATGCAGTTGTTGCCAGCTTTTCGTGACTTGAAAAAAGAGCTAAGGGTGAAATCTGATATTGAGATAGCAAAAAATCCAATTTCAGGAATCATCCAAGATGGAAAAATTGAATTCAAAGACGTTTCTTTTTCTTATCAGGATAAAGACTTTGAATTGAATAATCTGTCTGTGGTTATTGAACCAGGAGAAAAGATTGGTATTGCAGGTATATCTGGTTCAGGTAAAAGCACATTTGTTAATTTACTTTTGCGTAACTATGATCCAATTTCTGGACAAGTTTTGGTTGATGATAATGATCTTAGATTAATTGATCTACAGGAATATAAAAATACTTCTGTGGGGCATGTCGATCAGTCAATATTATTATTTGATCGTACGGTTCGATATAATTTAGGTTATCCGGGAGGGAAAATATCAGAAGATGATATGAAGCGTGCCCTTAAAATTGCCAATCTATATGATAGGGTTATGAAACACAAGGATGGTTTAGATGCCAAAATTGGAGAACGCGGAGTTAAATTATCCGGCGGAGAAAGACAGCGTTTGGCAATTGCCAGAGCCATCATTAAAAATCCAAAGATTTTGATTTTTGACGAAGCTACAGCATCATTAGATGCAAAGAACGAAAGCGAAATACAAAACGCTATCGACAAAGCTTCAAAGGGAAGGACAATGATTGCTATTGCGCACAGGCTAGCCACCATTCAAAATGCAGACAAAATTTTGTTTTTTGAAAAAGGCAGGCTGTCTGCAGTTGGAACTCATCTTGAGCTATTAAATAAATCAAAAGCTTATGGTGAATTGTGTAGTCATCAAAATTTACGGATTGCATAAAATATTAAAATTAAAACGGACACAATTTGTGTCCGTTTTTTTATTGCACAAATTTGGTTATTCTGGCATAATTGGGGTATTCACTGATGAGCCTGGATGATAACAGGCGAGGTGTCAATTTTATATAAAGCGCCTTTTGCTACGTGTCGAGCGGCAAGGGGAATCGAGGTGGCACCGCGGATTTATATTCGTCCTCATAAATTATTCAGTTAGTTTGTGGGGAATTTTTTTACTCAAAATATATGAAAACAGCAATTATACTTCATGGCATGCCCGATAAAGAAGAATACTTTGATCCAGATAACCCATCTCAATCAAATCGCCACTGGTTTCCGTGGCTACAAAAACAATTTGCTTTAAATAACATCTTGGCTCAAACTCTCGAAATGCCAAAACCATATGAGCCGATTTATGAAGATTGGAAGGAGATGTTTGAACGAATGCCAATTGATAGCGAGACAACATTGGTGGGGCATAGTCTTGGTGCAGGCTTTTTAGTTCGATGGCTTTCTGAATCTGACAAGAAAGTTGGTAAAGTCGTACTTGTAGCTCCGTGGTTGGACCCGACTGATATTATAAAACCTTTCTTTGACTTTGAAATTGACGAGAGTATCTCAACAAAAACAGAAAGTTTGTCTATATTTTACTCTACAAATGATTTTGAAGATATTCAGGATAGTGTTACCAAGCTTAAGGGATCACTTAAGAATATAAACTGGAAAGAGTTTGAAAACAAAGGCCATTTCTGTACTGAGGACCTTGGTGGACCAGAATTTCCAGAATTAAGAGATTTACTTATTAATTAATTTTTAATATATGCGAACACTAATAAAAAACTTAAATACACAAAAGGGAGAGACCGTAACAATAAACGGTTGGGTTCACGTTGCGCGGGATCAGGGGAAAATGGCTTTCTTTGATTTTCGTGACATGACCGGAACCGTACAGGGTGTCGTATTCGGAAAACCAGAGGTTTTGGAAATTGCCAAAACCTTGCGTCCAGAATGGGTTGTTGCCGTAACTGGTATTGTGAACGAACGACCCGAAAAAATGGTCAAAGCTGGCGTATTAAACGGCGACATCGAATTGGAAATTACAGAAATTACAGTATTGAACACAGCGACGACGCCAGCATTTGAATTGACCGAAAGCACTATAGGAATCAACGAACGTGTGCGATTGGAAAATCGCTATGTTGATTTGCGAACTGATCGCTTGCAGAAAAACCTGCGCATGCGTCACGCCGTGGCGAAACTGACTCGGGATATTTTGGATGACGAGGGATTCACAGAAATCGAGACTCCGTTGTTTACGAAATCAACTCCCGAGGGGGCTCGCGATTATGTCGTGCCTGCGCGTCTGTACCCAGGACAGTTTTACGCACTGCCACAGTCACCTCAGCAGTATAAACAGCTATTGATGGCTGGGGGCATCGAGCGGTATTTTCAGTTTGCAAAATGTATGCGCGACGAGGATACCCGTGGTGACCGTCAACCAGAATTTACACAGATGGACATGGAGATGTCATTCGCGACCGAAGACGAAATCATGGCAATCAACGAAAAGGTCTTGATAGCTATTGTTGAAAAACTATATCCAGAAAAACGAATCCAAACAGTTCCATTCCCACGCATTACGTATGCCGAGGCTATGGAAAAACATGGTAGCGATCGACCTGATCTACGTGAAGACAAAACCGACGACAATCTATTGGCGTTTGCGTGGGTGGTGGACTGGCCATTTTTCGAAAAAACTGCGGACAGCGATGATCCACAGGCAACAGGAGAATGGACGTTTACGCATAACCCATTTTCATTGTCGAAACCAGAACATATCGAGAACTTGAAAAACAAAACAAACATCGGTGACATCATGGCGTCACAGTACGACATTACATTGAACGGACTGGAAATCGGTGGGGGATCAATCCGAGCCCATGATCCAGAAATCTTGAAATCTATTTTGCAGATTTTGGGACACAGCGATGAAAAAATTGAAAAGAATTTCGGTCACATGTTGCGCGCATTGGGATCAGGAACACCACCACACGGGGGAATCGCGTGGGGGTTTGACCGATTGATGATGATCCTGCAAAACGAACCAAACATCCGCGAGGTAATCGCATTTCCAAAAACCGGCGAAGGTCGCGATCTGATGATGGATTCACCGTCACCAATTTCAGACCAGCAGTTGGGGGAATTGAATATTAAATTAGATTTACCAGTAGAAGAGTAGAAAAAAATACCCCTCAGTCTCGCTCGTACCTCGTTCGACAGCTCCCCTACATAGGGGAGGAGGGACGCGTTGAAATCAGGTAAATAAAAAAGGAGTCCCGAAATGGGGCTCCTTTTGCTAGTCTTGTGATACTTTCTTTAGCGGGTTCATCAGTTCAGTGATAGATCCTTCTTTGAAGGGAACTATTAAACAAGTGTCGAATAAATCATCAAACACATTAATTTTTGTTTCCCCTATATAAATTAGTTTAGGCCGACATTTCGATAACTTTAATAGGTCGTATATTTCCCGTATTTCTCTTTCAACTCGGATATTCATTATCTCGGCTGGGGGAAATGGTGTGGTTTTTTTGAAGCTATTGGCTGTTGCTACTGACTGATCAACAATAATAATACCGTAATCAGTTATATCATTAATCTTTTTGGTATCGAGGCTTTCTTCCCAGATTACATTGTGACCCTTGGATCTGAGATAATCGATAGTCTTTTTTGGGTTCTCGGGTATTGCACAGTTTCCAATCCCTAGAAATAACATTTTCATAGTCGCTGATTTTTTTTGTGAAATTTATCTTTATAATATCAATTTAATAGCGTTTGTCAATATTTAAGTAAATAAAAAAGGAGCCATAATAGGCTCCTTTTAGGTGTTTTTAATACCCAGGTTCATTCCAATCAAGATCAGGTGATCGAGGATTGGAGTTTTTTAGACTAAGATCAGGAAGAGGAATGTCGTCAGGATATTCGCTCTTATTTTTTACAGGCTTGATGTTCAGGATTTTTTCTAAATCTGGAATGCTCCAGTTTTTCTTTAAGTATCTATGGAATCCTTTTTTTATTGTATTCTTGGTTGGCCCCGCTTCGACAAAGACAAATCCTGGTATATATTTTACAGGACTGAGAATATCATATATCTTCTGCATCGTTTTTTCAACATGGGCTGTGGTAGATTTTACTGAGTCTTTCCATGGATCATTTGAAAATCTGACATAAGAGTCAACAAAGATAAAATCATACCCGAGGAGGTCTTTTAGATTTTCTTCTTCAATTCCAGCTTTTAGCGTGACATTTCGTTCGCTGTATTTTTCTATTTGTTTACAGAGACCTCCGCGGTCCTCTCCTAATACTAATATTTTGCTCATAAATTAAGTTTTCGTTTGTAAATGTTTATACATATAATATCATTTAAAAATATTTTGTCAATCGGTGGTATAATACCTACACAATATGGCTTTTAAACTTGAAACTGAACAATTTTCTGGACCGTTGGAGGTTTTGCTGGACATGATCCAAAAACGCAAACTTCCGATCAATGATATTTCATTATCACAGATTACGGATGAATACCTGAGCTATGTGCAGGGGATTGATAAATCACATTTCGGAGATGTGACATATTTTCTCGTGGTGGCATCTACGTTGATGTTGATTAAATCAAAATCATTGTTGCCGACTATTGACTTGACCGAAGACGAGGAAGACTCGATCATGGATCTGGAGCGACGCTTGAAAACATTACAGGTTTATCAACGACACATGGATTCCTTGAATGACCGTATTACAAATAACAAACGATTGTATTTTGGAACAGGCGAGCGAGCCAAACGAGTCTTTGCGCCTGATAAAAAAGTAACTTCGCAGGTTCTATTAAATAGTATCCGCGAGGTGTTATCCATGGTGCCAAAACCGGTTATTAATCCCGAGGTGCGCGTTCGGACTGTTATCCATATCGAGGACATGATGCAGTCGCTAGAAGACCGCCTGAGAACCGCGCTGAAAACCAGTTTCCGTGATCTGACAAAACCGAGTGACGGAATGACATCTGCCGAAGCCAAGACCCACGCCGTGGTTGGGTTTATTGCCATGCTGGAGATGGTGAAAAACGGGCTGTGTGATGTTATGCAGGATGAACATTATTCAGATATCGCAATCGAGCGGGTGTGATAGAATAAAGCCATCATAGCCCTCCTCCCCTATGTAGGGGAGGTGCCCGTAGGGCGGAGGGGTATCAATATATAAACACCTTAAAAACAATACCCCTCAGTCTCACTCGTACCTCGTTCGACAGCTCCCCTACATAGGGGAGCAGGACATTTTTAATTTTTATGAACCTATCTGACACACAATTAATCGAGGCATTATTGTTCGCAACAGGCGAGCCAGTTTTGATTTCTGACCTAGCAAAAAAACTGGGATGGAAGCCAAACCAGGCGAGCGAGGCCCTGGAGAATTTGCAGAATAATTTGGGTGACCGTGGAATTCAACTTTTAGTTAATGGTGACATCACTGACGAAAAAACATCGGTGTCATTGGTCACACATCCAGACGCCGGGGAACTGTTGGCGAAACTTCGCAAGGATGAACTGTCAGCGCCATTGACCCGCGCTGTTTTGGAAACTTTTGCAACTATTGCGTATAGCACCGATGGTATAACCAAACCCGAGATTGATTATATCCGCGGGGTTAACTGTGGGCACGCACTGCGTACATTGTTGGTCCGTGGCTTGATTGAAAAAATGGCAAATCCAGATGACAAGCGTTCATCAAAATATCGTATGTCATCGGACGCATTGGCCGAGCTGGGCGTAACGACTCTGGATCAGATGCCAGAATTTGCAGATGTACAAACAGAATTGACCGGTGTTACCAGCGAGATGAAAACCGACGATGCGGAATAATAAATAATATGTCACGTTTTTTTAAAAAATCATTTCGTCATCGTTCGCCGTTTGCCCGGCGTATACATCGTCAAAAATCATCAATCCAAGGGTTGGCAATTGGTGTTGTGGCGATGTTTGGGATAGCTGTTGTTGGTGCTGGGATATTGGGCGGGGCCGTGGCAGGTCATCAGAAATTAGCCAAAGCTCAGATTACAACTGCTGTTTCAGAAATATTGGAATACAAACAGGAAACAATTTTAGATATTCGCACCAAGGCATTTGACGAGCTGGATATACAGGCTCAAAATATTTTAGTTACAGATTTGGTAACCGGGGAAGTCTGGTTTGAACGAGATTCTTATTCTCCTGTTCCGTTGGCGTCGGTTGCAAAACTTGCCACAACTTATGTTGCGCACAAAGGTATCACGAATGAAATTATCACAATTTCAAATTCGGCAATTTCTCAGCTAGGAGATTTTGGGTTATCTGTTGGGCAAAAAGTATCCCGAGATGATTTGATTCGGATGGCTTTGGTTGTTTCGTCAAACGATGCCGCCTATGCGTTGGGCGAAGCTTACGAGCAAAATACCAACATATCTATCGTTGATGCATTGAATTGGTTTGCTGGGGATAATGGATGGGAGACATTGCATTTTAATAATCCAACAGGGTTAGATATCACCGCGGACAATGGTGATGATATTTCTGGCGCAACAGGTAGTGCCAAAGACATAACAGAATTGCTGACTCTTGTTGCGACAGAGAATATCGATGTTTTTGAAACGTCTACAGATGTTGCTGTTGCAGAATTGGCAACGTTGCTGGAATCGCGCGCGAACAACACAAATAAAATCAGAAGCTCTTTGTCTGGTTTACGAATATCAAAAACAGGATTTACAGATTTGGCAGGAGGAAATCTGGTGTTTGTATTCGAGCCAGAAATCGCCAGGCCATTTGCTGTGGTAATTTTGGGTTCAGGTTATGACGAACGGTTCGATGACGCCGAGAAAATTGTTAATACGATTTATGAAAATTTATAATTCAGGTATAATAAAATAATATGATTTCAAATGCTTTAAAAATTATTATCCCGTCATTATTGGCTTTTTGGATTGGTATCGCAATAACACCAACACTTACCAATATGATGTACAAACATCGTCTATGGAAGCGCAAGGCACGCAAAGACGATGTAACAGACAAACCCGAGGACGCCATTAATCCTGACTTTAAAAAAATTCATAATACAACGGCGGAACTTTCGACACCCCGCATTGGTGGAATTATTATTTGGATTGCTATCACTTTGACTGTTGTATTGTTGTGGATAGTTTCAAATTTTGTACCCGAGAATGTCAGCGAAATCTTGGACTTTTTCAGTCGCGGTCAAACATTGATTCCATTGTTTGCGTTTTTGGTTGCGTCACTCATTGGGCTGGCTGATGATTTATTGCAAATTTTTGGTGGTGGACGCAGTGGTTTCGAGGGGCTCAGTCGTTATACTCGATTTGGCGTTGTTGTCGTTATCGGATTGATTGGAGCATTGTGGTTTTTCTTGAAATTGGATATTTCCAGCATCGCGATCCCGTTCACTGAAATCAGATGGGAAATGGGCTGGATGTTTGTTCCATTTTTTGTTGTGGTTGTTTTAGGGACTTTTTCATCCGGAGTTATAGACGGTATTGATGGATTGTCTGGTGGTGTTTTGGCTATTATTTATTCGGCATTTGCAATGATTGCATATTTCACAGGGTTGTATGATATTGCTGCTCTTTGTGGAGTAATCGCCGGGGGGACACTGGCATTTTTGTGGTTTAATATTCCGCCTGCCAGATTTTATATGGGAGAGACCGGAATGTTGGGTCTGACTATTACATTGGCGATTGTTGCATTTCTGACGGACAGCGTTTTGTTGCTCCCTGTGATTGCATTTCCGTTGGTTGCGACATCATTGTCATCTGCGATTCAATTGGTTTCGAAAAAGTTTTTTGGCGGTAAAAAAGTATTTAAAATCGCACCACTCCATCATCATTTCGAAGCTCTGGGTTGGTCACGAGAAAAAATTACCATGCGATATTGGGTTTTGACGGTGTTCTGCGCGTTTGTTGGATTGATGATTGCATTTTTGTAGGACACATATGACTGGTTCACCCCACAAAGGAAAAATAGACCGAGTGTTTTTGGGGTTAGTTATTATTTTGGTAATCATTGGTGTTTTTGCTTTTGCTACGGCAGGTATGGCTGTTTTAGCCGAAGACAGGTCATTCTTTTTTCGGATGCTGGTTAACCAGATTGTTTTGGGGTTGATTGGTGGTGGGGCAGTCGCATATATTTTACAAAGAACCGATTATCATATTTTTAAAAAATACGCATGGGTTTTGCTGGGGCTAGGTATGATTGTAACGGGTTTGGTTTTTGTTCCTGGTGTTGGTGTTGAATTTAATGGTGCGCGTCGTTGGCTGAGCCTGGGGCCGTTTTCTTTTCAGCCTGCGGAATTATTAAAAATCGTTTATATCATTTATTTGGCGTCTTGGTTTACTTGGATCAAGGATAAAATATCAGAATGGAAATGGGGAATTATGCCGTTTATGGCGGTAACAGGAGTAGCTGGAATTTTGTTATTGTTACAGCCAGATACGGGGACTTTTTTGGTTATGATTTTTGCTGGTGGGGTTATGTATTTTATTTCTGGG
>JAOULM010000029.1 GCA_029882015.1 Candidatus Nomurabacteria bacterium
AAATAGAGAACGAGAGTTTTAGAAATTCTGAGAGAGCGAGGTACTAGGCCTTGGGTTTTTGTTTCTTTTTTGCCAAGAAAAAAGAAAAGTATTTTGTTTGATACGTTAGATCCTGAACCAAGTTCAGGATGACAAGAGAGGTGTTGGGTGGTAATGTTTCTGGATCCCGGGTCGGTGCCCGGGAAGACGGGTGAGGTTGAGTGGTGTTATCTACGAGATCCTCGGGTCAGGCCCGAGGATGACAATGGTGGTGTTTGAGTCTGTACACACAATGTACGTACATTGTGTGTACAGGGATATTTAAGCAAAACAAAAAGCCTCCGCAGGGAGGCTTTTTGTCGTACATTTGAATTACGAAGCTCTAAGGCTAAAAATCAATTATGATTTTTGAGTAGGACGGTAAGGTCGATACTCTTGCGGCGACACTTCTGTTTCATCATCACGTTGCTTCATATTTTTATACAATGCACGTGATGCCAAAACTACTAGCATAATAATCAGAATCAAGATTAACCACCCTACGAATGTAGCTGGGAAAAATCCTGCTCCAAAAATACTGGCTCCAAATCCATTTCCATTATCCTGGAATGGATCAGCGTCAAACGCAATTGCGTTTTCCAATGCTTGGTTTGCGGTTGGGTTTTCATACGCCAACACTGCTGATGCAACCAATAGTTCTCCAATATTTGCTCCGCGTCCAACGCGAACAGTGATTTCAAAACTATCATCTTCACCAGCATCTAATTCATCCACCTCTACGGTGACTGAATTATTATCTTTTGAATATGAACCGTCAGTTGTTCGTTCGAATCGCAATTCTTTTGGCAATTCAACTCGGATGACGATGTCTTCCAAATCAACATCACTAATATTTTCATAGTCTATTTCATACACGATTGTTTCCCCCAAGAACATTTCATCGCGATTATTTTCAATAAACAATCGAATCAATGAACCATCTGTGTTTATAACAACAGGAGGTTTTGGTGGCTTTGGAGGTGTTGGCCCACCCTTGTCTGCAATCGTTGCAAAGTTCAAAATGTTACCAGTTGTGCGCACTCCGTTTGATTCTGCAACCACTCGGTAATAATAACGCTTGTTTGGTGTCAATCCGCTGATTGACTGTTGAATAGATCCAAAATTACCACTACGGTTAATTGTGTGTGTTCGATTTCCCAATGATGATGTTGTTCCCCATTCATAATGAACCGAAGCAATATTATCGCTGTTTGCGAATGAACCATTCAGTATTGCTGTTGTTTGACCAACATTAGTTGGTGGTAATGTTACAACAGATAGTTGCTGAGCAATTCCATCCGTTACCAAACTCATGGTGCTACCACAGGTCAAGTTTCCGTTAGAAACTCCACATGCTCGGTAGTAATAACGAGAGTTTGCTGTTAGTCCGTTGATTGTTGCATCAAAGTTTCCAGCTCGGTCGTTATTAAATCGTTGCCACGAAGTCGTGTATCCCAATGAAGTTGTTAAACCATATTGGAAATATGTATTGATATTTCCTCGCCCTGAATCAAAATCAAATTCACCTTCTAATGTTGCAGATGTTTGATTTATATTGTTTGCTCCTTCTGTAGAAACAGAAACAGTATTCACATTATCGTATGTTGTGTTAAATGATTTAACAGCTCCGTATCGAATACCAAAATCACCCTGGACAACATATCGGAAATAATAAGTTTCATTATCATTTAGACCAGAGACAGTCTTGCTGTATGCCCCACCTGCTGCATAGATATCTGATCCAATATTTGTTGTGTTGTTTAAATTTGAACTAGATGTTCCCCATTGGAAATATCGAGTTACCGCTTGGTTACTAGGAATAATTCCATAACCATTCAAAGTTGCTGAACTTGTCGTAATATTTGTTGCTCCGTTTGTTGTGGCAACAATAGTAGGCAAAACGATTTGGTTATATTCGTCATTGTCCTGAGTCGAAGTACATCCAGCGTCAGCCATATCTACTGCTCCATCATTATCATTATCCAAACCATCATTACATGCGTAAATAGGGGCTGGGATTGTCATTTGTGGAACATCAAAGCTGGCGATCACAGCACCTTGGCTAGACCATCCCGGAGTAACGTTTCCAACGTAAAAACCGTTTGTATTTAACATTGATCCGTTTACAGGAATACCTGTGAACACCTGATTTGGCGCCCAAACAGTTTTGTCATAATCCAAAGCCATCGATGTAGGCAAAGTCACAGACACCGTTCCCTGTACGGTTGCTGCGTTGTCCGCAGAAATATATGCGGTAAAAGTGTGTGTTCGAGCTGAACCAGTCGTGCTGGGAACCAAACGAATGCGAACATTTCGCGCGGTTTCAAAACCGTTGTTGTGGTAATACGCACGAACGTTTACGGTTTCACCATACGTTGCGGAAACGCTTGTTCCCCAACATGGATTACTCACGCCAGCTTGTGTTGTGTGATTGGCTACCATCGCGGTAGGACAATCGTTCGATGCTGAATTCAATGTTGTTGCAGCGTGTACTGGTTGTACAGATACTGCAAAACCGGCAACCAATATAATGGCACCTATCATCCAGCTGAATGTTTTAGAGATTGTTTTAGTCATATAAAATATAAGTAAAAGTTTATTAATAATCGATATTTACGACGTATCGTTCAGCCCACATATTTCATATGAAATATATAATCTGAATAATACGCCCCACCAAAATTGGTGGGGGCGTGTTTAATTAAAATGGAAAAAGCCTACTATCTCCCTCTACTTCCTGATAATGTGAAATTACCAGAGGGAGGACCACCTTGACCCTGCCCATGTGTCCCGTTACCGGAGGGTCCACCATCAATGATTTGCCCGGTCGAACTTTGGTAATAACTTCGGTTGTTGTAAACCGTTCTACTCCCAAACTGTTGACCAGATAATTGTCGACGGATTCTGTTCAAGTTAACAGAGTTAACAATACCTGTTGCAGATTGAATTAACCCAGTTACCCAGGCACCAGATGCATGCCACTTTGCAACCCTCAAGCTTTTACGCTCATATTCACTCATTCCAGCAGCCTGCCCTTGTGTTACTACGCGGTATACAACATTTGAACTATTAGGTTCTTGTGTTGCATATTGGTAATTAGCTTGAGCCGGTATAGTGGTGGTTTGCGTTTGCGTGGCGTTTGCTCCGCAATTCTGACACTCTTCTTTGCCAAGAGGAACAGCTTTGTCAATAATAAACTTAAACTCATCTTTGCGATTTTCACGATCACTATCTCTGATTTTTTCATTATAATCAAAGACAATTTCATTAGCATCCCTAGATGTTTCTGCTCTATTAACGGCTATCCTACCTTCGATTTCAACCAAGTCTTCTTCGTTTTCTAAATTAATTTTACGAAGTTCATACTTGTGTCTGGCATCAGCTAATTCCCGGGCACGTGCATCCTCTTGCTCGCGTCTTTCCCTGTCTTTTTTCGCATAATAACTTTCGCTATCATTTGATCCAGCAGGTCCAGTCGGGCCTTGCGGTCCAGTAGCTCCAGTTTTGCCAGGAACACCGTTGTAACCGTTATAACCATTTTGACCATTGGCTCCAGCAATGCCAGCAGGACCTTGGATTCCGTTGTTACCATTGTTCCCGTTGTTACCAACACCCTGTGTACCAGTGGCTCCGTTTGCCCCAGCAATGTTTTGCGGGTCAAGAGCAGGAGGAGTGTAGTTAGCAGGAGGAGTAGTGACAGTATCAGCCGAAGCATCATAAACCAAAACGTAAGGCTGAATGCCACAACCAATACAACCAAGTGAATAATATCCACCGTCTTGTGTTGGCATTACCAGGACTTGTTCTTTTTCACCATCTTTGTAAGTAACAACCACCCGTTTTTTATAACGGATTTCGCCACCCACAACAGGATCAAAAATTTTGTCCGGATCCTCGTACAAACAGGCAGTTTTTATGCTGTCTCCAGGTTCAAGATCAATTGTGTAAGCTGAGTTCTTTATGGCTACTAACAAGTCCTCTATGGTCTTGTATTTACCGGGCTCGTTTTTTTCTGCAGTAGCCAGCATCTCTTGGGCTACTTCAGAGTGAAAACGTAAAATCAAAGCTCCATCAGGAGCTATCCCATCTTTCACATAATCAATAACTTCAGGAATAGTCATATTGCGATCGTTTGAACGATCATTGTCTGACATACCACCCTCATTTAACCATGTGATATAAGGTAGGTGATTTTTTTGTGCTTTTCCATTTTTAGGCATCAAGGCCACTAGCCCCAATACCATAATTACAATGTACAATTTTCTCATAATATAAAGCCCTCCTGGGCCCGTTTTAATATATATTTAAAATTTGATTTCCTGTGTATACTAGCATATTGACAAACATTTGTCAAGTGTTCTTTATCCCTTTTTTCCTACTTTTTCAGACCTCATAAATAAACCACCTAACTTGGAGGTTCAACCTTCAAGTTGCTAAAAGCCTTTGTTTACAACAAAAACCGCCCCCCACCAGCATGGTGGGGGGCGGTTTTTCTGTTTTTAGTGCTTTTTGGTGTTTTTTACTCGCTTCTTCGCACTATTTGCTCCTTTTGCTAGCTTCGTGCTTTTACAATGTCATCAGACACATTTGGCGGAACGATGTCATATCGTGCAAATTCCATAGTAAATGAACCTCGTCCTGATGTCATAGACCGCAAATTGTTCATATATCCGAACATTTCAGACAATGGAACTACAGCTTTGATGGCCTGAACCATACCTCGGTCTTCGGTTCCCTCGATTAATCCACGTTTTGATGATAAATCACCTGTAATATCCCCTACGAATTCGTCTGGTACGATTACTTCGACGCTCATCATAGGTTCCAGAATTACTGGATTCGCCTTGCGAGCAGCTTCTTGGAAGGCTTTGGAGGCAGCGATTTTAAAGGCAATCTCGGATGAATCGACATCATGGTATGACCCATCATATAATTCAATAGAAACATCTGTCATGGTATATCCAGCAACGATACCGCGTTCCATAGATTCCTTACATCCTTTCATCACGGCTGGAATATATTCTTGTGGAATGACTCCCCCTTTGATGTTATTAATGAATTCGAACCCTTCGGATCGTGTCACGTTTTTCTTGGCTTCTTCTTTTTGTGCTTCGTGATCGATTGGTGCGATTCGAATTTTCACGTGACCATATTGACCACGACCTCCTGATTGTTTGATATATTTGTGTTCAACATCAGCGGTTCCGTTAATCGTTTCGCGGTAGGCAACCTGTGGTCGTCCCACATTTGCTTCGACGCTGAATTCACGTTTCATGCGGTCAACAAGAATTTCCAAGTGGAGCTCTCCCATTCCGGCAATAATAGTGTCCAATGTTTCAGGATCGGTTGAGACTTTGAATGTTGGATCTTCGGCTGCCAAACGTGACAATGCCATTCCCATTTTTTCTTGATCGGCTTTTGTTTTAGGTTCAATTTTAAGTGATACCACTGGCTCTGGGAATTCGATTCCCTCGAGCAAGATTGGTGAGCTTTCGATACACAATGTGTCTCCTGTGATGGCATCTTTTAGTCCCACCACAGCAACGATTTCTCCGGCAAAAACATTTTTCACATCTTCGCGGTCGTTACTGTGCATACGCACAATACGTCCGATGCGCTCTTTGTTTCCGGTTCGTGTGTTTAATACATATGATCCGGCATCCAGGGTTCCTGAATATACACGGATAAAAACCAATGATCCCACGAATGGGTCGTTAGCTAATTTAAAAGCAAGAGCTGCAAAAGGAGCGTTATCGTCAGATGGACGAGCTTCTTCTTCGCCTGTTTTTGGATTAATCCCCATAATTGGTGGTACATCCAAAGGTGATGGTAGATAATCTATAACAGCATCTAGCATCAGCTGAACACCTTTGTTTTTCAAGGCTGTTCCACAAAGCACAGGAACCAATTGGTTTGCGATAACGGCTTCGCGCGTTGCTTTTTTTAATTCTGCGACACTAATTTCTCCACCTTCTAGATATCGGTTCATGAGTTCCTCATCGTTTTCAACGATTTTTTCAACCATTTCCGCATGTGCCAAATCTGCAGATTCTTTTAGTTCTGCTGGGATTTCGATTTCGTTTACTTGCGCGCCCATTTCTCCGTCGAATGTGTAGGCTTTCATGGTAACCAAATCAACGACTCCTTTCATGTCTGATTCTTCACCCCATGGTAATTGGAAGCGAACAGCGTTTGTAGTCAAACGCTTTAAAATAGATTGGTATGCTTTTTCAAAACTTGCTCCGGTTCGGTCCAGTTTGTTAATGAAACACAAACGAGGGACTTTATATTTGTCGGCTTGTCTCCAAACGGTTTCAGATTGTGGTTCAACACCCGCCACCCCGTCAAAAACGGTTACGGCTCCATCGAGCACTTTCAAAGATCGCTCTACCTCTACGGTAAAGTCTACGTGACCTGGTGTGTCGATGATGTTGAAACGATGTTCCAAATCTTTGTTTTCGGCATCATAGGTTGGTTTATAAAATGCGGTAGTCGCAGCCGACGTGATTGTAATACCACGTTCTTGCTCCTGCTCCATCCAGTCCATGACAGCATCCCCGTCGTGAACTTCCCCGATTTTGTGTGATACACCCGTGTAGAACAACACGCGCTCTGTTGTTGTTGTTTTTCCGGCGTCAATATGGGCAATAATCCCAAAGTTACGCACTTTCTCCAATGGATAGTCTCTGTTCATAAGTAAATATAGATTGTGTGGTGTTTTGCACCACGCTAATAATTGTGTAAATAAAAAGGCACACCTAATAGATGTGCCTTGTATAGTACCTTATGATTGATGAAAAATCAATCAATTTCTTGCTTTTCTTTTGGTTTCTCGATAACAAGAGAAGCTATATAATACTCGAACAAAACAAAAGGAAACAGTATAAATAAAAAGCTTTTTGTTTCCAGACAACTAACGATCGAGAAGAAACCAAAAATTAAGCCTGCTATGGGTAAAGATTTCAAATAAAATCTCTTGGTTACAGGTTTAAATGTCTTTGTCATCCCAATAATAAACTCATAATATACCCTAAAACTTCCATCGTCCTTGTTTAAAGCTTCCGCTAAGCCCACAATGGCCATAACGATGGTACCGAGCATCATAGGTATCAAAAAATAACGCGAGTAGCTAGTTTGCTCAAAAACTACCCACCCAAGAAGCCCACCAATAATTGCCATAAAAACGGATAATTTAATAATCTTTTTCATTTATTTGTATTTTTGATTATAAAATTTATTTTTATTTACTATACTGCCTTTTGTAAAATAAGTCAATACTCACCACAAGCTCACCTAACAAATAGAACCAAATAAAAAACATCTCCATGAGATGTTTTAATTTTTACTGACTGAGGATTGTCTCTAATTTCTGATTATTGGCATTAGTTCCACCAAGCTCCACCAAGTCTGCTAAGAAAGTATAAATTTCGTCTATGTCAGCTTTGGGTGGACTACTGCTCAGATATTCCCCTCCCGCTTCCAGGATTTTATCTACCTCTTCCCCCAAATTAAAATTCAATAGTGTTTCCTTGGGAATATCTGCAACCAAACCCAAAAGTATTTTATCAATAAGTCTAATGTTGGCATGACCTATCGCAATATCTGTTTCCTTTTCATGATATTCTAAAATACAAATGACGTTATTCAGGTTTTTTAACTTATTTTCTGAGAAAGAACTTCTTAGATTTTCCTCCAAAAAATAAATAAGTTCTGCTTTTGTCAATAAAAAATCTCTTTTGATTCTTTGGTCTCTATATTCCTTTGCTATTACAAGAACGATAACAATTACTACTATTACTGCTAGTCCACATAAAATTATTATTTTCATGACTTTATGTTTTTAAGTTTAAAACTGTTTCTTTTTATAATAGTGATTTTATGAAAAAAGTCAATCATTATCATGACTTCTTACGGGGTTGAGTGAGCGAGGTGTGGCCGTGGTCTTTTTGGTTACTTTTTGGGTATACAAAAAGTAATGGGATAAATACTCTGAATCCTGAATACTGCGTATTACAGAATAATGCTTTGTGTTTTGGTGGAAATATTCTGGATCCCGGGTCGGAGCCCGGGAAGACGTGTGAAGTTGGGTGTTTATGTGTGATACCCCTCCTCCCTGCGGGCACCCTCCTACACAGGGGAGGAGGAATGTGGTAAACAAAAAACCGCCGAAGCAGTTTTTTGTTTGAACGTTTGATTTTCTACCAAGAAAAGTGTGCGAACGCTTTGTTGGCATCGGCCATGCGGTGTGTATCTTCTTTTTTCTTTACCGCTGAACCTTCGTTGTTAAATGCTGCTACCAATTCGTTAGCCATTTTCTCTGCCATTGGCTTACCTTTGGTCTTTTGTGCAGCGTCGCGAATCCATCGCATAGATAGCGCCAAACGTCTCTCTGGCTTTACTTCGCGTGGAACCTGGTAGTTAGCACCACCAATACGACGTGACCGGACTTCCATGGTTGGTCCTGCATTTTTCAATGCTCCTTCGAAAACTTCTAATGGATTTGGATTTTTAGTAAGGTCTTTGATAATCTCAAAAGCTCCGTAAATTACTTTTCGGGCTGTTTCTTTTTTACCATCAAT
>JAOULM010000002.1 GCA_029882015.1 Candidatus Nomurabacteria bacterium
AGCGACCCAATGATAGTTGAGACCACAATTATTGTTATTATTAATACTGTCATAATTCTATCTTACACCCAAAAACCTACAATTTCAACGGCTCATGGGTGAGCCATTGGGGTTTGGGGTTAAATACTAATTTAATTTAAAAACTTTATATATAGGTTAACAAGAGTCGATAATATAAGGAATATCAATGCGGCCCTATTAATAAACTTGCTTGGAATTTTTTTGTTGATAAATTTATGGGTGTAATAAACCGTCCAAGTAAAATCATAAGAAATGGCTGGATTAACTTTTCTCCTAAAAAAATATTCCCATTTACTTACGATACAATACCCAAAAATAATTTCAGATAATAGTGTGATGATAAGCATCAGCATATAAAGATACCAAATCTCTGGAAATATCCACCCGAACAAAACAACTAGCACGATAAGCAGATGTATTAGAAAAATAAAATCAGCAATAAGTCGATGGATTAATTTCATATCAAAAGTATACCAAAATTTCTACCCAAATCCCCCACCCCAAAAGAAAACCAACGGCTCACGCGTGAGCCATTCGTTTTGTTTGTTTATATAGCGTTTTCTATTTTTTCCAGGTTTCGTAATCTTATCTTTTCATCTACTATTGCCTGTTCCTCTTCGGTTAATATAACAGGGGTGTTATTTTTCATCAGGTTTTCGCTCCATTCCTTGTACCCTTCTGGATCATTTTCCATAAATTTTTGTTTTGCCTCGGCATAAGAGCTGGCGTTGTTGAACAATCCGCCCCTGGGTTTAAATCCGGGCATTTTGGGATAATCTACTTTGGAATATTTTGATCTACTATCAGGCGATGTTTCAATCCATTTTTTTACCTGACGTTCCTGTTTAACATTTCTAATTGCGCTTATAATAACCTTCCACATTCTCAAGAATTTTAGGGGACTATTACCGCCCTGGTAAAACCCAGAACATGGGTCTCCGTTGGTCCATGCAGTGTCGGGATTATAATTAGGATTAAGAGATTGGTGGATTGCACCCTTGATATCAACAAATTCACCATTCTGATATCCAAATACAGTAAAGGATGCTGGGGAAGGAACTTTTACATTTTTAGGACGGACTTTATTTTGGCGGTTACCACCACCATAAAATGTTTCTTTGTCATCAAGTACATAGTATTTTCGTCGGTCATCCCCCCTAATTGAATAAGGTTTGTCGCCTATCACCCATTCCCAAATAAGCATATCTTTATTCGGCCCCTCTGTAAAATACTCTCCTGTAGACTGATGAGTATATATTTTGTCATTTTCTAGTTTATAAATAGGTCTCTTGTTGCCTGGTACCCCTGAACCAATAAAAAAACCTGACCCATAGGTTGTTCCTCTTGTGTCTATTATATAGAATGGATCGCTACCAGAATTATTAAAATAATCTTTTTTTACTTTTGTTGTTCTTATTTGCCATGAACCATCAACATAAACATTTCTTTCTTCTGCGACCTCGGTCACCAGAAACTCAACCCCAGCAGGAAGAGTGCTTTCATCTATCGTATAGTCACTAATAACAAACCACGGATCTGGCGGCATCGGTGTACAAGCCAACGCTGGCTGAATAGAAGTAAATAGAAATGACACTATTAGAACTGGTAGAATTATTTTTTTCATAAATATAGTATACCTCGCTATCGCCTTTGTCTCCGCATAAGGTAAATACAAGGTGAATAACTTCGTCAGAGAGAGTGCCCTGGGGCATAATCGCTTTGCTCTTTATTTATCTAAAAACCAATGGCTCACCCATGAGCCATTGGAATCATGAGTAAATCTATATCGTATAGCGATCTTCTTTGTTGACTTTCATTTTTGATAAAACAGGGTTAGGTAAATTCTCTTGTATTAAAGATACTTTGGAGTCAGGAATAATAGTTTCAATAAAAGAAATCACCTCATCGATATTTTCTTTGTTGAGTAATCCAAATCTGACAGTATTTTCTGCATCTGTTGCATTCTCTGTCAAAAGAGTGATGTTGTTTTCTAAGGAATATTTTCTGATACGACCTCGCAACATTACCCCCTGAATGGAGCTTTCTTTGGTTGTTATTTCGTATATATCCCAGCTTAATATTTTATTCATGAATCCATTGTACCCCAAATCCCACCCCAAAAGAAAACCAACGGCTCACACGTGAGCCGTTGGGTTGAGGTAATAAAAAAGCCCCCTAAATTAGGAGGCTTAATAATCTTCTTATTATTTTTTTTCTAAAACTATTAAAATGTCCCCAGGATTTAAAATAGAAGGAACAGAAGGGCTAAACCTAGAGCCATAAGGATGAAGTGTATGTTCACCAGGAGCAGGTCGCGCTCTGAATTTATAAGCTAGAAAGTAATATGAAATTGTCTCGTTTAAGTTCGAGAATTTTGAAACCACAACACTGAGACGAGTCTTTTTCTTTGTATTTTGTTTTATGCAGTTTTTGAACCACGCATAATTCTTTATCTTATCAAGAAATCCATCTCTATTAAAATTATCTCCTTCCTTTTCATCTAAAATTTCAAATTCTGTGGCAATATATTTTAAGAGAGACTGCGTAATAGCTTCACCTAAAATTTCCAAAACTGTATATTTCTTTCCTTCAAATTCAAATGATTTTCCTTTTTTAAAAAGGTTTTCCTTGGAATATAGAATTTTTTCCGTTATTTTAATTTCTCCTTTTCGTGCAATCATGGAAAGCTGGTTCAAATTTATCTCTTGACCATCAAAATATCTCTGCATTAACCCTGAAATGACTTTTGTAAATTTTTTATCTTTCGTTTCTTTATTCATTTGTAAAAGATTTTAGTTTAATTTTAAACTACATTAGAGTACAACTTTTGTCAAATCATCCAACTATTGGATTTTTATTTATCCCACCCCAAAAGAAAACCAACGGCTCACACGTGAGCCGTTGGGGTTATTTACGCTCGCGGCGTTTCATCATTGCGATATATAGGTTTTCTACTTTTTCGCGGGCCCAAGGAGTTCGGCGCAGGAATTTCAGGCTGGATGATATGCTGGGATCTGACTGGAAACATTTGATACGTATATAGGTACCCAGTTTTTCCCACCCATAATCATCTACCAATTCTTGCATGATTATTTTCAGTGTTTTATTGTGGAGATAGTTTGGTTTCATAATGTTGTTTTATTCATCAGAAAAATCTTGTCTGATATATTCCCATGTTCCCGGAGACAAATCCAATACATCTTGGTATTGATTATATATTTTCTGCGCCAGGTTTTTTCGCTCGGCGGTGCGGCGTTCCACGACATTATCTTTTTTGATATATTTACCATTTTTTAAATCGTTATCCATGGCAATATCACCCGTAAGCTGGGTGTACCTGTCATAGTCTTGTTTTGCTGTTGTTATCAGATCGTCGTTATCTGTCATATTTGCATCTTACCCTAACTGGTGCCATTTCAAAAGAAATTTAAACGGCTCACGCAGTGAGCCGTTTAAATTTGTAGAATAATTCAGTAGGTTTTATACCCCTCCGCCTCGTGCCTCGGCACCTCCCTGCATCAGGGGAGGAGGATCAAGGTTCTCTTGTTTGCTCACCCCCTTTCCCCTTCCCTTTCCCTATATATATGCTACAGTAACAACTTATTACTCGTTTCACTTAGCATATACTATATATGAACCTTTGGCATGACATCTCACGTGGAGACAGCACCCCAGACAAAATAAACGTTATTATCGAAATCCCCAAAAACAGCCCAAACAAATACGAAATCGATAAAAAGACCGGACTGATTGCGCTGGACCGCGCCAACTACAGCTCGTCTGCGTATCCGTTTGATTACGGATTTGTCCCACAAACTCTGTGGGATGATAACGATGCGCTAGACGTTGTTGTTTTGACTACCTATCCATTGGCGGTGGGAATTTTGGTTCGCGTTCGTCCTGTTGCGGTTATGAAAATGATTGACGGTGGTGAATCTGATTGGAAAATCATTGGTGTTCCCGTGGATGACAGACGGTGGGATGATGTTACCGATTTGGAACATTTAAACAAACATAATCTAAAAGAGTACGCACATTTTTTCGAGACCTACAAAAAACTGCAAGGCGACGCAGAAAAAGTCGTCGAGATTAACGGATACGCCAATGCAGAAACAGCCAAAGAGGCAATTATGAAATCAATCAAGCTTTACGAGGAAGCTTTCCCTGTGGACTCGGAATAATCTCGTTGCGGTATAATATACCAGCACGACTATCTTTATTTTTTAACTCAATTTTGAATTATTATCATATATATGAACACCGTATCAACATTTTCAATAGCTTCAATTATTACCCTGTTATTTTTAGCAGGAGGTGCGCACACCTTTGCCCAAAACGCTGATCAAGCCGCACAAATCGGAACACCTATTGCTGGTTTCATAGAACGATTGCGCGCTGACCAGGCAGAGCGCCGAGAAAACCTGATGGAAAAAACAACTTCGCAACCAGAAAATCAGGCACCTATTTCTACTTTTGTTTTACCGGAACCTGCACATGTTCGACGTTCTACCAGAACAGAAATACCATCACAACATATAATCATATCTCAATTCGACAAAGCAACAGACCGACTCTACACCGTTTCAGATCGTCTGTCAGACCAAATCCAATCATTGAACGACCGAGCAATAGATACAGGTGTCGCAGAAACAACACTGGAACAATCTGTTACTTTTTTGGATCAAGCCGAAGACCTGATAAGCCAAGCCGAGGAATTGCTAGGAAACGGAACAACTTTTGGTTTTTCTGTAATCAAGACACGTCCATTATTAAAAGAAGCCCAAGAATACATAATCAGCTCACGAATGCTTTTGATCGAGACGGTTAAAACTTTAAAAATATCTTTGACTGATGTTTTATAAAATATGGAAAAAAATAAACAAAAAATATCGTCAATTTCAGAACACGGAACACCGCAACCAAAACATCGCTCTTTTGGTGCTGTCGTAGCTATTATTTTTATAGTTGTTATTTTGATTGTTGGTGTGTTGGTAATGCTCCAAGAAAGAAGCGTTATCGATTTGTCACAACCAGAAACACAGTTCACATCTGAGGCTCCAGATGTTTCCCCTCTTGCAGATATAGCATCTGATCTAGATTCGTTTGTGGTACCAGAAGTTAATTTTTAAATCTCTTTATAAACATAGCCAATGTCCACCTATAAAAAATCAAAAGGTTGGGCATTGGCTATTTTTATTCCAAAAACTTGACATAGCCCCGTGAATCATTAGACTCATAAGCATTACTACCTGTCGTTACTAATCAACTATTACTTTATTTATATGAAATTTTCCACAGAAAAAATCGAAAACAGCCAAATAAAAATCACAGGGTCAATCCCATCTGATGATTTTGCCAAACACCGTGACTCAGCCCTGAGAAAAATAGCCGAGAAAATAAAGATAGACGGTTTTCGACCAGGCAAAGCCCCACTAGAGACTGTTGCCGAAAAAGCAGGAGAAGCTGTTGTTTTAGAGGAAATGGCACATATGGCGATCAACGAGGCTTACCCCAAAATAATCGAAGACGAGAAATTAAATATTATCGGATACCCCCAAATAAACATTACAAAACTAGCGGTAGATAATCCTTTGGAATTTACTATTGTTACAGCGGTAATGCCAACGGTTACATTGGGTGATTACAAAAAAATAGCCAAAGAACACGTCAAAAAGTCAAAACCTGTTACTGTTGCCGATTCCGAAATCGATGACGCATTACTCGAGATTCGCAAAATGCGCGTTCATCAAAAAATGCACGACGACAAAGTCGAACATGATAACCATGACCACCAGGCAATCGACGAGAAAGATTTGCCAGAAATAACTGACAAATGGGCCAGCGAATTGGGTGACTTCAAAAACGTGGCCGACCTGCGCGAAAAAATAAAATCAAACATAGAATTAGAAAAACGAGGCAAAGCAGGCGACGCACAACGTATTGCAATAATGGATTCAATTATTGCTGATGCAGAATTGGACGTTCCCCCACTGTTGATTGATTCTGAACTGACGCGGATGACGAGCCATTTCCAATCTGATTTGGAGCGAGCGGGTATGAAAATCGAAGACTACTTGAAAAAAGCAGACATGACCGAGGAGAAATTAATGTCAGGATGGCGAACCGAAGCCGAACATCGTGCAAAAATGCAATTGGTTCTGAACAAAATTGCAACGAGCGAAAATATCGAACCAGATGCAGATCGCGTGGAACATGAAATAAATATGATCTTGGAACACCACGCTGACGCAGACAAACGAAACGTTACTGCGCATGTTGAATTGGTTTTGACCAATCAGGCAGTATTTGAATTTTTGGAATCCCAAGGAGTAAAAAAAGAAAAAGAAGCGGTTACAAATAAAAAAGAAGCGAAGACAGACAAGAAATAACAGTCTCTGTATCTTTTTCCTTTGTTGTCATCCTCGGACCCGCTAGCGTTAGCTGGTGGCGATCCGAGGATCTTGTATCTAAAACCACGAGATCCTCGGGTCAATGCCAGCCTACGGCAGGCAAGCCCGAGGATGACAGCGATGGAAGGCAAATTTTAAAAAAATCCAAAGAAAAAAGCCGTGCGAAATCGCACGGCTTTTTAATATGTGATGGGCAGAAGATTATTTAACCTTCGTCCATCCTCCGCCAATCCATGAATCCCACATATAGACGGATACGCCGTTTATGATGCCGACATATAGCGGGCAGGTTTGACTACCCTGGGCTATACATCTTTGTTCATAATACGGGGCGGAAACATATGTTGCCTCTGCAACAATCTGGTAATATTTCGTACCATTGTTTGCATACAACATTGCGCTACTTATGCTCAAAGCGACATCGTTGCTGGCGTAATCAAAATTGGATGTTCCATTACCTGTTTCCAGCGTAGCATACTGTGTGCATGCCGATGAAATCAAGTAATAGTTATTGTTAAGGGAAAGTGGAGGCATTGTATTTCCATCACCTTGACCGTTACCATTATTGCCATTGCCAATCGTACCGTTTCCAGCAGGACCACCAACACCATTAGGGCACACGCAACCACCATAAGCGTTTTCGTATGCGCTGTTTCCATTGGCACATTGCACATTTGCGCATTGCTTTTGGCATGAAGTTAAAAATAATACTGTGGCTATCGCCATAAATAATATATTTTTCTTTTTCATAGTCATCGTTTTTTATTTGGTTTTAAAATCAGGTACTATTTGTACCTCTTATATACAGTATATCATATTTAACACATCTTGTCAAGCAACAAAAAACCCCGCTAAATTAGCGAGGCTTTGAAAGGCTCATGGCCTTTTGTTTACTTTGAGACAGACATTTGTGACTTGTAGAGTGATAAATCCTGGAGTCCATTTTTGGGTAATTCAGTTTTTTTGATATATCTGGGTGAACCATTCCCTATCACAGACCCAATATAATAGTTTCCGTCTGCACCCAACGCAACTCTGACATTTGTATAGCAAATATCATCTGAAAATGGGCAAGCATTTCTACTATTAACGATAGATAATTCTTTTGAATTATCTATAATCGCCTGCAGGCTTCCTTCTTGCATGCTTCCATCATACATTTGCACAAAAACAGCAACATCAACAAATCTCATCCTTTTACCGCTTTCTAGGGTTATCTGGGAAACGGAAGCTCCAATTTTGCCAGAATTAGCAATACTGGCTGGAAATCCACCTTGCCCGAAAGCAGAAATACTTGCTACCACTATCGTGGCTAAAATAATTAATATTTTCATAATTATGATTTTTCGTTTATTTATTATTTTTTGAATATTCCCAGTAATACTAGCATATTTCGACACTCTTGTCAAGGTCTATCGCCTGTGCTATGATATACGCTATCTATTGAATTATTACCTTAATTGTCTTATTTTTATATGTCATACCTTATCCCAACAGTAATCGAAAAATCCCAATATGGCGAACGAGCCTATGATATTTACTCGCGTCTACTAAAAGACCGTATTATTTTCATGGGAGGCGGTGTTGATGACGATTCTGCAAATATCGTTATTGCTCAGCTGTTATTCCTGGAACAAGAAGATGACAAAAAAGACATAACGTTATATATCAACTCACCTGGTGGACACGTTCATGCAGGGCTGGCTATTGTTGATACTATGAATTTCATAAAACCAGATGTGTCTACTGTATGTATTGGAATGGCGGCATCTATGGGAGCAGTCTTGTTAGCCAGCGGTGCCCAGGGGAAACGTTATGTTTTGCCAAATAGCGAGGTTATGATCCACCAACCATTGGGTGGTGTCCAAGGACAAGCCAGCGACATCGAAATCACAGCAAAAAACATTTTGAAAACTCGTGACCGTTTGAACAATATCTTGGCCAAAGCAACAGGTCAAAAAATCGACCAAATAGCAAAAGACGCTGACCGTGACTATTGGATGTCCGCCGAGGAAGCCAAAAAATATGGCGTGGTGGATAGCATAATCAAAGAGCGTAAAAAATCTTAGAGAAAAATAGGCACAGAGCAGTAAAAAGCATGGATTTCGCCAAGGCGAAATCCATGCTTTTTTAACTAACAATAAGGAACGTAGTGACTATATTGTTTTTATCCAGGGAAATAATGAGCGGTAGCGAATATATTTCATCGGGCATTTCCCTGCTCGGATGACCCGTTCGGACGGGTTTCTTACCAAGAAAAAAGAAAAGGATGATAATACTCTGGATTCTGAATCCTGCGGATTACAGAATGACGCTTTGAAGGTTGCTGGTTATGTATAATACCCCTCCGTCTCGTACCTCGACACCTCCCCTACATAGGGGAGGAGGAAATATAAAATTTAGTTTTAACTTGTACACACAATGTGTGTACAAGTATATTGGTACAAGATCCATATTTCGTAGCAAAACTCTTCTCCGCGAGTATAGAGTTTTCTTTCTTTTAACCTAATAGTAAGCTACAATAAAGATATTCGGAAAGATACATAGAATCAGAACTACTATTCCAATTATTTTATCAATTTTATTACCCACGATACTTGTTAGACAAACCCTTATCGTGCTCATTACAATATGTCACCGATTATTATTGCTGTTATCACAGCGGTTGTTGGTGTGTTGCTAGGATATCTCGCCCGCATAGTGGTGGCAACCTATCAGAAAAAAAACATCGACATCGCTGTTCGTGAGGCCATGGTACGTGCAAAAGCAGACGCCCAGTCAATAACTGACAAAGCCGAAGCAAAAGCAGAAAAACTACTAACCGAAGCAAAAGCAGAAGCAACTCAACGTCACGACGAAGCAAAACAAACCGAAGAACGCCTGGTCAAAAAAGAAAACCTATTAGACACCCGCCAAGCGGAATTTGATACAAAAGAAGCAAACTTGAAACAAAACATCGAAGAGGTCAAAGAAATCAAGGAATCTATTAGTAAAATGAAAGACTCCAAACTTGCAGAGCTGGAAAAAATTGCCGGCCTTTCAAGTGGTGAAGCCCGAGAAACATTACTAAAAGATGTAAAAAATAAATACGCCGACGATCTAACTGCGCGGATGCAGAAATTAGAAATTGGAAACAAAGAAACCCTGGACAAACGAGCCAAGGAAATTTTGTCGACCACCATTCAACGATACGCCAATGCGAGCATCAACGATATCATGACAACCCACGTCCCTATTCCATCAGATGACGTAAAGGGGAAAATCATCGGTAAAGAGGGTCGCAATATCAAAGCCTTTGAACGTGCCGCTGGTGTCGAGGTCCTGATCGACGACACACCAAATGCTATTACTATTTCTGCGTATGACCCCGTTCGACGTCAGGTTGCCAGAATAGCAATGGAAAACCTGATTCTCGATGGACGTATTCAACCTGCACGCATCGAGGAATTTGTAGAAAAAGCAAAAAACGACCTGAACACAATCGTAAAGAAAAAAGGAGAAGAGGCAGTTTACGAATTGGGTATATTAAATCTGGACCCACGTATTGTGGCTATCATTGGACGACTCTATTTCCGTAGCAGTTATGGACAAAATGTTTTACAGCACAGCGTCGAGATGGGACACGTCGCGGGAATGCTGGCTGAACAATTGGGGGCCGACCCATACATCGCCAAAGCCGGAGCATTGGTTCATGATATCGGAAAAGCTTTGGACCACGAAGTCCAAGGTTCCCACGTCGAAATCGGAATGCGTATTTTACGCAAATTCGGAGCCGACGAAGCCATAGTCACAGCCATGAAATCTCACCACGAGGAATACCCTTATGAATCTTTGGAGGCTGTAATTGTGCAAACCGCTGATGCGATTTCCGGTGGACGACCGGGGGCTCGTCGTGATTCAGTCGAGCAATATTTGAAACGTCTCGAAGACCTAGAGGCAGTCGCAACTGGATTCGAGGGAGTCAACAGCGCATATGCATTGCAAGCTGGTCGCGAAATACGCGTATTTGTGAGCCCTGAAAAAACCACGGATCTGCAAGCAAAAGAAATGGCGCGCAACATTGCTGTGCAAATAGAAAAAGACTTGAAATATCCAGGAGAAATAAAAGTCACATTAATCCGCGAAAACCGCATTACTGAATTCGCAAGATAAGAATAATACAGTAAAAAAGCCCCACATAAATGCGGGGCTTTTTTACTGTATCCACAAAATCTTTTTGAAAATACCATACAAAAGGGCATCTTCAAGCAATTTTTGCTCTATTTTGCTTGTTTTTATGCCTTTTTTGGGATATTTACAACAAAAAAACAACTTGTCAAGGTTTTATTTCTATATTTTATTGCGGTATAATGGTCTCAGCGCTTATCGTGCTCACAGACCAGTGGTCGTAATTTATTAACCCTAATACAATACATCACAACCTATGAAAAAAGCAGATATTATCGACATGGTACACACAGAACTTGAAGGTACAAAAGCTCAAGCTGATCGTGTTGTTAACATGATCTTCGATACAATCGGAGATGAAATGGCCAAAGGAAGCGAAGTAGACATTGCTGGATTCGGTAAAATGATCGGACAGCACAAACCAGCCCGAACTGCACGTAACCCAAAAACAGGAGAACCTGTTCAAGTTGCCGCAAAAATCGCACCTAAATTCAAAGCCTCAAAAACTTTGAAAGATAAAGTAGCCGGGAAATAATAAAATATTTTATTAAGCAAAAAACCGCAGCCGTGCGGTTTTTTGCTAGGGTATTGAAAAATAGTTCCAAATCTGATAGGATAGCAATTATCGCGGGTGTAGTTTAGTGGTAGAATGCCTGCCTTCCAAGCAGATGATGGGAGTTCGATTCTCCCCACCCGCACATAAAACACAAGGTCTGGATGCATAGCATTCAGGCCTTTGTGTTTTAGTGATGGGTTGGAGAATCGAACCGAGGCGGTGCGAAGCCGACCGAGCGTGGCGAGGGCGAGCCGTCGAGTGGAGGTCAATGGAGAGAGAATATTTTGAATGTATATGAAAAAATATCCCATGAGAGTGACCGATTCTCCCCACCCGCACATACAGCACATAAAACCCGACGCGAAAGCGTTGGGTTTTATTGTTTTAGTGAACCTTCTCGAGCTCGAACCAAGTAATTCATTGTGGAATAACGTTATCTTGTCTATTATAATGAAATTAAAAACTGCCCCTCTCGAGCAAGCCTAAATATTAAGATAATAATTCCTCAGTAATCACCGATGAATTTACAGCATGGTTATTTTCTTCAGTCAGCCAATATTTTTCAATATAACCCTTAACATCTATATCAAAACCTAAAACCTGACTCACATCCAAAACAACATAGAACGGTTTATTTAAAAAATTTTGCTCTATACTTTGCTCCTTTTTGGATTTTAATTTATTCTGGAATCTAATTTTTGATATGTTTCCAAAAATACAAATAACTTTATTATCTCGAACAAAGCACATGCCAGGAAGCTTTCTATTTTTAGTATTTTCTACGTTAATAAAGCTCAATTCATAACTTATGTTTTCATCAGGTATAATATTTGGTTTCTTGGAATTTATTATTATTTCAACATCTTCATTATCTATTAAAACCGTTTCAGAATTCTGCGTCTCATTAATTTTATCTTGTAATGATAAATTATCTAATAATATACAAAGTTTGTCAGTTGTAACTTCTGATTTTAAATAAACATCTAAGCGTTCGTAATTTTCATATTGAATGCTTATTAAATTAGCTAACTCATTTAGTCTATCTCTGTTAAAAAAGTTTTCAATATAAATAGTTTTACACTCAAAAAAAGATTCATCATTATTCATTGATATTTTTATGTCTGAGCCTTTTCCACCCTTTTTTTCTGGTAGTGGCTCAATCTCAATTTGTTCAGCTTTAAATCCTGCATTTAGTAACCCTTTTGCAGTTATAGCTGTTAAAAAATGTCTCCATTTATGCTCACCTCTCATTTGTTTGAGTAATTTTTTATAACCATTAATCTCTGATATTTCTGAGAAAATATTATGAAAATGCCTTATACGGTCAATATCGTTGGGGGTAATGTTTTCTGAAAAAAATTCAAGAAATATTCCACCCATAAGCACCATTAATTCCTTGATTAGTTTTTGCAGATCTACCATGGTTAAAAACCTTATATCTAAAAAGTCTTGGGTGGTATTGATTTTTATATCTACGTAAATATCTTTATTCATTAATATTCTTATTATAACAAAAATAATAAATTACCTAGATACCATAAATACTAAAATTGTTGAGGGTCTAAATTCTATGTACCCCATACCCCCTCGCGTCCTCCGGCCCCTATCGAACGAACCAGAATTTCAAAAAGAAAGTGAACGTTCCGTAGGAATTTCCCAGAAGGCTAACGTAGTGCCCCCTGGGAAATAGTGAGCGAGAGTTTTAGATAATTCTAAGAGAGTTCGGTACAGGCCTTGGGTTTTTGTTTCTTTTTTGCCAAGAAAAAAGAAAAGAATGAGAATATTCTGGATTCTGAATCCTGCGGATTGCAGAATGACGCTTGAGGTTTTATTGGGTCGCTTCTGGATCCCGGCTCGGAGACCAGGAAGACGAATAACGTATTTTATGATATAAAGTAACTATGTTACGTAAATCAAATCGGCTGACTCGAGACGAATTTAACCACCTATTAAATAAAAACACTACCCTGCGTGATGGGCGGTTATTGTTTCGGTATCGCAAACTTGATGATGTCGAATCTCTTAGCAAATTCTCGGTGGTGATTTCCAAAAAAGTCGCCAAGGGAGCCATAACACGCCACCTATTAAAACGTCGCGTATACGCAGTGTTGCGAGATCACCGCCGGGATCTGAAACCTGGATTCTACGCTGGATTTTTCATCCAAAAAGGTTTTGCTGATTTAAACTACTCAGAGAATGAAACAATCGTTTTATCTCTGCTAAAACAGTCCAATATTATTTAATATGAAGAAAATACTAACGTTTTTTATCTCGTTATACCAAGTCACCCTTGGCACACTAAAAGGCCACACGTGCCGTTTCGACCCTACATGTAGCGAATATACCAAACAGGCAATCAAACATCATGGAGCGTTGCGTGGGACGTTACTGGGCGCAAAACGCGTATCAACGTGTCACCCATGGTCCAGCAAAAGCGGTTATGACCCAGTGCCAGAAAAATCATCCTAATTAAAAAACCCGAACGCTTGCGTTCGGGTTTTTTAATTTCTAGCAATTTATTGGAAATTTGTTAGAATGGTCAGATATGCAAGAATTCTTTCAAGTAGCGTTATCAGACCCTCTTTATAACGCCCTGGTTTGGCTGGTGGACGTATTACCAGGACACAGTGTTGGATTGGCTATTATCGTGCTTACCATTGTTGTAAAGCTTATTCTGTCGCCTTTTTACTATAAATCTATCAAGTCTCAGATTGAACAACAAAAAATCAAACCTGAAATAGACAAGTTAAAAGAAAAATACCCGGACAAAAAAGAACAGGCCGAAAAAATGATGGAACTATACAAGGAACATGGGATGAGCCCGTTGTCTGGATGTCTTCCTATTGTTTTGATGTTGGTTATCCAATTACCTATTTTGTTGGCATTGTATCGTATCTTTTTGGGAGGCTTTTCTTTTGATGATGCCGATCGACTTTACAGCTTTGTTAAAACCCCCGAAATCATCAGAACAGCTTTCCTTGGATTAGAGCTTACCATTAGCAGTATCTGGGTTGCTCTTTTGGCTGGAGCATCACAATTCATACAAATCTATTTCTCTCCAACCATGAACGCTCCCAAAAAAGAAGGAGAAAAGGAAGGCACCGGAACAGGCGCAATGATGCAAAACATGATGCAGAAACAAATGAAGTTTGTGCTACCTGTAATGATTTTCTTTTTCGCATGGAAACTACCAGCAGCGTTGGGTATCTATTGGATCACTACAAACTTTTATACAATAATCCAAGAAATTCTTATTCGAAATCGTGTTGCTAGAAAAAACAAATCTAAACAACCACACACTCCTTCTCTTGCGTCGAAATCATCAGATTAACTTACTGACATCGTGTATGCAAGAAAACATTACGAACCTCATAAAAAAACTATTCGAATATTTTCCACAAGATCTTGTTTCTGTCGATATTATAAATGACGACGAAACGGGGATGACTCGTGTTGATGTAAAAACAACAGACAACAGCGAGCTCATTGGACACGAGGGAGAAACACTGCGAGCAATAGACTACATTATAAAAAAACAAATCGAACAAGAGTTGCCCGATGCTGTTCTTGATTTTCAATTAGATATCGATGGTTACCACGCTGAACATATCGAACAGCTCAAGAGTCAGGCAAAAATATTGGCCGACCGTGCGCGGTCATTTGAACAAGATGTATCATGCCCCCCTATGTCGTCGTACGAGCGATTTATAATTCATGCGACGTTATCAGATTATGATGACATCCAAACAGAATCAATTGGATATGGCCCGGAACGTCATATTGTTATCAGACGCAAAAGCAATCCAGCATCAAAATCAGAATAGTTATCTAGTTAAACAAACGATATGACCATAGCGTCATGTCGTTTTTGTTTATAAAGTAAAGGTATTTCTCGTTTGCATCCAAAGTTGGTTGAATTACATCAAGTCCATTCTCATCAACAACTGAAGTTATAAAATCCATAGTTCCAGATTCTGTATCTAAATGCCACAAACTATCAAAGAAATTTATTTTTCCTTGATACCACTCATCTGGATACAAAAAATCAGTATTAAATATATCTGGTATGGCGCAGAACACATCGACATTATTTTTACTCCAAACACATTTTTCAGGCAAACCACCATTTCCAACAGACGTAATCTTTCCATTTGATTTTTTATAAATAAACAAATCTGGAATACCTTCACTATTTATCTCTTGGAATAGATAACGCGATCCATCTGGGCTTGGCAATACGGTCATACCGGTTCCCCCCAAGACTCTTTCCATTCGTCCAGACGGCTGTATTCGATATACAAAACTATCATCCGTTCCGGTTGGTTTTGTTGCCAATACAACATCATCCCCTCCCCACACCACATACCATTCCTTGAATGATGTTCTATAGAGTTCTTTTGGGTTTCTGCCGTCAATTCCAGAACGATACACTACGACTTCTTTGCCCATATCTTGAACATACGCAATTGATTTTCCATCATGTGATACGGCAAATGATAGGATGTCTTGGGGCATAAAACTGCCTCCTAATTTTACAGGCTCGCTTCTGGCGTTTTGTTGTTCGGCGCGGTATTCTGTACATTTTTCATTCAGCAAATTTCTGGTTGGTTCATCCAAATTTCCAGTAGCTTCCAAGTCATTAAAAATCTGAAAGGTGGTTATAGCGCGAGATGTTTCCCCGCCGTATACCCCATCAAAAGATATAGGTATGTTGTTAAAGAAAGCCAGAGTTTTTTGTCCCGCTCGTACATTATCACCACGATCACCGCGCACATATTCAGACCCAAAAGACACAGAACAAATTTCTGCATCTGCTTCATAAGATTCCAAACTTACCGCAAAAGTTTCTATCAGACGTTCTGTATCATTATAAAAACGGAACCATCCATTACCACCATCTGGTGTCCAATAAATCTCCTGTGTTTCTGGAAATGACGAATCTGTAATTTGTGTGCTGGTTTTTTCAAAAGCATCTATATCAAAGACATGCCCTGTTACCTGTTGAACGTATCGCACATCTCCATTATCCAAACCAGAAACCCCACTAATACGAGCGGCTGTAACATGCTGAAGTCTGGGTAGGAATATTGATTCTGGAATATCTGTGCCTGTTGTGTCTTTGCCTTTTACAGGCTTAACCTCTCCTGGTTCTAGAACAAATGGTGTACGGTCTCCGAAATTAAAAAATGCTTGTGGCTCTGAGAATAGTTGGCGTAGATTTTTGTCTGGCCGCAGAGCCACAACCATCAAAACAAAAATCAGTCCGATTACAATCAGCAGTCCCAATACCCCAAAAATAAATGTTGAACGTTTCATATGTTGTTTCTATCCACAAGATTTATAAATGTTAAATGCGCTACGCCCATAATTATACGCACTACCTGATGTGTCTTCACAAGCCCCAGGACCACCGTTATATGCACGGAATGCTTTTTCAACATTACTCCCGCCACCACATGTATTATACATCTCTTTCCAATAAGCAAGCCCTGCTTTTATATTTACATCCACTCTTAGAAGAGAGGTTGGTGAATAAATTACCCCATCAATATCTCTTGTTGGTGTTACTGTTCTGGAGGCAAATGATGGAGGGTTAGATATGTAATCATTTGCTTCATATCTACCAGGGAACAAAGTTACTTGTAACAGCCCTATCCCTTTTGAAAAACGCCAGTCGAGACCTAAGTGCGACTGGCTTGTGTCCAGACTAATTGCATCATTTCGTGGTGGAGATGGTATGTTTTTATTAAAATATGTTTTACCTGCATTAGCCAAAGCTTTATTAGATTGTGTGCTATTTACGTTTTCATCTATACCAACAGCGTATGGATTACCGCCAGACTCTTTGGTTATAAGTGTAGAAGCAACGCACTCGTCGACACCAATTTCTTGTGCAATTTGTATTGCGTACTCGTTTTGGTCAACTGTCTGTCCGTTAACAGAAATTAGTCGCCCAGGTACTGCTTGTTGTGCATTAACCACAGATTCCTCTGAGTTAGTTGCACCAATCTCTAAATCTAAATTCAAGAGCGATGGATTAATTGTTCTCAGAATTATATATATAGACAGAGCTAATACTAGACCTAGCGTTGCGTTAAGGATACGAGTCCGCGCCTGACTTTTCATGAATGGTGCTGATTCAGTCATGTATTGAACACCGCCAATGATAATTATTATTACCGCCAAAACTCCCAAAATACCAATCGCCAATTTAATTATTATATTAATATATTCTGGAATACCTGTGCCGGCATCTACACTAGAAAGAAATCCTGTTCCACCACCCAAAGGCAGAGGTTCCAAAAGCCCTCCTGGTACCTCGTTACCACTGTCACCATCCAGATTCAGATTCAAAGGATTTCCAGATCCCGGATCAATAATATTGTCGCTGTCATCAACAGTGACTGCTCGACTGGAACACCCGTGAACAACCCCATTAATAATAATTTCCCCAGAAGATATTTCTTTTGTAAAACTGAATTCTGTTTCTCCTGTTTGCGGGTCTATCGATGAAACCAAAACGGCTGAGTCATAATAATGATACATCGCGTCAACACAGGCCTGTCTTGTTGTGTATAATTGCGATTCTGTTGGTGTGCCAATTACATTTTCGAGCCCCTGCTCGAATGACCAAACCTCGCTACCTATTGTTGGTCTTTCTGCTGTTGTAAATGATCTGATGCCACCTTTTACGGGGGTGCCCATAAAAAAAGTACCAGTACCGAGAATATAAACCTGCGGGGTAATAACATACCTAAAATAATAATCTTCCCCAGACACCAAACTAGAAATTTCCTTTTCATAACTACCACTTCTTATTCCACTAAGATCAAAAGTCGATTGGTCATTTGGAATACCTTCTGTGGTTCCGGCGCTACTATAATTTCCATTATCAAAACCCTCTATTGTTTTAGATATTTCAAATCCCTGCGTAGAACCAACCCCCATTATCGCTGGAGGTAACTTCTTCCAATTTCCATGTAATTTAACGGACGAAATCCCAACATCTGTTGCTGGGTCCGTTGTGGCAGACAAGTTTAATCCATCTGCAGTAGAGGACGTTGTTGCCCCACCAACAGCATCTGACTCTGTTTTAAATGAAACAATAGCTCCGGTTTTTTGTATCTGGTTGCCGGCGGAATCCATAGAAGTCGCAGATGGCAGAATAAAATATTCTGTGCCTGGATCCAGGTTATCCAATACCCAACTTCGAACAAATGGTATAGTTTGCGAAATTTGTTTTTGTTCTTTTCGTGTTGACTGATTTGATAAATCATTTTGGTTTTTACTAATACTTGCAAAAAGAGACCCTGTTGGATAACTAGAGCTAAGGGTTGACCCAGTCAAATCTATGTCGATAGCAACACTGGTGTCTGTTACACTTTTTACAACCGCAACAGGGATGTTGCTTCCCGCAGGAATTGCTGATGTTGTCTTGAATGATAGATGAGGGGCTTCGCTGTATACTCTGATTGGTCCGGCTGGCCCTTCGTATTCTAAAAATGCGCTGATGTAATATCTTGTGTCTGAATCCAAAGCCCCCCAGAAACCACCCCGACCAATTGGAACGGCTGCATACGGCCTAGCATTACTTGACCCGATATTTACAGGGCTACTTGGAAAAGTTGTTTCTTCTATATTGTTATTTACATCTGAGTTTTTGGATAAATTATAATAAACAGCAACTTGTGGAGCCCCACCAAAATTAAAATCAACACTCAGGTCTGCAGAATTACTAGTTACAGAAAAAACAGAAACAACTGGTGCTGATGGTGGTAGTGTAACCTGCGCAAAAGCAATCGGTGAAACCGCGAATACTATTCCGACAACCAAACTCATTTTAAATATAAAAAATTTCATAAACTATTTAGACTTTAAAAACTGCAAAGAAATGTCAGCACTGCTTTCCTGGAACAAGGCTTTTGGCACATGAGCAGACACGTCTATATCTATTTTACCTTCGTTGTTTGCTATAACAGACAACGTTTGGTCATTGTTATCCTGATCAGACAAAGCGGAGCCTTTTGATGACCAATCAAAGGTTATCCCAGATGGAAATGACCGGAAAAAGAAAGGCATAGCAACGAGGTCGACTGATTGCCCAACCGGAGTCTGCAGAGTTTTTCCCGAACGATTCGACCAAACTCCAGATCGTGATTTTTTGTAAATAACAACAAACGGATCAACAAAAGAAAATCTTTTTTGTCGTCTGATTGCCACTACGCCGTCTTGGGTTGCGATTTCTACCTCTACCAACATGTTTTCTTGGAAGGTTGCATCTTTTGCTATAAAAGAATCTTTGCCAAACCCTGATTGTTTTTGGTCATTTTTTCCACCCAAACGCCATTGGTAATCAAAATTATCCCGTGCATCCAATTGCCCACGTATTCCTCTGATTATCGGGATAGCCACAACCTGTACCGTCGCCCCGCGTGATGGCAACGCTCGTCCTTTGTAGAAAGGTGGTGTATAGGTATTTGCCTGCCACAATATATCCACACTACCGGAAACAATAATCATCTGACGTTCTATTCTGACGCCGGATGGCGTAGTGGCAAGCATTTTTACTGTTTGTGTTGAACCTAATGGTGGTGCCTTGAAAGTAATTTCTGAAACTCCTGCCCCTGAACCAACAATACTATTACCAACATACCAAACAAAGATTAACTGTTCTGTGTTAATAGTCAAAGAAGAAGCTGTAACGGTTACAGGTTCGCCAGGAATAGGCAGAGCCGGTTCGGATTCCAACACAATTGCCGAAGCATTTTGAGCCGACGCACCAGAAATAGGTGACCAAACAAAAACATTAACCAAAAACAACAGAATAAACCATTTTTTCATAAAAATAGTATACCATTTTAACGAAAAAAAACGGCTGTGTGTCCACAGAAAAAACCCTTATTGTAATGGTTCTGGTTGTTTTTCTGCTTTTGTGCGACGCATCGCCAAAACCTGCGATGGATCAGATGATACGATTTGGTCTTCTGTGTAACTGGCTATGATTTTAATAGCCACATGTTTTAATCCAGCAAAGAAAATCCCCTCTCCTACGTTTGATTCTAGCAACAGAAATTTCTCCTCGTTGGTTAGGTTGAATGTTTTTTGTAATTCATCAATGGTCGATGGTGACTGTTTCAAGAGTAGTTGCATTGACGAGTTTGTAATAATCGGCACTCCATATTTTGACTTCAAAAAGTCTCCAACGTCTTGGGTAATAGTCGCCAACCCCAAGAAATATTTACGCCCACGTTTTGCAATAGAGAACAGGAATGATGCAGTGTCATCTGATTTCATCATCCACCAGGCCTCATCAACAACCAATAGTCGCTTGCGTAAATCTTTGCGGACTGCGTTCCAAATAAACTGCGTAATGATATACATCGCAGCTGGTTTTAGCTCGTCTTCCATGTCACGAATAGAAAACACCACTAGTTTTTTGTTGATGTTTACATTAGATGCCTGGTTCATAAAACCTGACCAAGTCCCCTGGGTATATTTACGCAATCGTGCCATCAAAGATTCTGTCCCCTCCATGGACCCCAAAACCATTTCAAAATCTGACAACAACGGAGGTTGTACCTGTGAATAATCGCTATCGACGGTGATGTCTTTCAACGCGTACGTCTCGGTAATCGCCCTGTCTATAATAGAGTCTTCCTCGGGAGAAAGTCCACCAAGCATAATACGAAATAGACCAACCAAGTGAATAACATGTGACCGCAAAACATCTGCAGGGTCTTCGTCAGGCAAAGACATGGGCAAGTCAAATGGGTTGATATGGTGTTCTGATGATAATGAAACATTAAAGAATCGCCCACCGACTGATTCAGCCAAAGATTCGTATTCTTTTTCTGGGTCAATCACTATGACCTCGGTGTCGAACATCATTGTTCGCAAAATCTCTAGTTTTGTAGCGTATGATTTTCCAGCACCAGATGTTGCGAAAATTACCGAGTTATAGTTAGGCAATGAAAATCGGTCAAAAATAACCAGACCCGAGTTATGGCGGTTAACCCCATATAAAATTCCCTTGTCGTCAGACAAATCAAACGAAGTAAAGGGAAACAACGACGAAGCTGGTGCTGAATTCATTTTGGTGTGAACATCCCCCAATTTGTCTGTTGCCAACGGGATTACTGATTGAAAACCTTCTTTTTGTTGAAATAATGCAGGTTTTGGGTAAATAAGTTTTGATTCCAGCAGTGAACGAATTTCATTTTCTGTTTTAAATAATTCTGCTTCGTTCTCGGCATATATTGTAATATATACTCCAATTTCGAACATTCGCTCTTGGGCTTGCTGTAATGCATCACGTAAATTTTCCAAGTCGCGATACGCGGTGTCCAACATTGGATCGCGAACCATTCCCTTTTTCTCTCGTTCTAAAATTTGGCTCTCGACCTCGGCAACTTTGCGTTGAAATTTTTTCAAAATTTCGGCTGTGGCAACCGGGTGAATGTGAATTGAAATATCAAAAATCTTGTCGAGATTAATAATCGGAGAAAGCCACCCGTCGTTTAAAAATCGTGGATATGAAATTATGAACATTGTTTTTGCTATTTTGTCCCCTATTTTAATTGACTTGGAATCCAGCTGAAGTGCTGCGGGCGCAATAACATCCTGCAGTTGTTCGACTGCGCTTGAAAAAATTTCTGTAGGAACCACCGGTGCAACGTTGTCGCTGTCTGATGATTTTTTTGAACTAAAAAGCGATGAAAACAATGCCATACTATCGTTTAGTATAACATGTAACAATTATATGGAAGCCCCAGTTTACACTTCGGATACAACACGTATGTCTCCTGGATTGTATGTTGAATACAATAACTCGACTAATCCCTCGGTATCCAGTTGTTCTGTTCGAACACCTATTCGCCCTAATCCAGATTGCACAATAGCGATACGTTGTTCTATCTGAGCTCGTTTTCTCTCGAAAGATGTGTCTTGTTCTGATTTTGTTTTTTTGCCTCCAAAAATCCCTTTTATTCCTCCCCCGCCTTTTGAAACAGCCAGGCTTTCTCCATCATATGGAATTACAACATAGAATTTTTTATCCATAACGTTTACCTGTTCCATAAAATTACGTATGAACTCTATATATTCTCGGGTTTGAATCTGCAACAGTTCTTCTTTTTGGACTTGGGAACGCTCTTCGAGGCTGAGTAGATAAGCTCGCATGTCTAATTTACGAGACTGCACAACCATCTGTATCGAAAAATCTAGCGAGTTCAAAAAATTCTGATATTGCAAAATGGTTGCCTGTTGCTCATCAGCAGATTTCAGTGACAAGTTAATGGCTGACGCCAACAAAACGGCACGGATACCGCCTTGTTTTAATATCAAAAAACGGTCACGTACTGACGAGACGTCTACAAAATCCTGACTTGCTTGTGTATTTTTTGGTGCCATATAATTTATTCTCCTGGTGTTCGACTGCGGTCCAGAGCGTCTAAACTCCAAGCCAGGTCACGAATAGTTGCTCTGTCAACTGTTTGTTCTATTTGTGTTTCTGTTTTTTTAGCAACAACACTGACGGGTGTTTTTCCTGTCCCAGAAGCCTTGTGCCACACAAACATTTTTGGGGAAATAAAATATTTTATACCAGCCTGAAGAGCAAAAATAAATGACCTGTTATTAACTTTGTAAAATGCCAGAGCCAACGAGAAACCGCCAATAACAATCATCAGCGGTAGCGCAATAACTATTGGTAAAAATTTATACAATACAAAAACAATACCTCCACCTCCTAGTAAATAGATAAATTGCACCAACGTCAAAGGTCCAAAAAGTTTGTCCTCGATATCAATAAACTGTGGAACTTGAAATTGCATGACTATAGTATACCAAAACTTTTCATACTATGAATATAACATATCCTCAGGTGACAATTGTTCGTGGTATGGGTCGTGTCCTGTGTATTCGCTAAAAGATGGTTTTGCGGCTGGGGATGTTGAATCATACGATACGTTTGGTGTTGGAACGGTTATGCTTTTGCGCTTTGAGACACGTGCCTGCGACAAATTCCTGACAACGGGATTAGAGTACGGTGGGGTTGGGACTTTGTTTGCTACATTTTCTATTCCCTGCTCGTTGCTGTCATTCGTTATATTAATCCCCATTCCAGATAGTTCTGTGTTTGTTGATTGTTCTATTGTTTGTTCTTCTCTTTCTTTGGAGTCATAAGATTCTAGAAATTCCTCGCCGCGTTTTTCGAATCTATCTTGTAATTTTCCACGTATAACTTGAAAAATCTGTTGATCAACATCGGAAACAATAGTATCTTCCAGATGTGTATCCAATGACAATCGGTCGTGAACACGATTGGAAAAATCTTGTGCTGGCGACAAATCAACCAACACAAACATTACTTCGTTATAAATAACCCCTTGATCATCAACATGCAAGTGATATTTTTCGCCTATTTCTGCAACAATCGTAGGTACATCTGTTTCTGTGATTACCTGCGACAAATCACGAGACAGTCCGTCAAAGGCGTCAGATATATCAGTTGGTGAAAAAGTTTTTATCATAAATCATAATTTGGTTAGTCTATTAATCAACAAGTTTTTTAGTTTACTATTGGGTTTGGTGCTGCTGGGGGTGGTGTTGGTATTGGGTTTGGTGTGTTGGCTTTTTTAACACTATCGCCAAGTTGTGCTTTTTCTTTCAAAGTTTTTCCAAGTTTTTCCATAACATCTCCGGCACGTTTGAATTCATCCAGCAAGTCATCTCTATCGTCTTTTTTAGATCTTATTTCAGATACTAATTTTGTGAACTGTTTTTCTAATTGTGCATCGTTTGGATTTGCTCTGAATTTAACATCCAGAACATCTCTTTGGTTTTCTGCACTACGAATATCTTGCAAAAGTGTTAGTTGTTTTTTCTGTAATTGCATTTTTCGACGCTCAACAAATTTTTCTTGTTGTTGTTGACTCATTGATTGTACATCTCCAGCCGAACCAGCCAGACCAGCCCCCTTGTGTCCATCATCAACCAATTTCTGCAATAATTTCGTATGATCTGCAAGACGTTTCTCGATAATTTCTGACTGCCGAACATCTGATTTTTTAGTTTTACCAATTTTTCGAATGTTCTCGGCTGCGATTTTACCAGCGTCACGTTCCATAGATGTTATTGTCACCACACCAACCATTGCGCCAGCAACACCTTCAGCAACTTGTTTGGCTCCATGTTTTACTGTTCCCCCCAATGTATCAGTACCCTTCTCGACGGATTCTGCATATTTTTCTCGGGTTTGAGTATTGTATTCTTTTTCTGTTGTTGGAGGTTTTGCTGTTTTTGCACCTGGGAATTCATCAAACACAATCTGTCCATTAACCCCCTTCATTGCGAATTTACCTCCCTTGGCATATTCCTCATCAAAGTGTTTTTTATCTAGCTCGGTTCCCTTTGAGCGTGATATGATTTGCGCATCTGAAAGATCGCTTTCATATTGCTTGTTCCATGGTTTGTTAAGCTTTCTTAGTTTCTCTGCTTTTTCTGCGCCTGTTCCTTTTAGCTCTAGCTCTTTTGCGAATGCTTCTTTTTTCTTGCTGATTTCTGAAACCTGAGATGTGTATCCGCCACGTTGTGCCCCACCTGTAATTTCTGCAACGTCACGATTGACTAGTTTGCCACCTAATTTTGTTCTGGCTAATGCGCGTGCATCAAAGCTGGCCGACGCAGTGCTTTTTGCAAACGCCAATTGTCGTTTCGCCATGAACCCACCAAGGCCTCCCTTGGCGGCGCGTTGTTGCAACGCCGTGCTCGATGCAGTACGTGCAGCGGCGCGTCCAACGGTACCGCGCAACGCTGCACCACCAGCAACACCAGTCGCCAACAACGCACCACCAGCTACGACCTTGCCGACCGCGGCTGCACCCTTGCTGACCATTTCGCCGACTTCTCCTGCCATGTTTTTTGAAACTTTGATTGCGATTTTTAATAAAATAATAACAAACAAGAATGGGAAAATAGTTTCAAAAATAGACGCAATCCAACCAGCCGAATCAGCTTGATTTGTTGCGGTGCTAAGCTTTTCAAGATTACTAATAACCCCACTGTTTACAGAATCCATCAACAAATAAATAACGTACAGGAAAAATACAAAAACAACCGACAAAAAAACAAAGTTTGCCATTTTGCGCCACCAATCATTCCACCCAATATATTTTGTCTCTCTAAATTTTGGAATAATCAATGTAACGAACGCCAGTGGTGACACCGCCAGCAATAACATAATTCCAACTGTTCTAGCAATCATTAATAATGAAACCACCAAAAATGAATAGGCTAAAAATCCAACGACTACTGCCCCCATCAAGAAAAAGAAAAATAGTCGTGTTGCCGCACCAGTATCATCCTCAGGTGTTACCGCTCCGACAGAAGCTGCCCCGGCAAGAAGTTTCTGTGGATTAAACTTGCTGACCAATTCTGATGACAGGGCTATTTGCTCTTGTCCCTCTATGGCAAATATTGCATTGGTATCTACAGGTGCTGATCTGGTGTAGATAACGTTTGTTGCGGTGTTCCCAACATCCACCAGAACTCGACCAATGAAAAAACTAAAGTTAATAAATATCGCAGCTATTATCAATGTAATAATCATTGATTTAGATCTCTGGTCGCCTGTTCCCAGAACCAGATTAAATGCAATCCACAACAGAACAAATATAAACCCAAAATTAGCCAAGTCACGCAGGATTACCCAAATGTCCTTTATAAAATCATAATTATAATTACTATTATCTAATGTTGTTGCAACAGAAACATCAAACACAGTTGCAAACCCAGACGCTAGCCATGTGGTAGCTATGGCCAATCCCTGTGTTACATTTGCCAGACAACCCATTGCTGACATATTTGTACCATTGAAACATTCGATATCAACAGTTTGTATATCTTCCTGAGCGAATGCTTTTGACACAGGCATTGCAAAACCAACCAGAACCATCATTAACAACATGACGGTGTATATCTTTACTGATTGTTTTTGTGCAAAAATCATAAACTAAAATCCAGTAACATGGTATTCCTCGAAATATCTGTTAATAAAATATTCTTCGTCTTCTTCGACATAGTAAACCTTTTCAAGGGGTGCAAGCCAATTTAATACCGCCCCAAAAGATTGAACTCCATACAATGTCGCAATAGGATCAGCATGTACAAGCCCAGCATCGATTTTGTAAATAGCCCATGGGTTTGTCACAAGGTTTAATTCGTGCAATGTTGATGGTATGTTTATATTTGCTGGGGCGTATGGATTTTCAAGCGTTTGTGCCTGCAGGAAAGATGTCATATTGCTCATTTCTGCCTGTGCAGACACAGTAGCGTCAACTATCTCGACATCACGCATGTCTATTAAATCCAACAAATCATCCTCGGATGAACGAATTATGTCCTCGACAGGCAAAGACTGTAACAATCGAAGCAATGACCTTTCCAGATATTCCTGAGGGTTTTGTGACTGCGCTATGTAATCTGATTTTATCTGTTCTAGTCTGCGCAAATTTGATTTTTGCGTTGCAATTTCAGAATGATATTCACTTAATAAATCAATGTATCTAGGTCCTTTGTTTATTAATGCACGAGCGGAATATGCCGAATCGAGATTATTAAATTGTATGTCAAATTTTATGCGTTGAATATCATTCATTGTTCTTTCGCGCAGCTTGTTTGCAGAGGCTAGTTTTGCAGCTTCACGTTTTGCTATTTGACCCTGAGTAATACCGCTGAAAAAACCTAATGGATCTAGAATCTTGGTTACAACCCTTCCAAATTTTTCAGTAGAGGTTTCTTCGTATATGGCTTGGATAGAATTGTCCATTTTCCCGCGAACGCGTGTTTCCCAACCATAATTAGGCTCGGGTAGTAAATTATCTAAAACTCTTAATTCTGGAATAATTTCACTTGAAATGATATCAGCTGATTGTTCTAGGTTATATGTATAAGCTCTAACAATATCCTGTAGTGTTATAAATGATGGTCGCTCTATTTCGGTATTTGGAACCCACGATTCAATACCATTCTGGTCAACAATCATCATCTGACTTTCACCATAAAGATCAACAAATGGGGATGTCTGAACAACGGTCGATATTGTTCCATCTGGATTTTGTATAAATGTCAGCTGTGTGCTGGGGCTTGATGGTGGTAATGGGTCATTGGGCATTAATTCATATTCAATTACTTCTGGTGCAAAACCTGTAATCAACAACTGTTCCATGTTTACATCTCCTTGGATATTATCATAGTACCAATCTTCGTTTCCACCAACTGAATCCAATGTATTCGCAGAGAACAAGCTCTGTGTGTCATCTGTTGATCCCCCGTCCAATGCTCCAGACAATGAGCTAAGTCCTTTTTGGACAAGGTTATTCAACAGTGCGTCAAAAACAGCTCCGAGAGATTCGTTTATGTCATCTGCTAATTCTAGTTGACGTTCCCCTGAGCCCAAAGCTCCAGTTAATTTAGAAGCAACTGCTGTTCCGGGGGTTGTAGTCTCGTAGCGAACACACTGCTCTATAGATTCTTCTGCTGGTATCTCGATAATCAGCCCATCTTCATCAAAAACAGGCTCGCCGACCTCGGTTATGACTTCTTTTGTTTCTACACATTTTCGAACATTCAAAAAACCACCACTTTGTTGTAGCTCTTGACGTATTTGTGTTCCAATTGGTATGCGTAGATTTTGTGTTCTAACGCCTAGCTCTCGGCTGGAAGCAATATACAATCCTGTTGGGGTGTTTGCAGGTGATGAATACAGCGCCAACAATGCCCCCCACCCACCATCACTAAAATTTGCTTGAAATCGCTGAGGGGTAGTGCCTAGGCCGTCTAATATATCTGCATAAGAATAATTTGCCTGATGCTGAAAATAGTTTTGTGTTGACCTAATCAATGATTGAGCAACGGCGGGTCCAAACGGCGACTCACCACCAATAATGTCATTTATAACCCCTGTTGTTTGTATCTGAAATAGATTCTCGTAAAATAAATTTGGGTCGCGCAAATAAAGAGGGCTACCCTCGAAGCCTGTATTTATCCAGTCTACTATTCCTTTGGTAACCTGCTCTAAAGCCGTCTTTGCTATGGCATAAGCAATACCATCCTCACAACGTTCTTTTTGGTTTGCCGAACTTAATTTGTCACGAGAACCACTGTCCCCAACAGGCACCTCATTTCCACCGCCTTCATCAGACCCGCTCAATTTGGACATAACTGCTTTTATACCTTTTCCAACCACGTCAGTACAAGATAGGGCTACACCGCCAACTGCGCCAGCAGCAGTAGTAAAATCTAACTGTGCATGCGTAGTTTTTGGAAGTGCAATAAAAAATAATGGCGCAACAACAAACCACACAACAAACGAAACAAATATTATTCGTCTAATTTTATTAAACAATGCGCTCATCATGTCTAAATTATACCACTGGCAACAAAATAGTTTTCCAATGTTTCCACTGCTTGTAAAATACGATCTTCTCCTGATAATACATACCTAACCCCACCCAGAGCGCGCAATGAGTCATCCTGAATTTTTGAAATATTTTCTATTCCATGTGCAAATTCATAGTTGCTCAATACAAGCTCAAAATGAGGTTCGACAAATCGATTTGGTACTTGCATCCCGAGTAAATCTTTTGCTATCGATTGTATATCAGTACTGATTTTTTCAAGAGTAACAACGGCACTATTGTCACCGTTAACAGCGTCTTCTATGTATTTAAAAACCTGGTCTGCCTCTTTTGGGTATTTACCCAGTATTTTGTTAAGTTTTTTTATGTATGAATCAAAAGAATCCGGAGAATTTTTTACCATACTTATTTCTTCTTTTGATGGGAAAGTTGGCGGAGCCAAAACAACGTTCTGGATTTCATAGGCAAGCTTTGCTTTTTGTGTTGTGCTGATATAATCTTGGTTTTGAAGGGCTCCAAGTGTTGCGATGATTGTCTGAGCAACCCCGTTTGTTACCGTTGTTGCCGTTGTATTATTCAAATTAGCCCCGTTATCTGTCGCAGCGGCACGTAACTCTTCTATTTCTTTTTTATCAGAAATTCCATCACCATCAGTATCAACAACCGTCGGGTCAGTCCCCCACAGGCTTTCTTGCCAATCGGGCACACCATCGCCGTCTGTGTCGCTATCAAATCCATTATCTGTTGCCAAAGAAACACGTTCGCCGTCTGGATTTTTTGTTGTTCCTATTTTTTTTCTATTCCACGGAGCAACAACCAAAAGAACAACCAAAGGTATAACAATTATTGCAAATAATAATGCGTGGCGTATTTCTATTGGTATTTTTTTCATAAATTAAAACCTAGAATCCAAAACCTCCAAAACTACCTGATGATGTTCCATATCGTGAATAAGGAGTAACGGTTTGTTGTATTCGGTATGGACCAGCTTGTATATAACACGATGAACTATCACTGTTTGATGCCCCCAAAAACCCCAGAACCCACGCAATAGGGCTAACTGTTCCAACCCAGGAACGTGCTGATACAGGAACAACGTAACGACCTCCGCCGCTATTTTTTCCTACGTTTCTTTGTGTGACAACCCCTGTTCCTGTACAAATAATAGGGGGCAAGGTCGTCGTTATTATCTGTGCACCAAATGGTGTTTCTCCTGCTTGTGCCCACGCCATTATTGGGACAGTCAAAGTTATAGCTAAAAATAGTATTATCATTGCCTTGTATATATTGTAGATATATATCATATACAATATTATACACTAAAAACTATCATATTATTGTTGGTTTTCCACCATATTTCGTGCTAATTCTAGCCACTTATCCAAAGAAATATCTTCGGCGCGTGTTTTTGGTTCTATTCCCACAGAATTCAAAAGTTTTTCTGGTTCAGAAACAATTAATTTTAAATTACCACCAATTTGTTTGCGCTTATGAGCAAATCCCGCGTGAATTAAATCAAAAAAAGCTTTTTCGTGTTTTTCTGAATCAAAATTTTGGCGAGAAATATCAGAAATTGCCAAAATGGCAGAATCTACATTCGGCGCAGGGGCAAATGCACCAGGCGGAACGGTTCCAATATATTTT
>JAOULM010000059.1 GCA_029882015.1 Candidatus Nomurabacteria bacterium
TCTAATGCGATCGGAAGCATGTCCATTACATGGGCCATAGGAGTTACTTTGATGCCTTTTAAAATTTCTGCAGGAATCTCTGAAAGATCATTCTGGTTTTCAAGCGGAATTAATGCCTCTTTGATATTGCCACGTTTTGCCGCCAACAATTTTTCTTTCAGGCCTCCAATTTGTAGCACTTTCCCATGAAGTGTGACCTCGCCCGTCATGGAAACTTGTTTGCGGACAGGAATCTTGGTAAATGCGCTTACGATAGAGGTTGTAATGGCTACACCAGCGGATGGACCGTCTTTTGGGATGGCACCTTCTGGAAAATGGACATGAATATCATTCTTTTTAAATGCGTCGGAGAAAATTCCTAACTGATTAGCATTGGAACGGACAAAACTAAGAGCCGCCTGAACCGATTCCTTCATCACATCTCCCAACCGGCCAGTCAAAAGCAATTTCCCTGTTCCATGCATCAATGTGACTTCAATGAAAAGCAGTTCTCCCCCCATGGCTGTCCAAGACATGCCAGTGGTGACGCCAACCTCATTTTCTCCCTCAACACTGTCATGTTTAAAGCGCGGAACACCAAGATATTGTTGCACCCTTTTCGGGGTCACCGTAATTTTGTGGAGCGAAGGCTTTCGCACCAATTGGGTCGCTACCTTTCGGCAGATTTTACTTATTTCCCGTTCCAGATTCCGCACTCCAGCTTCGCGGGTGTAGCTTTGAATTACAGTGGAGATGGCATCTTTGCGGAAATTAATCTGTGATTTCTCAAGACCATTTTCCTCTCGTTGTTTGTCCAGTAGATGGCGAACAGCGATGTTTTCTTTTTCCAATTCTGTATAACCAGCCAGATGAATTAATTCCATCCTATCCAGGAGGGCAGGCGGGATACCATTCATATTATTGGCCGTGCAGAAAAAGAGTACATCTGAAAGATCGTATTCTACTTCCAGATAGTGGTCCATAAAAGTGGAGTTTTGTTCAGGGTCCAGCACTTCAAGCAAAGCTGCCGCTGGATCACCCATGGCGCCGTAACTCATCTTATCCACTTCATCCAGCAACATTAGTGGATTGTTGCTTTTAGCTTTCCGGATCGAATGAATCACTTTACCTGGCATAGCGCCAATGTATGTTCTGCGATGCCCTCTAATTTCGGCTTCATCCCGAATACCGCCCAAACTCATCCGGACAAAATTTCGCCCCAGGGCTCTGGCAACGGATCGCGCTAAAGAAGTTTTCCCCACGCCTGGTGGGCCGACTAAGCAGATAATAGGGCCTTTAATCTTGCCAACTTTTTTAGCTACAGCTAGAAATTCAATAATTCGTTCTTTGACCTTTTCTAAACCGTAGTGATCCTCATCCAGCACGGTTTCAGCGGCTGAAAGTTCTAGATTGTCTTCTGTTTTTTCACCCCAAGGCATGCCCAATAAGGCATCAAGATAGTTTCGAACAACATTAGCTTCGGCCGACATCGGAGACATCAGCTTCAGTTTCTTAAGTTCTTTTTGCGCAACCTCAGTGGTTTCTTCGCTCATAGAGGATGTTTCAATTCTTTTTTCATATTCCTCTATTTCAGCTTTTCCGTCTTCGTTGTTCCCTAATTCCTTTTGGATCGCTTTGATTTGTTCGTTTAAATAATATTCTTTCTGAGTACGTCCGATTTGACCTTGAACCCGCTCCTTAAGTTTCTTCTCAAGTTTTTTGATCTCTGCTTCTTCAAGCATTCGTTCAAAAACCTTCTCAAGCCTATCCTGGGGGTCCAGATTTTCCAAAAGTTCTTGTTTTTTGGGCAAATCAAGATTCAGGAGTGGAGCAATGCGGTCTGCCAATTGAGGTGGTTCGGTGGTTTTAATTGAAAGCTGTTCCAGACTTTCGGTATTTTTTTT
>JAOULM010000030.1 GCA_029882015.1 Candidatus Nomurabacteria bacterium
GCAGCTCCGGCCCCCTGCTTGTTTACTGATCGATCGGGACATCCCATATTGATATCAATGCCGTCGAATCCCTGTTCGACTAACATCTGCGCTATACGTTCAAAATTATCTGGCTTGGCACCAAAAATCTGCGCCACCAATGGACGTTCAGATTCGGTGTAATCTAGATCGCGCTGCAATACCTCGCGTCCAGGTGACAACAAACCATCTACTGAAACAAATTCAGTCCAAAAGACATCGGGGCCACCAGCTGGTTGCCCAGCGCGTGAATATTTTGCAATAATGCGCCTAAACGCCTGGTCTGTAACATCAGCCATTGGGGCCAACGCCCAAATAGGCGATGGCAAGTTTCCCCAGAAACCCAAAACCACCCGATCATCTTCTGGGTAGTTTTTTGTAAATATTTTTTTTAAAAATGAAATCATGATTATTCAAATTTGTAATATATCTTGTCAGAAAAGCGAATATCAAGATATTTTAACTGTTCGGATTGGTTTTTCAATTTTGTGTTGAATTTTATATCATTATGTAAAATTTCTAAAACATTTATATTTTCATCAACACCTAATTCTGGATTTACAATAATTATGCTATCCAGTGGGACATCGTACCCAAATAATCTTATAATTTCAAGCTCTGTGTGTTTTTCTGAAACAAGATTTATTTTTGTAATTATTGTTTCAGTTTCCAAAAGGTGATTTGTTAGCGTGTCAATATCACCAAAAGAAAATGATGTCTCTACTGTGGAGCCAATAGGTTCCGTGCTGGTTGTAACCCCTCCAGACCATTTCATATAGACACCATCAGAAAAAAATGGGGCTTTATCAAATATGTAACCTGTGCTATCCATATACCAGCAGTTTTCTGCTATCGATTCATTTTCTGTACACCAGATATCTCTGGGTGATCTTTCTATTATTGTTATTATAACGTTTTGTATTTTCTTGTAGTGAATGCTGACAGCGCTTATTCTTTTAAATTCTTTTGTTACCATGTCTTCTAGATTGCTTGGTCGTAAAATAATTCTACTATTACACGGTAATATTCCACATCGGTATTTTGATTTTTTTTCTATAAAATTGCTAATATCACTGGGGAACAATGATTGAGCCCCTTTTATTTCAATTGAATTAATACGAAAAGCAGGTATCCATAATAAGATAAAAAAAGTTACAAGTATTATAAAAATAGAGATTGATATCCCTGTGGCCCATCGCTTTCGACGAATCTTTTTCTCGGTCTCGATTTTTTTTGAAGTTATACGAGAAGACATAATTATATTTTATTATACAACGAAATTTATTTTTTTGTTTCTTGGGTTACTTTTCAATTCTTTCTCGCCCGCCCATATATTTTCGCAGGACTTCGGGGATGGTTACAGATCCATCTGCATTTTGGAAATTTTCCATCATGGAAACCAGCACGCGTGGTGTTGGGATGGCAGTCGAGTTCAGGCTGTGCGCGAAACGCATTTTTCCTGATTCATCTTTGTAACGAATATTGAATCTACGTGTTTGGAAGTCATGAAAATAGCTAGCGGATGAAATTTCTCGATACGTTTCCTCGCGTGGTACCCACAATTCTATATCATATTTTTTAACTTGTCCCTGACCTAGATCGCCTGCGCAGTTGATAACTGTGTGATACGGAATATTTAATGATTCAATGAACTCTTCGGTGTTGCGGTTCAGTTGCTCGTGGTATTCGACAGATTTTTCATGCGAAGCCTCGCACAATATCACCTGTTCCAGTTTATAAAATTCATGTACGCGTATTAATCCTTTGATGTCTTTGCCGTGACTGCCGGCTTCGCGCCGGTAGCATGGGGAAAATGACAGGAATTTTGCATTGTCTAATTGTTCAGCAGTCAGCACTTCGTCGGCATAATATCCCATGGTTGGGACCTCGGCGGTACCAGCCAAATAATCATCGTCTTGGGTTTGATAAATGTCATCTGCCTCGTTTGGTAGGTGTCCTGTGCCGTATAAATTAGATTTACGAACAATTGCTGGTGGCAACATTGGAGAAAGTCCTTTTTTTGTGAAAAAATCCATTGCGTACTGCCAAATGGCAAATGACAATAGTGCCCCATCATTTTTCAGGAAATAGCCACGAAATCCATGGACCTTGGTTCCGCGTGTGAAATCAACCATGTCTAAATCCTCCATTAATTCTATGTGGTCTTTTGGTTCGAAATCAAATTGTGGTTTTTCGCCCCAGACTTTGAATTCCTGATTGTCTTCGTCTGTTTTTCCTTCGGGAACAGACATGTCGGGAACGTTGGGAACCTGTAGCATGATTTCTCGCCAATCACCCATGATTTTCTTTAGCTCATCCTCGCGAGCCTGCAAGTCTTCTTTTAATAGTTTCATTTCGCTGATTAATTGTTCACGCTCGGTATTGTTGCTGGCGGTTGCGACAGCACGTGACGCGGTGTTTTGTTCGGCGCGCAAAGATTCAACCACGCCAAGTTTTTGCTTGCGTTCGTCATCTAGCTGAACTAGCCGATCGATATCGACTTTGGAGTGTTTTTTACGAGCGGCATCTTTGATGATGTCGACGTTATCGCGGATGAAATTGATGTCTAACATAATTTTGATTTTAACATGAAATCAATAAATTGGAATGGGATATTTGACTTTTATATATAAAAATGATATAATAGTAGAAAAAGTAAGTTATTAAAACAAAATTAAAAAATTGATATTATGAAAAATCTTTTTATCTTTCTATCTTTGATTATTGCTGTATTATTTTTGTTCTCAGGTTGTGCAGATGCTGAAAGTATTAGTGCATGTACCACATCTAATGTTTATGGATTTTTTGGAGGATTGTGGCATGGAATTATAACTCCGTTTGCTTTTATTGGGTCACTATTCAGTGACGATATAACTATCTATGCCGTTAATAACAGTGGTGGGTGGTATGACTTTGGGTTTTTAATGGGGGTAGGAACTTGGGGAGGAGGAGCTGGTGCTGCCTCTAAAAGAGGATAAAAAATAAAAAAGTTAAATTATTTTAAGGCCGTGCATAGCACGGTTTTTATTTATATTGTATATATTGTGAAAAAGGATACAAGATGGAATTTAAATTTAAACGAATACCTGCAAATTATCACTGGAAACCAAAAATGGTTGGCAGACCAGTATATTATGATCCTACTGTAGAAATAATTGCAGATTCAGAAGAAGAAGCCTGGAAAAAGCTTAACGAAAATCAAAAGATTGGAGGAAATCCTCAATCTGTTTATAAACTAGAAACCTCTTGTGAATAGCTGGGGTTTTTTTATTTGCTACAATATTCATTATGAGCAAATCCAATATCCCCCTGCCCCTCCAAGAAATTCCAGATTCTCCAAAACGCCTGTTCACCCGCGGTACATTACCCAGTCTGGATGACTATGTATTTTTAACGGTGGTTGGTTCACGCAAATATTCCAACTATGGTCGTGACGCTTGCGAGCAATTGATAGCTGGGCTACGCGGATACCCGATTGTCATTGTTTCGGGTTTGGCATTGGGAATGGATTCGATTGCTCACCGCGCGGCGTTGGACAATGGTTTGAAAACAGTTGCCGTTCCTGGGTCGGGGTTGGATGATGCGGTAATCTATCCTGCGACAAATTTATCATTGGCGCATGAAATTATTTTAAATGGTGGTGCGTTATTATCCGAGTTCGAGTCGGACACTCGTGCAGAACGATGGACATTTCCTCGTCGTAATAGAATCATGGCAGGATTGTCGCGGGCGACATTGGTGGTCGAAGCAACCAACAAATCTGGAACACGTATTACAGCAAAACTGGCAACTGAATATAATCGTGATGTGCTGGCGGTTCCTGGATCAATTTTCAGCGATGGTTCATCTGGAACCAACGAATTAATAAAACTGGGCGCGACACCGATTACTAGCTCGGCGGATATTCTGCAGGCGCTGGGATTCAACGTTACTGAAACTACGCCAGACGATGCGATGTTGGATTGCACCGAGCAAGAACGAGCGGTATTGTCAGTGCTGGCCAGCCCTATGCCACGCGGTGAATTAATCCGACAAGTCGGAATGAATGTTGGTCAGGTCAACGTGATAATAGCAACGCTGGAAATCAAGGGATTAATCAAGGAAACTATGGGTGAGGTGAGGAGGGTTTGATTCGTGATATAATAATGACAAATAAAACTCAAAAAAATGATAAAAAAAGAATTAAGCCAAAAAACACCACAAGAAGAATGCTTTGATGAGATTCCTTGGAAAAACAAGAAACAAGGAATAACAACCACATTTAATGGTGAAAAAAATAAATTTATTATTACTATTAAAATAAAGTAGAGCTGGTATAACCCCAGCTTTTTTCTTTACAGAATTTTGACAATATTTATTTAAACATGTATAGTAAGAAAAAACAAAAGATATGGATGAAAATAAAAAACTTATTGGAGTTATTGTTGATAAAACGAAAGCGACAAAGACGTATGGTGGAGTAGTTCCTGCATTTGGGGCTGGCTCTATGGTTTGGCCAGAGAATCAGAAAAAGTTTAGAAATCGAATGAGATATAGTAGTCCTGATAATTCTTCCGCTCTCTTCTTAGTATTTTCGATGCTCTTTTGTGTTCTCGTGATGATGGGTTTGGTAGCTGCCTGGTTTTATCTCGGATCTTTATAAAATTACTCATCAAAGTATACGAAATAACTAACATTATTTTAAAAAAGACCAAATTATTTTTGGCCTTTTTCTTTACAGAATTTTGTATATATGATATCAATGATAGAATAGCGAGCAGGAAGTAGAAAAACATTACCTCTGTCATCCTGAACTTGGTTCAGGATCTCGTATACGAAGTTGCCCAGCTTAGATCCTGAAATAAATTCAGGATGACAACATACAAACAATATGAATCTACTGATCGTCGAATCCCCATCCAAAGCAAAAACTATTGAAAAATACCTGAAAGATGTTTCGGGTAATTTTGTTGTGCGCTCATCTGTTGGGCATGTTCGTGACCTGCCAAAATCAAACAAAGAAGCCGTCGATATAGAAGCGGGCTTTGTTCCCAAATACCAAATATCAGCAGGCAAGAAAAAAGTCGTCGACGAACTAACCACGCTAGCCAAGAAAGCCGACACGGTTTATCTAGCTCCCGATCCCGACCGCGAAGGAGAAGCCATCGCCTGGCATTTGGAACAGATTTTACATAACAACAAAAGCGTTACAGCCCCTATCAAACGTGTCACATTCAACGAGATTACAGAAACCGCTGTCAAAGAAGCGTTGCAACACCCTCGCGAGGTTGATCAGGATATGCGCCGCGCTCAAGAAGCCCGCCGCGTGTTAGACCGAATTGTGGGATATGATTTGTCAGGATTGATCTGGAAAAAGGTTCGCTACGGACTGTCGGCTGGTCGCGTGCAGTCCCCTGCCTTGCGCATCATCATGGAACGCGAACGCGAGATTCGCGCGTTCGATCCCGAAGATTATTTTCTGATTCATGGAATGTTTAAAAAAACTGCTATGGAATTTGGTCTGGATTGTGATATTGAATTCAAAGACATGAAAATCGCAGATCAGGTAATCGCAGATGGTAAATCTGGAAAATGGACTGTAACAAAAATAAAAGAAACTGATGCAAAACGTAATCCGTATGCGCCGTTTACGACATCTACACTGCAACAGACTGCATCAACCAAATTGGGTATGTCACCGGGACGCACGATGCAGGTCGCCCAACGTCTGTACGAGGCTGGGCACATTACCTATATGCGTACCGACAGCCCAACGTTAAGTAAAGAGGCCACCGCAAAAATAGCAAAACTCGTCGAAAAAGAGTTCGGCAAGGATTATTTAGAGGTCAAAACTTTTAAATCAAAATCAAAAAACGCTCAGGAAGCCCACGAGGGTATCCGCCCCACCAAAATTTCTATGAACAAAACATTGGGCGCAACCGATGAACAGAAATCTTTGTATGAATTAATCTGGGCGCGTACCATTGCGTCACAAATGGCGCCGGCTGGATTAATCCGCACCAAAGTATCTGCAAATATTGGTGCGGACGAATTCCCTAATTTTTCAGTAACGGGATCACGCGTGGTGTTTCCAGGGTGGTTAGCGGCAGACACTCGTAGTCGAACCGAAGATACCGAGGTTCCCAAGCTAGCTGTTGGAGACACAATAGATTTAATCAAACTAGAACGTGAAGACAAACAAACACAGCCACCAAACCGCTATACCGAAGCAGGACTGATCAAAGAACTAGAAAAACGAGGGATAGGTCGTCCGTCGACCTATGCATCTATTATGCGCACTCTGCAGGATCGTGGATACGTAGAAAAACAGGGGCGAACATTATTGCCTACTGATACTGGCGATGTTGTTTCATCGTTCCTGGAAGAAAACTTTATGGATTATATCAGCGATATTTTTACTGCCGATATGGAAGACAAACTGGATGATATTGCTGGTGGAAATGCCGAATATGTCAAAGTCCTATCTGATTTTTATAAACCATTCCAGAAAGATCTGGCCAGCAAAGAAGATATCCCCAAACTAACAACGCTGGGCGCTGCTGATGCTAAATTCAAATGTCCAAAATGTAAAAAATCTATGGATATTAAATTAGGTCGTGGAGGAAAATTCCTGTCATGTTCGAACTATCCTGATTGTGATGGTGCGCTGACCTTGGATGGTAAAGAGGTCGGCAATGCCGAGCCAATGGGTGTACACACCGAAACCGGAAAAAATCTATATGTTCTCGAGGGACGTTTCGGTCCGTATGTTCAGCTGGGTGAATCACCAAAGATCCCGCGTAAAACGACATTTGAAAAAGGCCACAAAAAAACCGACGAAGAAAAAGCCTTGGTCAAGGCAGAAAACCTAGCCATCAAAGAAGCCAAAGCCCTGCCGAAACCACGTAGGGCTAGTATTCCAGCAGATATCAAACCGGGCGAAGTGACCATAGCGTTAGCGACGAAACTGTTGATATTGCCGCGTGAGTTGGGTCTCCACCCCGATGATAATGTTCCTGTTATTTCAAACGTAGGACGTTTCGGTCCGTATGTTGGGCACAATCGTGATTTCCGCTCTATCAAAAAGACTGATGATTTTGATCCGTACACGATTACGTTTGATCAAGCCATTGCACTCTTGAATCAGCCAAAAAACCTACCCAAAGGTGTCGAGGTTGTCCGCGTTGTTGGTAAACACCCCAAAACCGGCAAGGTTTTGCAGATTGTAAAATCAAAATCTGGAATGTTTGTATTCAAAGGAATGAAAAGATTGTATTTCCCAGATAATACGGATGCAGAAAAAGTAACTGTAGAAGATATTGTGAAATTAATGGCGGGATAACCCCACTTTCCTCCTCCCCTATGCAGGGGAGGTGCCGAGGAACGAGGCGGAGGGGTATCAGACACCACCACCTCATTTCAATTCGTCTTCCCGGGCGAGGGCCAAGGGATCCAGAAACATAACCACCAAATCTCAAGTGTCATCCCCGCGCAGGCGTGGATCTTGTTTTAATATATTTTCTTTTTTCTTAGCAAAAAAGAAACAAAAA
>JAOULM010000060.1 GCA_029882015.1 Candidatus Nomurabacteria bacterium
TGTCGCACATATACTACGTATATAAACGTAACGTTTTATGCGGAGAGTGAGGGATTCGAACCCTCGGTACCGGTAAAGGTACACTTCCTTAGCAAGGAAGCGCAATCGACCACTCTGCCAACTCTCCAATACCTGCCACCTTATCATATTTTAGGTGTTTTTTCTAGTATAAATGAACGGCTCACGCGTGAGCCATTCATTTATAGTGTTTTAGGGTAACAAAAAACCGTATGTTTTCACATACGGCAATATTAATGTATTTATGCGGCTACTCTACTCCCGCCTCTTTTTCTGCCGGTACCATTACGATACCCACCACATCCATATCCAACTGAGACTGTTTTAGTTATGATTTCTTCTTGGGTGAAATATTCTGCCTTGAAGATATATTTCTCATTGCCTTGGTCTATTTTTTTAATTGGTTTGTATAAAACACCAATAGAATAACCCAGATCTTTCATCTTTTTTTTCCACTCCAGAGGGATAACTGGATAAATATGAAAGTCATTTATGTTTTTCCTGTAAAAAGAAAGAAACTCTTCGAAGTCATTAAAACGTATACTTTTTGTTTTGATGCAGTCCTCTTTTCTGCTTTTAAGATTATGAATAGATTTCAGTAATTTACGTTGAGGCTTCCATAGCCCATGCTGAGATACAAACAGCACATTCTTTTTCTTGCACATATATTCAATTATATTGATTTCCTTTTCAGTATATCATAAACAAAAAACCACCAACGGCTCGCCCTGCGAGCCGTTGGTGGTTTTTTGTTATTTTGTCTATTCTTCTATTTGTCCTCCTATTTTATATACAAACCCATCCCTAGACCCAACATAAATATTGTGATTCCAAACAACGGGTGTGGATTCCACACATGATCCCGAGGGTGTCTGCCATTCCCATTTTTGAGTCGGTTTTTTGGGCTTGCTAATATCATACCCACGCACACCACCTGTTGGTGTACAAATACCAACAATCAATGTGTCCCCAGCTATCACAGGTGATGCCCACGCATGCCATCCAATTTCGGCGCGATTTAACACGTCGCCTGTTTTTGTATCAATGGTCAGCAATTCACCGGGGTGCGTCGCAACATACAACACTCCATCACCTAATGCCGGCGTCGCCCAGACCCCACCGTTATCCTTGGCACGCCTGGCAGGAACTGGAACACCCCAAACAAATGGTTCATCAGAATATGGATTCAATTTCATTATTTGCCCCAGCTCGTCCGAGCGCTTTGTTTTTCTCTCTAATTCCGATGCCACATACAACATTCCATCTTCGTCAACAACAATCGTTGCGTCTGTGTCATCCCCCGCCCAAAAATCAAAAACAATAGGAGCTATTCCATCGGTAATATTAGCAACATCAAACCCGACGACACGCCCACCAGAATTGGCCACATACACACGCCCATCATGGTACGCAGGCGAGCTTTCTATGCTCAGCGTCGTGTCTCCAACACGATCTATCCATGCATCGTCAAATAGCGGAGTGCGTACCAACACCTGTGGATTCACTGTTACGTACCCATTTTCATCATACCCGCGATTTAATTCGATAGCATAGAACCAACCATTTTCACCAGACTGATACAAAATACCATCAACAATCAACGGGTTTCCATCCCAATCATCATTCCAGATTATTTTGTCATCATACGCCCATAGCTTCCATAGCTCTGCTGCTGTGTTGTTTTTATCTACTGACAGTATGCGGAAATAATTATCGCGTGAACCAGTGTACACCAACGGGTATCCATCAGGGTCAACCGTTACAGAACCTTTTATAATGTCTCCTGTTTTAAACGCCGGGCGAATATCAT
>JAOULM010000003.1 GCA_029882015.1 Candidatus Nomurabacteria bacterium
TATTCTTGACTTTTTATTTAAAAAATGATATAATAGTAAGAAAGGTGTACTTTGAATAAACAGGGTGGTTATAGCCACAAGGTGCTTATGTTTAGGCGTTTTATGGCTATGACTACAATTAGACATAGTTCCTGTTCGGAGAAGAGCATATTAAAAACCATAACGAAATGGAAACAAAATTCTTAACAAAAGACTGGACTGTTGGGCAACTCAATGCTTTGGTAAAAATCATTGGCGAAAAAAATGCCAAAAAAGTTTTAAACGGAACCGCCAAGTTTCAAATAATCTCGGAGCGATTTCTAGAATCCCTTGGAATCATAGACATTGCTCCGGTAAAAATGAAACGCGATGACTATCTCAAAGAAGGTCACAACGGTACCACCAAACTATATCTGTCGGATAATTTCAAAAACATGTTCTTAAATCATGTTAGTGAAACCATAGATTATGCAGGCGGCAAACTGGAAAAGCTGAAATTAACCAAAGATCGCAGTGATTTTCAAATCAACGAAGAACGCGGCGGCATTTTGATTCAAACCATTGATGATATTGCTGGTCAAATCATTGCATTAACCAGTAAACAACCAAAAGGCGAAAATGGAGATTTAATAAACAATGGTTATGCCAACATATTTTATTTTTTGGATGATGAAAACCGTTTGTTTTATGTCAGCGTGGAATGGCTCGCTGACTACGTCACGTGGAATGGTTACGCGGACGTAGCGAACGCGCATGCGTGGGGTGAGGGTCGCGTTGTTTTGTCTCCCGCAACTCCTGATCCTGGGGATGTGGAAGCTTGAACACTTTTTAAACTCTTGGGCACTTTGACCCTTTGATCCCCTGCGCTTTGCGCAGGGGATTTTTTGTTTTATAATAAAAGTATTCTTTGATCGCTCTGGTTACGGCTTGGGCAAAAGAGTAAGGAAAAACAATGCTGAGAATGACCGCAGAGGAATCTTTGGTCAGAGTGGTATTGTGTTTTTCTTTTGCAAAAAAATGCATAAAGTTGGTGTCAGATTCTGGCGAGTTTCGAAGCTTCGCAAACAATACAAAAGGTAGGTACATAAGATTGATTGTTCGACCTTTGGTGGTATGGATGGTATCTGGCATGTTTCGCACCGTTTGTTTTATGTCAACGTGAAATGGAACGCTGACAACGACACATGGAATGGTAACGCGAACGTAGCGAACGCGAATACGTGGGATGAGGGTAACGTTGTTTTGTCTCCCGAAACTTTGTGCAACTCCTGGTCAATAAATATTGATTGGGAGTTTTTTAAATAAACAAAGAAATCAAGTTATTATTCGTCAGTTTCTACCCCCTTTTTCCAACCACCTAGCATTTTACCAATTTCTGCCAAAAGTCCTCCTAGTTCAATATATTTTCCATTGCCAATATATTTTCCTTCCCATGCAATCTGAAGAAGAAATTTCAAGATATCCAATAATGCAACAGCGCGGATAATATATGTTGCTTTGTTGTCTTTTTTACTAAAATAAGCTCGATACGTTGCTTCTAATAGATCGATAAATTTATTTTCAATACGGTCGCCCAGTGTATAGCGACTACTCCGCGGTATATGTGGAACTATTTCTAACCACAAAAGATATGCTTGTTTTACTCGTGCTAGAATTGATGCAGAATCAAGAGAGAGAGAGAGCTTTGCTGGATGTGAATTATTATGCGATTTCATACTACCTATCAGAATATCATATCACCTGAAAATTCTGCAACATCTTTGCGGTAAACGAAAGCGCAAAGATGTTGCAGAATTTTCTCTATGTTTGTTTGAAAATATAATGAATCTTAATTATGATTTAAAAACAAAAACATACCAGCATTCATCATACGAACACTTCAAAATAAACGACCCCAAACCACGTGATATTCACAAAGCTTCCGTACGCGATCGGTTGCTTCACCACGCTATCTATCGCGCACTGTATCCATATTTTGATACGAAATTCATTCATAATTCGTATTCGTGTAGAAAAAACAAAGGTACACACAAAGCTCTGATTGCATTTAATAAAATGGCACGAAAGGTGGGTAAAAATCACACAAAAACGGTTTGGGTTTTGAAATGTGATATTAAAAAGTTTTTTGCAAGGATTGACCATAATATTTTGAAACAGATTCTTGCTAAACATATTACAGATGACAACATACTTTGGCTTTTGGAGCAGGTGATTGATAGTTTTCCTTCTATATTGAAGTCCGACTTCGATATAGGTGGTTTGCCGTTGGGTAATCTTACGTCACAATTGTTGGTAAATATATACATGAACGAATTTGACCAATGGGTAAAACATAAACTCAAGGCAAAACATTATATTCGTTATGCTGACGATTTTGTATTTTTACACGAAGACAAGAAAATACTTGAAAAATACCTACAGCAAGTTCATATATTTTTAGAAGAAAAACTAAAACTTGAACTTCATCCAGATAAAGTATCCATTACAAGTTTTGCTTCAGGTGTTGATTTTCTGGGATGGGTTCATTTTACAGACCACCGTGTACTTCGCACTGTTACCAAGCGCAGGATGATGAAAAACATTATGCAAAAACAGGGAAAAGAAGAAGTGGTGCAATCATATTTGGGGATGTTATCGCATGGGGATGGTTATAAAATTAAAGAACAAATTGTTTCTTTTTTTGAAAAGCTTAACTAATTCGACCAATGATGGACCGGATCAATCCGTGCATCTTGGGGCGCAGTTTATACATAATATAATTTCCCTCGCGATAACCAATAACGGCTTTGGCGTGTTCTAAAATGGCAAGATGTTTTGATGTCGCGTGAATAGAAAGATTAATTTTATCGGCAATATAACCCACCGATGCAAATTTATGTTGCGATAGTGTTTGCATTATTTCGAGGCGTTTTTCATAGGCGAGCGCCTTTAATATTTTTTCAAGTTGTGGAATTTTCATACAATGTAAAGCTTTCAGTGGTAAAGATTCTCGTTACGCTATTTTTAGTATATAACCATTAGCGCTAATGGTTAAATAGTTATCCACATATTAGTTTATTTTATGTTGAGTCGTTATCAAAAACTGGGGATAATAGATACATACCCGAGGAGCCGGTCGAACCTCAATGTTATTACTCGTCATATGATATATCACTATGCCAGCAAAAAAACGAAAAACTGCTAAAAAAGCTACAAAGAAAACAACAAAACGAAAAGTAGCTAAAAAGCGACCAGCAGCAAAGAAAAAAGTGGCCAAGCGAAAGCCAGCCAAGAAAAAAGCAACAAAGAAAAAAGCTGCTAAAAAAGCTGCAAAGAAAAAGCCAGCAAAACGTAAGGCTGCCAAGAAAACAGCCAAGAAAAAGCCAGCACGACGTCGTCGTTAATCGCTTCAAAAACCGCTTCGGCGGTTTTTGTTTTTTCTGGGGTATACTATGTTTTATATGATTAAAAAATATTCTAAAAAATATATTGCTGAATTTGTCTATGGGGCTACGGATGGTACGGTAACGACATTCGCCATTATTTCTGGAGTTGTTGGGGCGGGACTCTCTCCGTTGATTGTTTTGATTCTGGGAGTATCCAACGTGCTTGCTGATGGGTTTTCGATGGCATCATCAAATTATTTATCCGAAAGATCTGAAATAGCTCTAAGTGGACACAAACAAAAAAACAAGCATCCAATAAAATCTTCGGCGGTGACGTTTGTATCTTTTATTGCTATTGGAACTATTCCGTTGTCTCCGTTTATTGTGGCGCTGGGATCATCATGGGTAGCTGATCGACAATTTTTAATTTCATTTATCGCGACAGGGATTGCTTTTGCGTTGGTGGGGGCGATTCGTGGACGAGTGACCGGTGAACATCCGCTGGCGACGTCGTTTGAAACATTGGTGATCGGGGGAATCGCCGCGGGGATCGCTTTTAGTGTTGGGTTTGGTTTGCGGATTTTGATAGGGGTATAATTTATCCCCATCTTTTTTTGAGGGTGTCTTTTTATTTTTAAAAACAACATTACAATATACAAATAGATGGTAACGTGTTCGTGTGGGTATATCGCATGGGCCAATGAACCGCCAACATCGGTTCGAATGTTATTAGCCCCTTATCATTTCTCGAGATGAAAAAAGTAAAAAAAGCAGCTCCTAAAAAGGTAGCCAAAAAAACAGCTAAAAAGGCTGTAAAAAAAGCTCCTAAAAAAGCAGCCAAGAAAAAAACCGCAGCGAAAAAGAAAAAATAGTCCGCCGCCAAAAACCGCTCACATGTGAGCGGTTTTTGGTATACTGTATATATGATATTACAAGCACTCGCACTTTTTATTTGGATCGCCGGGTTTATTATTGGTCTAGGAGCAGTCGTGGTTATCGATATCCATGGATTTTTGGGGCGCAAATCGCGATATTGGACGGTAGCAACAACACGTACTCATAAAATAACCAAACCGCTCATTTGGGTAGGGACGATTCTTGTTGCTGTTGGTGGTATTTGGTATTACAGCATCGTGGGGGTTACTTGGATTACGATTGTGCACGCAATTATTCTGGGAATTTTACTTCTCAATGGTGCCTATCTCAGTTTTGTAGTAAGCCCATATTTATTAAAACAAGAGCGCAGTACCGAGGGTGTTAAAATTCTACCTCCATCTTGGCAACGACGTATCACCCTGGGGTTATTAATTGGTGATACAGGGTGGTGGATTGCCGTTGCATTGTTTGTATGGCTAATTGTTGCCCGTTAATAGTATGCCGCGCTCACATAAAAAAACAGTCACCGTCAACGATAAAATGCAAAAAAAATACACCTACGAGCTGGTTGAACCAGTGGGGCGTAATTTTGATTCCACATTCAAACCAGATTTGACCCCCGCCAAAATGTTGGCGCTGGGAGTATTTGGAGGTGTGTATATGCGCGATTGCCAAAAAGAATTTCCCAAAACGTGGTTTACTCGGGCAAAATTTCAGAAAAAGGAATCCTTTGCCCGTGACCCAGAAATAAATTATTTTACCATCAACGCCAGTCAACCATTATCTGTGTGGCAAAAAAAGGGGTGGATTAATGAAAAACATGATCCGCGTGGTTGGTTTCAGTGGTACTGTCGTTATTATATGGGGCGCCGTCTCCCCGACGAAGATCGGCGACAAATCAAACGCTGGAAACAAATGATACGCCACTTGGCGCAAATAAAACATAATTGTCGAGCGGGGGATATTCTGTGTCGCCCGCGTCAACGCCAGGCATTGCTTCATTGGGGGTATGACACTCGGAAAATGTAGATTTTTCTTTCTGGAAAGAAGTTTCATTTCTGTGGTACAATTGAATCACGTCGATAGTACGGATAATATCCGTATTTTATTATTTAATCTTTATTATTTATTATGGAACCAGACACAAACACAACACCTACGGCTGACGATGTCGCACCGGCAGATACTCAGAACCCTGCAATGCCAGATCCCGCAGCAGCGCCTGCCGCAGAACCTGCAGTAGCCCCAACAGAAGAAAAAACAGCCCCTAGCGATGGAACAGACGCAGCACCTGTTGTTGCAGCACCAGAAATGCCCGTAGAGGCAACTCCAGCAGATGCCGCTCCCGCAGCAGCCGCAGAAGAACCAGCTGCTCCAGCAATGTAATAAATTGTTTAAATACAGCAAAAGAACGGCTCGCTATGCGAGCCGTTCTTTTGCTGTATTTAAACGTGTTTTCAGGGGCTAAAAAGTTATCCACAGTTTTGTTTTAGAGAGATTGCGCACGGTATATATAGGTATATAATTATTTTGTACTCGTTTCTTGGCACTTGTGTCACTAGATGGGTACACTAAAGGACCCGCACGTAATGTGCGGTTTTTTAGTTGCCATAAAAGGATATTTGACAATCTTTCAAAAAGCTTGCTTTTTTTGTTGATATATGGTATACTAGTAAAGTATGAAAGAATATAATAATAAAGGAGGAAATCGTGGAGGCAACCAAGGCGGAGGTGGAGGTTACCGTGGTGGTGACCGTAATGGTGGCGGGCGTCCAGGTGGACACTCGAGGGGACGTGACTTTGGACCACCAACTATGCACAAAACAAATTGTGCAAAATGTGGAAACATAGCCGAGGTACCGTTTAAACCAAACGGAGATAAACCAGTCCTATGTCGTGATTGTTTCGTCAGCACCAAGCCAGATCGCGGATCTGACCGTGGTGGTGATCGAGGTGGAGACCGTGGTGGTTTCCGTGGTGGGCGTGACGACCGACGTCCTGCGCCATCTCCTTCATTCGGAGGTACTGATCGTCGTATGCAAGAGCAAATTGACTCATTGCACAAGAAATTGGATAAAATCATGAAAGTGATGGATATCAATATTCGCAACGATTATGAAACCAAAGATATATTCCGTTCAGCTGACTCACTAGCGAAAACGCAGACCCCTAAACGTGAGTCAATCAAAACAGGAGATTTAAAAGATATCTTGAAAGAGGCTACAAAAAAAGAAAAGAAAACAACCAAAAAAGCTGCTCCTAAAAAGGCAACAACAAAGAAAACAGTAAAAAAAGAGGCCAAAAAGACAGCTAAAAAAACGGTTAAAAAAGCAACCAAAAAAGTTGCAAAGAAAAAAGCAACAAAAAAGAAATAATCATTATAAAAAGAACGGCTCGCGCAGCGAGCCGTTTTCTTTTGCTTTTTTTGGGTTATTTCCTTTACTATCTAGCTGATTTGCGTTACCCTACGTGGATGTCTGGCAATAACGGCAGTATAGTAAAATTCGATGATGTATGTTTCGACTACGGCATCACCAAGCCCATCATCATTGACGGGAATTTTTCATTACGTCGCGGTGCCAAGGTAACTCTGATGGGGCAGAACGGAGCCGGAAAAAGCACCCTGTTCAAATTATTGACTGGGGAACTGGAACCCGAGGACGGACGCATCATCACCGCCCCAAAACTTTCCATTGCGATTTCACGTCAGGTTATCCCACGTGACCAAATGGAGCTGACCGTACGTGAATTCTTTGAATCCGTATTCCCAGAGAAAATCTATGATATTGATAAACGTATCGAGAATATATTGGAGGTCGTCCACCTACCGATGGATGATTATGATAAAAAAATCCGAGGACTGTCCGGTGGACAACAGGCTCGTGTATTGTTGGCCAGCGCATTGATTCAAAAACCCGACCTATTATTGTTGGATGAACCAACAAATAACTTGGACCACGCGGGAATCGATCACTTGACCCAATTTCTAAGAGACTACGACAAAACCGTAATCGTTATTTCCCATGATGCTGATTTCTTGAATGCATTTACCGAAGGTGTTTTATATTTGGATGTCTTTACAAAAAAAATCGACAACTATGTCGGAAACTATTTTGATGTGATAAAACAAATCGAGATCCGCGTCGAAAAAGAACGCAGTCAAAACGCCAGGTTGGAAAAAAATATCCAAGCCAAAAAAGACAAAGCCAATTTCTTTGCGAACAAAGGGGGGCGTCTGCGAGCCGTTGCGAAAAAAATGCGCGAGGTCGCTGCCGAAGACGAGGAAAACAAAGCCGAAGTCTATCGCGAGGACAAAACCATTCGTCCGTTTACTATTCCAGCACAGGATGATATTAACGGAGATATTTTTGTTATTACATCATTTACCCGCATGGTAAACCAAAAACGAGAAACCATATCTGCTGATGTGACGTTGCGTAAAAAACAGCGATTGTTGTTGGTGGGACCCAATGGTATCGGGAAAAGCACCCTGCTAGAGGGGATGGCAACAGGTTCTGATGACGGCGCAAAAATAACCCGCGATATAACCGTGGGATATTATCGCCAGGATTTCTCGACCTTGAATTTTGATGACACCGTATATAAATCTTTGTCTGAAATTATGGCGCATTCAGACGAACACAAAATGCGCAGTATTGCTGCGGGATTTTTGATCACCGGGGATATGATGGGTGCAAAAATTAGTGCATTATCCGAAGGGCAAAAGGGATTGGTGGCTTTTGCGCGATTGGTGTTACAGGAACCCGGGCTCTTGATTTTGGATGAACCAACCAACCATATTAACTTTCGACACTTGCCGATTATCGCCAAGGCGCTGGATCAGTACCAGGGGGCGATGGTGATCGTGTCACACGTTCCTGAATTTTTAGAACAGATTAATATTACTGATACATTGGATTTGGCAAAATAATCGTATGAATTATTTCGTCTATATTCTCCGTTGTGCCGATGATACATTGTATACAGGCATAACGACTGATATAGACCGTCGTGTTGGCGAGCATAACGGCACAGGGAGCTTGGGGGCGAAATACACACGTGTTCGACGACCTGTTGTTGTTGTGTACACCGCACAGTTTTCTAATCGATCAGAGGCATCACGCGAGGAAGCCCGTATTAAAAAGATGACCCGAGAGGGAAAAGAGGCCTTTATTTCAGATTCAGAATAAGAAACACCACGCAGATGCGTGGTGTTTTTATATTTGTCGAAAAATAATAAGGTGTATAATATAATCATGAAAGACAAGCGGCTAAAAACAGGGCAAGCACATCACCGCGTGGCTCCGCGATTATCTGCCAAGGTAAAAAACGCCGGCATCAAACCAAAGAAAAAACCTAAAAAAAAGATAGCCGATAAAAAATAGAAATTTTATGCAAAATTACGAATGGTATCAATTATTAATAAAGCCATCTTTTGCCCCTCCGGCATGGGTGTTTGGTCCTGTGTGGACGATATTGTATATCTTGATTGCGATTTCATTTGGGTATGTATTTTATTTATGGTTTAGACGAAGGATTTCTTTTGCTATAGCATTGCCGTTTCTTTTGAACCTTGTTTTTAATTTCGCATTCACACCAGTGCTGTTTGGTTTGCAAAACCTGACATTAGCAAGTATTGATATTTTGCTTGTGCTGGGGACATTGATTTGGGGGGTGGTGGTAATATATCGTACGGCGCGATGGGTTACATGGATTAATATTCCCTATGTTGTGTGGGTTGGTTTTGCCACTGTGTTACAGCTGACAATCTTTTTCTTGAATTAATATATCAAAATGGTAAATAAAAAATAGCCTGGGAAAATTCCCAGGCTATTTTAATACGCAAGCAACCCACTAGTTTTTAATTACGGTGTATTGCAATGTTGGCCAGTGGCAATGTTCTGTTTTTATTTTATAGCCATTTTCGTTGCAGAATAATTCTGCAAGCCTCTTGGCTACCTTGGCACAATTTACTGGAGAAAACCCTTTTTCGGGTTTAATCTCCAGCATAAAAATATTATCCTTTTTATCAGAAGGATAATCAGACTGCCCCAAGCAAAGCTTCATTTCGCAAGGGGAGCCTGATATTAATTCTTTATAAACCACCTGTTTTTCTGGTTTTCCCAGTATTTTGAACATAGGAACATATGTCTGTATATTAATAGTTTGACTCATCTTCTTTTTTATTAATTGTAAAGAAATTGTTTACCTCTCTTACTATTATATCATTATTTCACCATAATGTCAAGGTTTGTTATAATATAACAAACACTATATATAATAATCATTAATACAATAAATATGGCAATAAAAAGTTTTTCTACAACAAACAAAGTCTGGTTATGGCCAGGGGCAAATGCGTCGTGGCACTTTGTGTATGTAGATGGACCAGAAACAAAGGAAATTCGCAAAAATTCAATAAAACGTGGTTTTGGATCGGTCAGGGTGCGCGCAACTTTGGGAAAAACAACATGGAAGTCATCAATTTTTTGGAGTGCCAAAGAGAAATTATATATATTTCCGCTGAAAAAATCAGTCAGAAACATAGAAGATATTTATAATGGGGACGAAGTAACAATAAAATTTGATTTAATATAAAAATAAAATCTCTGCAAAATATTTTGCAGAGATTTTTTAATTAGTACTATCATTATAAATAGTAAAAGTTGATAGTTTAGATTCTTTTATTAATTTCAGCAATAACTCCTTCTTTTTTTTATCTATTATTTTTTTATCAAATAATATACAGGCAACGTAGTTTGCTTCGCTCTTGCTTGTTATGTTAAACATAGCATGAGATTTTTTAAATGGGACAAAAATATATCCATGAGCATGACACCTGCTGCACACATAAAATAGTAGTTTGTTTGGATTTTTTGAGGCTACGGCTTGCGCCATGAAAAAATTAAGATCAAGCATTTTTGAGTCCATTGTATCTAGCTCGTCACTATTATCAGTTTCTGGTATTGATAAATTTATTACATCATGAAATAGGTCCAATCCTTGGGAAATATCAATATCCTTATTTTGGAGCATTTCAATAATTAAACCACACCCTTTTGTTATTGTTTTAAAAGTACCAAACAGGATGTTGGTTGATATGTTGATCAATACCCCAAGATTATCATTTATATCAATTTTATATTCATACATAATCTGTGTTTTTTATTGTGAATTTGTTTTAACCATATAAAAAATATTCATCTTTGTCAAAGATTCAAGATGGTACAATACCTCTATGCAAAAGTTTTTTCGTGAACTAAAAACAGTAATTCTAGGTCCGACTAGGCGACAGGTGATCCGTAGACAGCAGCCAAAATATATACGAACGCATTATAATGAACATCGCGAAACTGCCAGAAATATAGTAATAGAAAAAATTGAATATTGGAATAAATTTTATGGATTTACTTTTGGCAGAATTTCAATCCGCGCACAGAGAACCAGATGGGGAAGTTGTTCTAGCAAGAGTAATCTAAATTTCAACTATTTAATTGTATTTTTACCATCAGATTTACAAGATTATTTGATTGTTCATGAATTATGTCATTTGCAAGAGATGAATCATGGTGCGCAGTTTTGGAAATTAGTAGAACAAACTATTCCAGACTATAAAAATGCACGGCAGAAATTACGTGCTGTGCGGGTTAGCTTTCAATCAAAAACTACACCTGTGAACAACTTGACCTGAGCTGTAAAAAATATTGGTATAATAAAATCATATGTTTAATTTTAAAAAGAAAAAACACCTACATCGCCCCTATTATTTCACAGCATCTTCATTATTTTTTGTTGTAGCTATTTTGCATTTACTTCGCGCTAGCATGGAATTGCCTTTGTTTATAGGTAATTATTCTATGCCATTATGGATTAGCATAGTAGTTGGTGTATTGTTGTTATTTTTGTCATATCGTGGATTTTACCGCGTTTGGGAAATGAGAAAATAATATAATATTTAAACAAAAAAATCGCCAACATTGTTTGGCGATTTTTTTGTTTAAATTGTAGTGTATAATAGATGCATGACTTGGATAGAAAAAAGCGTCCCATCAATAGGATTATTAATAGGTATGGTTTTGACCGCTATTGGAGCTGTCATGTTTTTGTCTTCGATTATAAAAATTGCGGTGTATAACCCAACAATTCAAACATATGTTTCTAATTCATGTGAATATGATTTTGCAAAACCAGTTATCGAACCCGGCGAACGTACCCCTCGCACACCAGAGGAAATAGAGCAATGTGTTGCAGATAGACAATCAGAAGAGCAGGCTAGATATATTTCCAACAGAAAAGATAACGCTATAGATGGTGGGGTGTTGTTGTTTGTTGGGATTATTTTCTGGGCAATTTTTAGACAGTGGTGGAAAAAGCTATTAAAATAGAATAATGTTATCCACAAATCTCTTGCTAAATAAAGATACCTGTGTCATACTCGCTCCTATCACATACGTCTGCATTGGAGGAGGCTCGAGGTCAGTGTAGGACGAAGACTATGTGTGTTTTACCAGGCTCAATGCAGACTATACTTTTTATGCAAACAGGAACTATTGCACGTATCGTAGCAGACCGTGGTTTCGGGTTTATAACTCAACCAGGGAATGACAAAGATCTATTCTTCCACGCCAAGGAATTGGACGGGGTTGAATTCGAATCTTTGAAAGAAGGAGATGTGATGGAATTTGATGTTGAAAACGGCCCAAAAGGTCCTTCAGCTATCAACGTTCGTCCTTCTTCAGCAGCACCATCAACTGATGACGCAACTGAAGCTCCAGCCGAAGAATCAGCAGAATAAATTACGGCAACGTAATCTATCCTCTATTCTCAAAAACCACCCCTCGGGGTGGTTTTTGTTTGTCGTGTTATAGGTGTATACTAAATTTATGAAATTTGTACAGTTTATTTTCTTTGCGCTGGTCGCGGGCTTGATAGTCTATTTCATTGTGGTTGCCGCGCAAAACCCTGGCAACCAAAAACCATATGACCAAATCAAAGACCGCAAATCTACGTCAACGCCGATTTGGGACATAGAAAACAGCACATTCAGTTTGTCTGATTTTGATGACGCATCGGCGGAATTATCTGACGGAGTTGGATCGTTCGAAACCGGAGGCATAATTCCTGGGACAGTTATCATAGAGGGTGATTTTGGTTCATCATTGGGTCAAGACAGATATATAGTCATTATGACAATAAACAGTGGTGGGACTGGGGCGTTTTCATATGCCGGGTTATTCAAGAACCCAAATGACATTGTGTTGTCAGATATGGAATTTCTTGGTGATAGAATTATTGTTGATGATCTATTGGTCGCCAAAGGCAAGTATCTTTTCGACACAACAATTCTTGTTGAAATAAAAAATAGAAAACCTGACGAGGCTTTTGCTTCTGTGCCGACAGTTTCAGAAACAATAATTTTGGGGGTAGATGGTGACCAGCTGGTTCAAATTGATGACAATCCAGAAAAAACTATTTCCGAATACGCCGATATGATTATCGTTGATAACCCAAATCCGTATGAAATTATTACCAGCCCATTATCTATTTCTGGTCGCGCCAGAGGAACATGGTTCTTCGAGGGAGATTCCCCTGTATCATTGGTTGATTGGGATGGTGTAGAAATTGCAACTGGATACATCACTGCGCAGGGAGATTGGATGACATCAGAATTTGTTGATTTTTCTGGAACATTAACATTTACAGATCCAAATGTACCATATAACAATGGGACTTTAATTTTAATGCGTGATAATCCGTCTGATTTACCGGAAAATGATGACGCAATTGAAATCCCAATAAGATTTGCTTTTTAATTTATTTCTGGTATAGTGATAAAAAATCAATTTCAACACAATTAAATAAAAAAAAGATGGAAAAAATAAATAATTTATTAGGATCATTATTTAAAAAAAGATTCAAAGGTCCAAGATATGATAGGAAATATATTGCAGACCCTCAAGATATTCAAAAAATTCTTGATTCCCTGCTCGAAGAGATGGAGAGGGCTTATTATAGGGCGAATAATACTCAATTCGTTGATATCAAAACCTTGTATTTTGATACTCCATCCCTCAGTTTTTTTCAGGACCATTTTTCATCAAAAAATGAAAGGTATAAATTTAGAATACGGTGGTATAACCCTGACGGTAATTCCGAGCACCAAAGTTGTTTGTTGGAGCTCAAGATAAAAAATCTGTCAGGTCAAACTGATAAAATCAGGGTTCACCTTGACCCGGATAATTTAGCCAGAGTTATCTCTGGTAAGACAGTCTCTGTTACAAAAGATTTTGTCAAAGCTAATCCGATACACCTGAGTATGTTAAAAATCTGGTGGCGAGTTCACCAGATAAACAAGGTTATCTCAAGGTTTAACCCACGGCCTGTTTGCTCCACAAGCTTCCGCAGGTATGCATTCGAGAGCTCTAGCGGTGACCTGCGTCTCACCGTGGACACTGGTCTTTCATACGAGGCGAGCTGTAGCGTTGAAGAAAATGTAATTAATGATATTCAAAACGAAAAATTTTGGAGAACAGCAAAATTACGACTTCATGGTTATTGTACTGGACAAGCAATTGTTGAAGTAAAACATTTTGGGAATATCCCCAAATGGTTAAGTAATCTAATCTGGGAGAGGGCTTGTCCTCAACCATTTTCAAAATATTGTTATGCAATAATTGCCACTTTTTTAGAAACAACCGGAGCGATAGCAAAGTAATACAACTAAATCAAAAAAAGGCTTAAAATAGAAAGCGGGAAATTATTTCCCGCTTTTTTTACACACTGTTATTTTTCTGATATAGTAAATATAAATATTTTTCAACAAAAAGCAGTGATCATGATAGAAGAAACGAAAAGATATATCAAGATTTTGTTTGGTGATCATGAGCATCTGATTCCAAAAGAATTTTCTCGAAATAATTTTTGTGAATATTGCAATAAAAATGATTCTCCGCACAAAGGACAGAAATTTTATGTTGTTGGGCAAAGAAATGGTGATCATGTAAAAATTGCAAAAAAAATGGAATTTTGGGGATGACTCCACATTTGTATCGTTTTGACAAGATTACAGATAGCGGATTTGCTATGTACCAAAAGATTTGTTGTATGGATGGGTGTGGTGCAGATATCTATTGGAGCAGAGAATATGATAAATTTATGGTTGATTTTTACAAGAGATGGTTAAACGAAAGTTTTCCATTAAATGAAATTTACGCATTTTTTATTGATCATGCTACAAATCTAGAAGAAATATAAAAGCCCTTGCATTGGGGCTTTTTTACAATACGGGATTTTTCTGGTAAAATATATATAAATACTTTGTAATCATTTTAAAAAAGGAGGGATTATGGAATATTCAAAAAAATTTGGTATTTTTTATGATTGGCCTAACAAGGGGGTTTTTATGTCTCCATGGTATTGTCCAAAATGCAAAAGTGTACACAGCCCCTGTTCTAACAGAGATAGTGTTTTTCTGCTCAGAGGAGAGCATAAAGACTTTATAAAGATGGACTGCAACACAGAGCCCTATTCGGAAGAACAGGTTGGATTGACACCGCATTTGTTTAGCGTTAATAACATAGTTCGGGGTTACAACACCGAACAAGAAAAGAATGAAATTATCGAAGGGTATTTTACTTGTCTGATCGAAGGGTGTGGTTGTATCGGGAACACCAGAATGAAAAAAGATGGGAATTTTTACTCGGATCCAGAGATAAAAGAATACAGGATTTTTAGTATGTTTTCTCTGGACTTTATAGAAATGATTGAAAAAGGAAAAAAATTCTACCAACACATAGCCGTATAGTTTAACTATACGGTTTTTTTGTTGCAAAATTACAGGCAGAGGTTGAACCTCTGTCAGTAATGATTTGTTACTTTTTAACCTATTTTATGCTACACTGACCACCTTATGGGACTTTGGAAGCAATTATTTGGGGATATATCCACAAAAACCATCAAGGAATTACAACCTTTGGTTAAAAAAATAAACAATTTTGAACCAGCTGTACAAAGCTTGGCTGATTCTGATTTTCCGAAAAAAACCGCTGAATTAAAACAACGCCTCGAAAAAGGCGAAACACTGGACGCTATTTTGCCCGAGGCTTTTGCGTTAGCGCGCGAGGCGTCAAAGAGGACTTTGGGGTTACGACCGTATGATGTTCAATTGGTTGGTGGTATGGTAATACACCGCGGAAATATTGCCGAAATGCGCACAGGAGAAGGAAAAACATTGGTGGCGGTATTGCCGGCATATTTGAATGCATTGGCTGGTCGCGGTGTACATGTTGTTACCACGAATGATTATTTGGCGAAACGTGATGCTGATTGGATGGGGCAAGTTTATAATTTTTTGGGACTAACGGTTGGGGCATTGGCAGGACAACTGCAATCATTTATTTATGATGAAAAAGCTAACGATTTGAACCAAGATTCAGAAACTGATGAACAACGTGACGAGCAGGGCAGTTTCAAGGTTTTTGGTGAATACCTGCGTCCGTGTCAACGAGTGGAAGCTTATGCTGCGGATATTACTTACGGAACTAATAGCGAATTTGGTTTTGATTATTTACGCGATAATACCCAATATGAAATGGCGGGGGTGGTTCAACGTGATCCATTTTTTGCCATCGTTGATGAAATCGACAGTATTCTGGTTGACGAAGCTCGCGTTCCTTTGATTCTTTCTGGGCCAGCAGACCAAGCAACCGACGCATATATGAAATTTGCAGAGGTAGCCAGCAAGCTCGAGGCCGAGACTCATTTTGCTGTAGATGAAAAATCAAAGACTATTCAGTTGAATGATGACGGTATAACACGCGCCGAAGAAATCTTGGTGATTCAGAATCTGTATTCACCTGAACATATCAAAGACATTCACCACCTGGAAACAGCAGTCAGGGCCAAGGCAAACTTTGTTCGTGATCGTGAATATGTGGTAACTCCGGATCAAAAAGTCGTCATTGTTGACCCCAGTACTGGGCGTATGCAACCTGGGCGTCGTTGGTCCGAGGGGCTTCATCAAGCAATCGAAGCAAAAGAAGGTGCTCCTATCCAGGCTGAAAACCGTACGGTTGCGTCTATTACTTACCAGAACTATTTCAAATTTTATGACAAATTGTCAGGTATGACCGGAACCGCAATCACCAGCGCCGAAGAATTCCGTAAAGTTTATGGACTAGAGGTTATCATTGTTCCAACAAATAAACCTATCGCACGTCTGGACCAGCAAGACCTAATTTTTCAAACAGAATTAGGAAAATTTGACGCAATTGCTCGCCAAGTCCAAGAGCTTCAAGCCAAAGGTCAGCCGACATTGGTGGGAACAGCATCAGTAGAAAAATCAGAATTATTGTCTGAAAAATTGAAAAAGGAAAATGTTAAACACACAGTGTTAAATGCTAAACATCATGAATCCGAAGGAGAAGTCATAGCCCAGGCAGGTAAAGCCGGGTCTGTGGTGATTGCCACCAATATGGCCGGACGTGGTGTCGATATTAAATTGGGGGGTAATCCAACTACTCCGGAACTGGAACAGGAAATAAAAGACCTTGGTGGATTATTCGTGTTGGGTACAGAACGTCACGAATCACGCCGTATCGACAACCAGTTACGTGGGCGTTCGGGTCGTCAGGGTGATCCAGGGGAAACACAATTTTATGTATCCATGGAAGACACCGTTATGCGCGTGTTTGGTGGTGACCGAGTCAAAGCATTGATTGGTGCGTTGGGAATTCCCGAGGATCAACCAGTTCAAAACAAAATGATTTCAAATACGTTAGAACGTGCTCAGAAAAAAATCGAGGACTTTCATTTTGATGGACGTAAACAGGTTTTAGAATATGACAACGTATTGTCGCATCATCGAACGACCGTGTACGCACGTCGAAAGAAGATTTTATTAAACGACGAGGAATTTTTATCTGATTTTTTTGATCGAGTTATTTCTTCATCTGAACAAGGAACAACAATTAGCGAAAAACGTACTGAATTAGGGGATGAAACATTTTTGCCAATGTTCAGACGCGCTGCGTTGTTTGTGGTGGACCGTTTGTGGATGGAACACCTAGAAGTTATGGAAAGCGTAAAATCATCAGTGTCGTTGCGCGCATACGGACAACGTGAGCCAATTGTAGAATACAAAAAAGAGGGGCTACGATTGTTCCAGGAAATGGAAAACACACTACATGCTCGCGTTGCAGAATTTGCGGTGAACATTGACGTCGAAGCTATCCAGCAACAACAACGTGATATTCAACGCGCCCGCGAAGCATCATCACAAGCCAGCGAAATCGCCGCCAAGGTATTGCGCGATGCTGGGGGAGACAAAATTGGACGTAACGATAAAATCACCATCGAAAAAGACGGTAAAACCCAAGAAATCAAATTCAAAAAATTCGAAGAATACGAAAAAGACGGGTGGGTGGTGAAAAAATAGATCCAAAAAACCGCTTGCTCCGCAAGCGGTTTTTTGGATCAGGGTCCAGTGTATTTTTTGCTTAAAAAAGAGTTCCCCTGGATTTTGAACGCTTCGCGATGCAGAATTATACTTTTTAATGAATAAAAGGGAGATACTTGCTATTTTTCTGTAATGTAGTATTATGTTTAAGAAACATTTTTTAACTTAATAAACCAAATAACACATGAATACAGGAGTGATTATCAAATCCGCAAAGCCAGCCATATCAGATATGGTGGAAAAACTTTTAAAAAATACCAATAGCCAAGAAGATACCCCGGTAAAAGCTTTATTAGGGATTAAAAACCAGAAATTGACTATTTTCTCTAAAATAGAGGGGGAGTGTGCCGAGGCAATCATTGTAGAAAAACTGGGTAAAAAGATGGAATATACAATTGGTATGATATTCATTGGTGCGAATGGTGCCGGTCAATTTATAAAGGTTGTAACCAGTCGCTTGAATGTAGAAAAAATTTCCACATCCTTGAATAGACTGAATAATAATAACAGGTGTGTTTTCACCAGAAAAGTTATCCAAAAAAATGAAAAGGCAGTTATTATCTGCTTGAGATTAGCTAAATTTGATGACGCAACAGAAATGGTGAACATGGCCAACAAAATACTAGGCACTGTAGCCTCTTGTTGATACATAAGCGAGATATATAATCTTGCCATGAGTTTTATAACCCCGCCATTTGGTGGGGTTTTTTACACCCCAGGGCACCCTCTCTCGCTTCGCGATTCACCTCGTCTTGACTTTTTAACCTCTTTCATATAGGATACTATCCAGCTCATATAGGGCTAGATTTTCCTTTACGTTGATCCATATACCTCTGCGAGACACGAGTGATTTATCACTGGTTTTTCACAGAAATATATGTGATATCCGTAATGGAATCTAATATGATACTGCATCAAGTATCATTTATTTAAATTATGGCAAAAAAATCATGGCTTGCGCGCCAAACAAAGCGTGAACGACTTGTTACAAAGTACGCCCAAAAGCGTGCCGAATTAAAGGCGTCTGGTGATTACGAGGGGCTACAAGCTATTCCTAAAAATGCATCACCGGTGCGCTTGAAAAACCGTTGTGGCATTACAGGACGATCCAAGGGGTTCATGCGTGACTTTGGTCTTTCACGACACAAGTTCCGTGAATTAGCATTACAGGGAAAACTTCCAGGTGTGCGTAAATCATCTTGGTAATCATTTATATTTATATGGATCCTATTTCAAACATGTTAATAACCATCAAAAACGGTGGTCACGCGGGAAAAGAAACCGTAATGACTCCGTATTCAAACATCAAGGCAGAGATTGCCCGCGTGCTTTTCGATACAGGATATATCAAATCATATGCCAAAAAAGACCGGTCAAATGGTGCGCATCAATTGGAAATTGGTATTGAAACAAAAGAGGGAACACCTCGTATTTCTAATGTTCAACGTGTATCAAAACCATCACGACGTATATATTTTGGAGCAAAAGACATTCACCCTGTGAAATATGGTCATGGGATGATAGTATTGTCGACACCAAAAGGAATATTAACAGGTGACGAAGCCAAATCCGAACATGTCGGAGGTGAAGCTTTGTTTAAAATCTGGTAATTATAGCTTATGTCACGACTTGGAAAACAACCTATTACAATACCAAAAGGCGTCGAAGTAAAATTCGCCGAAGGTGTTTTGACTGTGAAAGGGCCAAAAGGTGAATTAAAGCGTGAATTCAAACCGTCTATTAAAATAGAGGTTGGCGACACGGAAATAACAACAACACCTGTATCAAAAGATATTTTTACAAATGCATTGTGGGGAACATATTCATCACATATCATGAACATGATAATAGGAGTTACTACCGGATATGAGAAAAAATTAATACTAGACGGTGTTGGATTCAAGGTGGACGTAAAAGGTTCAAACTTGGAAATGGCTTTGGGATTCTCTCATCCAGTTGTAAAAGTCATTCCAGACGAACTAACGGTAACAGCCGAGAAAAACACGGTAACAGTTCAGGGAATCGACAAAGACCTGGTTGGACAATTTTCAGCAGAAACTCGCGCTTTAAAGAAGCCAGAACCCTACAAAGGTAAAGGATTTCATTACCAAGGCGAAGTTATCCGTCGAAAACAAGGTAAAAAATCCGCATAGTAACAGTCCCGCACGAATAAATTTTTATGAAAACAAACCAGAAACAATTATCCCGCAAACGTCGCCACGGTCGAATCCGTTCGGTTATTTCTGGTACAGCCGATCGACCACGACTTGCAGTATTTAAATCAAATAAGTATATTTATGCACAGCTTATTGATGATGTTGCTGGGGCAACATTGGCCTGCGCTTCTGATATCAAAGAGGCAAAAGGAACAAAAATGGACCGTGCCAAATTAGTCGGAGAATCATTGGCTACATCAGCTAAAACAAAAAAAATCACCAGCGTTGTATTTGACCGAGGTGGATTCAGTTTTGCTGGTCGGGTAAAAGCATTGGCCGATTCAGCCCGCGAGGGAGGATTGGTATTCTAATAATTTTTATATGTCAGAAGAAACAAAAACAACAACAAATAATACCGCAGCAACTACCTCAACACCGGTAGCTACACCTGTTGAAAAGAAACCTTTCGAACGCAAAGAAGGTGGTTTTAATCGTGGAGCCGGAGCTCGTCGTCCAGGCGCACGTCGTCCACGACCCGAACGACCAAAGCCAGAATTCGACCAAAAGATAATTAACATTCGCAGGGTAACCCGCGTGATGGCTGGTGGACGTCGTTTCTCATTCTCTGTAATGATGGTTATTGGTGATAAAAAGGGTCGCGTAGGAATAGGTACCGGAAAAGCCAGTGACACTTCACTTGCAATCCAAAAGGCTTATCGTGATGCTGAAAAAACTATGATCAAAATCACAACAAAGCCAGATTCATTTACTATACCTTTCGATGTATCAGCAAAATATAATTCAGCTCAGGTTCTGATTATGCCCAACAAGGGTCGTGGTTTGGTTGCCGGTTCTGCAGTTCGTCAGGTTTTGGAACATGCAGGTGTTACAAACATAACAACAAAAGTAATCTCTGGAAGTAAAAACCAATTAAACATTGCTCGCGCAACAATGGAGGCTTTGCGAAAATTACCAAATGTTGCTGACGTAGTTAAAAAATAAAGCTTATGGATATGAATACATTAAAACGAAAAACACCTAACAAAAAGGCCAAAATAATTGGTCGTGGTGGAGACCGCGGAAAAACATCTGGGTCTGGTCACAAGGGGCAAAAAGCCCGTGCGGGAAACAGCAAGCGTTCAGCAATGCGTGATATCATCAAAAAGATTCCAAAATTGCGTGGGCACGGAATCAACCGTTCTCGAACCGTTGTTTACAAACAAAATCTGTTGGTTATCAATGTTGCCAAACTAGATGAATTTTTCAAAGATGGCGACACTGTGAATCCTGAAACATTGGTTGCTGCAAAATTGGCAAAAAATATCCGCGAAACACGCCATGGTGTAAAAATCTTGGGAGCAGGTGAAATTACAAAGAAAATCACCGTAGAAGCTTGTGTTGTTTCAGCATCAGCCAAAGAAAAAATCGAGAAAGCAGGTGGCAATATTGCGGAATAGTCCGCATTTTGCATATCTGGTATACTAACAGCCTATGTGGAAAAAATTTACTTCAACAATTAAAACAATGCTATCAGACAAGTCTTTGCGAAACAAAGTATTATTTGTTTTGTTTGCTTTGGTTATCTTTCGACTTCTTTCAACTATTCCTATTCCAGGAGTCGATCGATTGGCATTGGCACAGTTCGTAGAAGGGAACCAATTGGTTGGACTCTTGAACTTGTTCTCTGGTGGTGGGCTGTCACAGCTTTCAATCATAATGCTTGGTATCGGTCCATACATTACAGCTTCAATTATTATGCAATTGATGACGGTTGTTGTGCCACGCATCAAGGAAATGTATCACGAAGAAGGGCAATCAGGACGCATGCGATTTAACATGATTTCTCGTTATTTGACTATTCCTATTGCAGTTATTCAGGGGCTTTCATTGCTTTCTATTTTACAATCTCAGGGTATTTTAAACTACGTAACATTCGGAGACCGAATATTTGACGTTATTATTGTTACAGCCGGAGCAATGTTGCTAACATGGATTGGAGAATTAATGACTGAATTTGGTATTGGAAACGGTGTTTCAATATTGATTTTTGCCGGTATTATTGCTGTTATTCCTCAGCAGTTTGGACAGTTGGCAACCGTATTTGATATTGCACAGCTTGGAACATACATAGGATTTGTTGTTGCCGCCATTGCGATTATTTTCGGTGTGGTGATGGTAACCGAGGCAGAACGACCTATTCCTATCACATATGCCAAACAGGCTCGTGCTGGGCAAGTCTACGGAGGAACATCAACTTATCTACCATTGCGTATCAACATGGCTGGGGTTATGCCGTTGATCTTTGCCTTGTCATTGTTATTGTTTCCACAGGTTATTGGGCAATTCTTTTCTGCTGCAGATAGTTACACGTTGAATCAGATTGGTGGGTTCTTGTTGAAACTAATTGGTAACTCATGGTTCTATTCTATTTTCTATTTTGTGTTGGTGTTTGTATTTACATATTTTTATACCGCTATTACATTCGAGCCAGAATCAGTTGCTGAAAACTTGCAGAAAAACGGAGCTTTCGTTCCAGGTGTTCGCCCAGGTGAACGAACTGCAGAATATCTAGGTAGCGTATTATCACGAATTACATTAGTAGGAGCATTCTTCTTGGCAACTATTGCGGTGATTCCGATTATCATTCAGTCTGTAACAGGAATTGCATCATTTGCGATTGGTGGAACAGGATTGTTGATTGTGGTTGCTGTTGTTATTGATACAATCAAAAAGATTGACGCACAGGCTAGCATGAGACAGTACTAGCATCACCACTGTCATCCTCGGGCTTGACCCGAGGATCTCGTATCAATAAACTATTTAAAAATCCCGAAAGGGATTTTTTTATTTACACCACTATCCTCCTCCCCTACGCTGGGGAGGTGCCCGCAGGGCGGAGGGGTATTAAACATAAACACCCAACCCCTCGCGTCTTCCCGGGCGAGGAGCAAGGGATCTCCAGGGACACTTCCACCAATCCACAAGCGGTCATCCTGAATTTTTAATTCAGGATCCAGAGTATATCCAACAAGATTAACTATTAACTAAATAAAAAACGAAAAAAATGGATTATAAAACAATTGGAAGAACTGCTATCTTCTTTATTTCACTTTTTGGTGTTATTTTTATTGGAATTGCTGTACAAGCCTTTGTTCAATGGTTAACTATTGATGACGCATTTAATTTTGAAGACTATAAATTGGGAGCGTGGATTGCTCAGGTAGTTTATGCTGTATTATGCTTTTTTATTGGGGTATTTACTGGTGCTTCATGTATTGGATTAATAGACGAACCAGCTAAATAAATTTACCGCATCCGGAGTTTCCAGATGCGGTTTTTTGTTTATATTAATATGTTTTGGTATACTAAATCCATAATTTATGACAGATAAACCACGGACAATTATATTTTTTGGACGATCAGGTTCCGGCAAGGGAACGCAGGCTCAGTTATTGATGGATAAACTTCAATCTGACGGGCGAGAGACTGTGTACATAGAAACCGGAAGTGAATTTCGCAAGTTTGTTGAGCAAAAAAATTATACCGCTGGACTGACTAACACAGCATTTTCCCAAGGGGGACTGGTCCCTGTATTTTTGCCTGTATGGCTCTGGACAAATGCTATGGTTCAAAATTTTTCAGGTTCCGAGGACTTGGTTCTGGATGGATTGGCTCGTCGTATGACCGAGGCTCCCGTTTTGGATAGCGCTTTGAAATTTTATGGACGTGAAAATATTCATGTTATCCATATTAATGTTTCCAATGATTGGGCATTTGAACGAATGAAATCACGAGGGCGAAATGACGACTCTGATGAATATATAAAATCACGACTGTCTTGGTTTGACCGCGACGTTGCCCCTGTCTTGGATTATTTTCGCGAACTCAAGGGATATATTTATCATGATGTTAATGGTGAACAAGACATACCAGGTGTCCACGCAGAAATTATGCAATCACTAGATCAGGAAAAATAACATGAACAAACATATTATTATCGCAATTGACGGAGTTGTTGGTGTGGGCAAGGGAACCTTGGCCAGGTTGCTAGCCGAAAAATTACGATATGTTCATATTGATTCTGGTGCTATGTATCGCGCGGTGACACTGCATTTTTTAGAGAACAGTATTGACGTGAATGATACTGATGCCATGGTTGGTGAATTACCTAATATTGATATTTCATTTCAGGTGGATCCGGTAACAGGAGCTAACGAGACGTGGCTTAACGGAGAAAATGTTGAACAAAAAATTCGAACTCAGATTATTTCCAGCCGTGTCCCATTGGTTGCCCAAGTCCCCGAGATTAGAAAATTTTTATATACAAAACAAATAGAATTTGGCAAAGACAAGGGAATGGTTATGGAAGGGCGAGATATTGGAACGCATATTTTTCCTGATGCCGAGCTCAAGATATTTCTGACCGCAGACGCTGATGTTCGTGCTCAAAGGCGCCACCAGGAGCTCTTGGAGCGAGGGGATGACATATCCTTGGGCCAAGTGCTAGATTCCATAAAACAACGCGACAAGGCCGATATGGAGCGTGCAATGAGCCCTTTGGTAAAGGCGGAGGATGCAATCGAAATAGATAGCACAAATATGACAATTCCCCAGGTTGTGGATCGCGCGTATGAATTAGCGATGGGGATAATTAACAAATAGATACCCTCCTTCCCTATGTAGGGGAGATGCCGAGGAACGAGGCGGAGGGGTATTTTGTCTATTGCAGAGATTTATCTGTCGTTTTTTTCTTTATAAAAAATGAACGGCTCACGTAGTGAGCCGTTCATTTTTTGTTGGTTTTTTATGACTTTACTTCGTTTGCAACTTTTTCAAAAGTCTCTGGGTGGTCTTGTGCTAATTCTGACAACATTTTTCGGTTGATGCTGACATTTTTCTTTGTCAAAGCATCTATGAATCGGCTGTATGTCATTCCCAAGGGACGAATTGCAGCATTGATACGAATGTTCCACAACTGACGGAATGTTCGTTTTTTAGACCGACGGTGAGCAAAAGCATGTGCTCCTGCGTGCATGATAGCTTCCTTGGCCTGTTTCTTTTTGGTGCTACGTCCAAAACGGTATCCTTTTACTTGTGCTAGGACATTCTTGCGGCTTTTATTTTTTGTTGTTCCTCTTTTTACTCGTGACATATACTAGAAGGGGTTATGCGTGGGGCAAATGACGACCTTTGTCTTTGTTCGACAGCTTAAAGACGTTCATTCTTTTGCCGGCCAATTGGTTGCGGCGTCGTTGTTTTGCGTTAAGGTGGCCTTTACCTGGCTTTGTAGCAAGAACCTTACCTGTTCGGGTAATTTTCAAGCGTTTTGCCAATGATTTGTTTGTTTTTGCTGAACTCATAGTTATAGTTGGGAGCGAGCGGGCAGATTATTTCTTGTCCGGAGACATTACTGTATCTACCACTTCGGGAGCTTTCTCCGATGATTGCTTTTGTTTCGACTTGTCACGTTCGAGCGTGACCATAATACCTTTTGGACTTTGTTTTGGTCCATCAACAATTTTGTGTGGTTCGCTGATGAGAGCCAGGATTCGATTCAGGCGTTCTTCGTGGAATTCTTTGCCAAGATATTTGACACGTCCACGTAGAAACAGTTCGACTTTGATACGATGACCTTCTGCAAGCCATTTTGAAGCGCGTTTGGCCTTGATGCCCAAATCGCCTTCGCCAGTACCGACTTTTACCTGGATGCTTTTGGTTTCCAGTGTTGTCGCCTTGGCTTTTACTTCTTTGGCTTTCTTTTTGGTATCGTACATGTGTTTACCATAATCAGTGATTTTGGCAACAGGTGGGTCTGCCTGAGGAGATATCATAACCAGGTCCATTCCACTGTCATATGCCTTTTTAATGGCATCTCGAGTGTTCAAGACTCCTAGATTCCCGTCATCATCGCTGATAACGCGAACTTGAGGCGCCCTGATGGCGTCGTTGATTTGGGCCGAAACCCCTTGATTCTCTTTTCTTTTTCCTTTTCTCAAAGTAATTAAAATACCCACGCATGTGAGCTGGCGCTATTATTGCATATTTCTGAAAAAATGGCAAGCTATAGGTATGGAAATACGAATGAATAAAAATATAGGCGAAACTCCGCTGGAGATGTTGGGTCGTTTGCGAATAGAGCGCCCAGATCTAGAGAGCGAACGTATGACGTACGCTGGGCGTTTGGACCCAATGGCGTCAGGAGAAATGATTGTTCTGGTGGGGGATTCAGTACATGACAAAGAAAAATATCAGAATCTGGATAAAATATATGAATTCCAGGTAATGTTTGGTGTTGCAACAGACTCGAATGACGTGCTGGGGGTAATAACCGAGACCTCTGAAAAAACACCAGAAGATAGCGCGATTGAAATCAGTCTGCGGGAATTTTTGGCACGCCAAAAATTCCCGCAGACCTATCCACCCTATTCATCCAAACCAGTCGACGGCAAACCATTGTGGCAATGGGCGCGCGAGGGGAGGCTGAGCGAAATAGAAATGCCAACTCACGATGTTCAAATTCATGAAATTGAACTGTTGAATTATGAAACAAAAAACGTCGTAAATATTCACAGCGATATAATAAAAAATATTGGATTGGTAAATGGTGACTTCAGGCAGAGCGAGGCAGTGCAGTCGTGGCAAAAATATTTTACAGAATTAAAAACAGATCAAATCCATATCGCCACCATCCGCGCACATGTTTCTGGTGGATTTTATGTGCGCCAGTTTGCGGTAGATTTAGCAAAAAAATTGGGAACAGTTGGGTGTGTGATTGGGATTAAGAGGGTGTCTATTGGGGGTATAGGTGATATAATGCAATCATATGGAAATTGATCAGATAAAGAAAGTGGTGAAAAAAATAAGGGAGAAGTACAACAAAGAAGATTTATCCCCATTCCCTTTTGATAGAATTACGATAGATAATCCAAATCTTAAAATAGAATTTAGAGAGTTTCCAGAGTCTTTAGAAAATATTTCTGGTGTTATCTTATTCAGCAACAACGAAGAAAAAGAAGAATTTTCAATTCTTATAAATTCAAAAAAACCAAAAGCTAGACAATATTTTACACTAGCTCATGAGTTGGGACATTTCTTTCTACACAAAGAACACCTTAAAAAAGAAAAAGCATTTATTGACGACAATAATTCATTCAATTCTCGTTATATGCTCTTTCGAGATGATAATTCAAAAAAAAGTGAGGCCCTTGAGGTTGAGGCAAATAAATTTGCAGCAAATTTGATTATGCCCGAGGATTTGGTAAAAAAAGTATGGGGAAAATTAAATGATGTCGAGGATCTTGCAAAAATATTTAACGTTTCTGTTGTAGCTATGAGTATCAGACTTGAAAGATTAGGATTGATCGATTAAAATAATTATGGATACTGATACAAAAAATATTTTTCTTAAAAGGATAGAAGATATACGTAAAAAACTCTCAGACTCCTCTTACTCAGTGGAACCGTTTACAGAAAGGCTACCCATCGAAGATAGGATGCAGAGACTTGAAGCAGACGATCGAGAGCAAGATATAAGACTAAAAAAACTCACTTTAAAAACTTTATTCTGGTTTCTAGGGCTAGAAACGCTTGCTATTTTCACAATTATATTTTTACAAGGGTTCGGTGTCATGAAGCTTGAAGAGTGGACTTTAAAGTTGTTGACTATTTCAACCATTACACAAATTACAGTAATGTTGAAGATTGCCGTACAATATTTATTCCCTAATGGATCTAAAAAATAGGAAGTAAAATTAGAATATACGTAATTTAAGTAGATGGTGTATAATTCAATTATTAATATGAAAATGTTTTTATACAACAATTGGTTCAAGTTATTCCTCGTTATTATACTATCAGCCTCTTTGGTGATTCTTGTTGTTTTTCTTTCAAAAGGAGAAAGAAATACCTATGATTCAGACATTGATTTAGTGGAGATTGATGAAACGGAAATTGTTGTAAAATCAGGTAAAAGTTCCACGCCGTCTAATGAGCCATATATTGATTGGGGCACGCTGGACATCGCCTCTGTTATTTTCAGCGAAACAGCAGCGACACTTGATGGGGCCTTGCCAGAGCTTAGAAGTGTTCAAGAAGAAGAAAGGGATTTGGTGTCTAGAATGTATGGCCTTTTGTTAGACACATCAGATGCTGAATCTAGAGCTCAATTAGAAACTCTTATTGCGTATAGTGAAAGATATATAAAAGCTGGGGAGGACTTGATTTATTTACTCAGTGAATTAGTCAAAAAGTATGACGGTCTTATTAAATCGGTGGCAATGAGAGATTCAAATCTTTATATTTATTATGAAGGGGAGGTTGATGAACTGGAGGCACAAAAGCAGTGGAAACTTGATGCATACACAACCAGTCAAAGTGCAAAACAGAACAATGCAAAAGAAATGCTTAACGGGGCTTAAGATAGCTTTAGACAATTGATTGATGTAATAAAAATACACCTCATACGAGGTGTATTTTTATTTGCGGAAGTGGGTCGAGATT
>JAOULM010000061.1 GCA_029882015.1 Candidatus Nomurabacteria bacterium
CGCACCACACAAAGGGGATTTCCGTCGCGGGCGTGCTGCGGCGCAGAATATTGTTCCAACGACAACAGGGGCGGCAACAACCACCGCCAAGGCTGTGTCTGGTTTGGACGGGAAATTCGACGGAGTTGCCGTGCGTGTTCCCGTTGTTGCTGGTTCTATTTCTGATGTTACATTTGTAGTTAAAAAAGCAACAACAGTGGATGAAATAAATGAAATATTAGTACGCACCGCCGAAGATGAAAAATACCGCGGTGTATTTGCTGTGACAGATGAACCAATCGTATCTAGTGATATTATTGGTTCGACGTATGCTGGGATTGTCGATTTATCCATGACGCGTGTTTCCGGAGGGAAGTTGGTCAAGGTCATGATCTGGTATGATAATGAAATGGGATATTCACAGACATTGGTTGACCATGTTGTCGAGACAGGGAAAGACTTATAAGATTATTTAATTTTTTATATGAAATATGTAGTAATTATAATAGTGATTATGGCAGGTATATTTTTCTTTGTTCCTATGGGGGAAAAGGTTACTTCGTGTCATGGACGAGCAGATTATCGAGGGGGAGTAATAACAACTGATTGTCCGGGAGTTACATTTACACCAACATTGTATGATCTTGTTTTGATCTCAAAGAAAAAACAGGCATCGACACATGTTGATCTTTAGTTTATGAAAAAAGTTTACTTTGCAACTGACCACGCTGGATTTGAACTCAAGGAACACTTGAAGGGTTTTGTGGAACAATTAGGGTATGATGTTGATGACAGCGGTGCCTTTGGGTTAGATACAGATGACGATTACCCAGACTTTGTCGCGCCAGCAATAGAGAAAATGTTAGCAGATGATGGTTCATGCGCAATTATATTGGGTGGTTCAGGAAGCGGGGAGGCAATATTAGCAAACAAATTTCCAGGAGCTAGAGCTATTGTGTTCTATGGTGACGATGTCGAGATTGCATATGCGGGACGACATCACAATAACGCAAATGTGTTGTCGGTTGGTGCACGGTTTACAACTTTGGAAACAGCAAAAGAAGCCGTACAAGCATTTTTGGAAACTGAATTCGCCGGCGAAGAACGACACGTGCGTCGCATAAAAAAAATTCAAGGATATGAAAAATGATGAGATTGACAATTTGTTAGACGAACAAGAAATAACAACAAAATCTGATTTACCAGATTATGTTATTTCTGGAACCGACGAAGTCGTAGAGCGTATTTTGGGTGAGTCGCCATGGGTGTCTGAACCAGAATCTACAGAACGAATTAAATTACGAGAATTACAAAATGAACTACGACAAATCAAAGACAAATGGAAAAAATCATCACAGGAAAATGGATCCGACAATGACGAGACATTGTTGGCTCGCGAGGCTATTCGTACCGTAGAAATGAGGATTCGCAGAGCCTTGGATGAATACAGAAAAAAATATGAATAACATAGAAATAATTCCAGCAATAATGCCAAACAGCTACAATGACCTTCTTGAAAAATCGGGGCAGGTTTCTGATGTTGTTTCAATTGTTCAGATTGATGTTATGGATGGAATTTTTGTACCAGAGAAAACATGGCCATACGTAGACTCAGCCGACGAGCATTTTGCACGTATGATCAACGAGGAAGAGGGTCTGCCAAACGCAGAAAAGATAGACTACGAATTGGACTTGATGATTCAATCTCCTGATACTGATTTTGATAAATGGGTTGCCCTGCAACCACGTCGAATTATTGTTCATATTGAATCGTTAGAAAACCCCGAGAATTTTTTCGCAAAGGTC
>JAOULM010000004.1 GCA_029882015.1 Candidatus Nomurabacteria bacterium
CAGTGGGTACAAAACCAAGCCCCTCGAGAGTGTCGAGTGTCTGCGCGGCGATGTCGGGTGTTCCAAAAAAAGAGAATTTCATAATTACATACCCTCTTGGGATTTTTTCTGATATTCTACAGCTTCTTCGTCGGAAAGTTTTTTGATGTTTGTTGCTTTGTCTGTGAACAATATCCCATCCAGGTGGTCAATTTCGTGCTGTAACACACGAGCGACAAAACCACTGGCTTCTACTGTAAAAGTCTCTCCAGTCTCATCGTATGCGGTCACAGTCACATCTGTTGGGCGTTCGACGTTTCCATACACCCAACGAATTGAAAGACAACCCTCTTCGCCTTTTTCTGTTTTTTTACTGACATGGGTAATGACAGGGTTTATGAAAACAGTTGGCAAGTCATCGGTATCTTTTTGGTTGTATGCTCTGGTAGAGACTACAAAGATGCGGACAGATTGGTCAATTTGTGGAGCTGATATTGCGACACCGTCTGATTCGTGCACCAAGGTATCAAACAAATCCTGGATGACTGTCTGTGCTGTGTCGCTGGTTATTTCGTCCACCGGAATTTCATGCGCAACCGTGCGCAATGTGGGGTGAGGTTCTTGGATAATGGGTTGTTTCATAAAGACACTATACAACTTTTTTTATGATTGACAACCTTTTGCCATGGTGGTATCTTTTATGTGAACAAAAAAACTAAAAATTATGGCAATAATAATTCCAGAACTTTTAACAGATTTCACACCAGACAAAGAAGCAAAAAATCGTCTGATCGAATGGAAAAAAATACTTCAACAAATTTGTAAAGAGTATGGTTGGGCACTAAGAGTGCACGCAGTCCTTAAAGAAGAGGGGGATTACACGGTCAATGAGAGCGACGACGACGAAAAGAATTCTTTTTTTGTTGTAGATTGGGATTTTGGTGTTTTAAACCCATCTTGTTATGAAATAATAACACCAGGGGTTCTTTTCTTGTCAGCAGATATGGCTAGGCATGTTTTTGGTGATCTCAATGGTAATCATCAAGAATATGTAGATTTTTACAAAGAAGACTCTCCAGCTGTTTCTGCTCCAGGAATTAAGATATCGGATGATCATGAAATGACATGGAATGAAGCTCTTGAGTTTTTAATAGCACAAGGGAAATGGTTGCAAAGCCTTGTTCCTGAGTTACCAGAGGAAAAAGTGTAATTATTGTTTTATACAATACAAAAAACCGTTTGCGTAGCAAACGGTTTTTCTTATTTCAATTTTTTAATATATTTTGCAAGGTCTTCGATTTTTACGGTTTTCTGTTTGCGTTCACCCAGTGTTCGAATTATTGCTGTTCCATCCATGGCTTCTTTTTGTCCAAATATCAATGCATATGGCGCATCTGATTTTTCTGCTATACCCAGTTGCGCAGACAGACCGTCCTTGGACAATGAATGTTGAATCGGAATGTTGGCCCCACGCAATTCCTCGATAACATTCATTGATTTCATTCTTGCCTCGTCTCCTAGTTGTATGAAAAATACTTTTGGTGATTTGCGGACTTTTGGTGATAGATCAGCGGTTGATATTTCCATTATTCGGTCAACACCCAAACCAAATCCAACGGCAGGGACTTCTTTGTTGTGTCCCATGCTTTTTGCCAATCCATCATAACGTCCACCACCACCTAGAGCCAATGGTTTTTCATCAGGGTTGTCTGTCTCATTAAAAAATTCAAATACAGTGTGGGTGTAATAATCCAACCCGCGCACCAATGTGTGATCAATAACATATGGAATCTCAAGTTCGTCCAGGTTTTCCAAAACCGCACGGAAATGTTTCTTGCTGACTGTGTTTAAAAATTCGATTGATTGTGGGGCGGTTTTGTTTATCTCTACTGTTTCTGGTTCTTTTGAATCAAGAACACGCAGTGGGTTGGTTGATAAACGTGCGCGGTCTTTGGCTGATATAGATGAAATGTTTTTACGATAAAAAGCTGTCAGCGCCTTGGAGTATTCCTTTCTGGAATCTTTATCGCCGATAGAGTTGATACGGATAGTTGTTTTATCTAACCCCGCTACCTCGCCAAGGATTTTGTAGGCAATATGAATTACCATGGTGTCCATGATTGGCTTACCGCTACCCAATATGTCTAAGTCAAATTGATAGAATTGTCGGTAGCGACCACGTTGTGGTTTGTCATGTCGAAATCGTGGGCCTTGTCCGTACCACATAATAGGTTGCGGTTGTGACTGCATTCCGTGTTCTATATAAGAACGCATAGTGGCTGCAGTTTGTTCTGGTTTTAATACCAATTTATTAGCGCCCCGCGTCTTTATTTCATACATTTCTTTATCGATAATGTCAGTCCCTGCTCCAACGCCTTTTGCAAAGACATTTTCATATTCCATTGCTGGGGTTTCTAGTCCGCTGAATCCATAGTATTCACATATCTCTTGAGCTTTTTCGAAAAATCCTTGTTTGCGGTAAAAATCATCTCCAGAAATATCTCGGGTTCCTTTGGGGGATTGCAATAAGTCTTTGTTGTTTTTTGGAATTGCCATATAGATTAATTAGATGATAGTTGGATGAAATAATAATAGTTATTCGGTGGAATATTTTCTTAGGTGACCAGGCAAGAAAGAGAAATTTTGAAATGGATACATTCGTAACATGGCTCGTCCGACGATTGCTCTTTGATGTAGTGAGCCCCACGAACGTGAATCAGAGCTATGCGGGCGGTTGTCTCCCATTACAAAATATTCATCATCACCCAGTATTGTTGTTATTGCCCCGCTTGTTATAACACTGTTGTCGAGATAAGGTTCATCCAATACGAATCCTTGGGGGTGGTCATTATTTGTAATTGTTACTACGTTGTTCTTTAAAGTTACTGTTTCGCTGGGAAGTCCGATGACTCTTTTGATCAACAGTCGTCCGTGACCAAGTTTTCGTTCGGTTCCTGGAAATTCGAATACTATGACATCTCCGCGATCGGGGTCATTGAATACGTAGCTGATTTCATCCACAATTAAATAATCTTTGTCTTGGAAAGTTGGAACCATTGATGTCCCCTCGACACTGACTGGTTCGGCGATGAACATACGAATGGGTATAACAATGATCAGTGCGATAATTGCGAATCGAACCAATTCCCACATTGCGGATCCAAATGAAGAAGTCTTTTCTGAAGAAGGATTGGTTTTTGCTGTCATGAGTATGATTATACGAGATTAATGGATAAAAAACAAACAAAATATTTTTTCGGGTTATAATAGTTTTTATGAAAAGAAAAAAAATATTACCCACGATAGTGTTTACATTTTTTATTATAATCGGGGTTGCTGTAGTTGGAGCTGTTTCAGCAAAAATACCAGACAGTTATGATGATGGGATGGTTACTATCCAGAACAATACTTTTTCTGTTGCCATTGCAGATACAAATCAAAAAAGATCATCTGGATTATCTCATCGTTCTGCCATATCTGATAAGCAGGGAATGTTTTTTGTTTTTGACTCTCAGGGTGACTATGCGTTTTGGATGCAAGACATGGAATTTGCCATAGATATTATTTGGATTGATGATGAATATCGCATAACACATATCGAACACCAGGTTTCTCCGGAATCTTTTCCAGAATCTTTCCGGTCTCCGGCTCCGTCGCAGTATGTTCTCGAGGTGCGTAGTGGAATCGCTGGTGGATTGGGTTGGAAAGTTGGCGATTTAGTTAATGTTCGGTAGTTTCTGTGGAAAACCCCTCTTGCGTGGTTATAAAAAATTTCTCTCCGAGTGTTTTCGGGGAAAAAATAGGGTCATATTTGACCCTATTTTTTTTATGTACCACGGTTCGGTGTTTTTATGGTTTTCAACAGCACTTGAGGTCATCGGGTAGTACAATGGATAGACGAAGAGGTAACAGACCTTCTTTCCAGAGATAGCCAAATTTCACAAGTCGTTATTATTAGAAAACATAACTAATGTATTTTTTATGTCACCACAAATGATCAAAAAGCGTAGCGGGGATGTCGTTGAATTCACTCCCGAAAAAATAACCGTCGCAATAGAACGTGCTTATATAGCAAACGGACATCAAATTGGCTCTGATGATCTTGTGGTTTTGACTAGTCAAATTGTTGAAGCTTTGGATGCTATTTTCTTGGAGAGATTACCCGGAGTCGAAGACGTCCAAGACACCGCAGAGCGAAAAATTGCAGAACGTGGTGACTTTAATGTGGCGCGATCATATATATTGTATCGCGAGGAGCGCAAAAAATTACGAGAAGCTGAATTGGCGGAGCGTGTTGGACGCGCAGACCGCAGTGAAATCAATATCACAGACCGTGATGGGAATTTGGTTCCATTCAAAACCAAAGAGATCGAAAAAATGTTAAATAATTTGGTGGCAGGATACGAAGACCAGGGAGCCGACCAAATAAATGTGGATGAATTGTTGGATTCCGTAAAACTGAACATGTATGATGGAATTACCATCAGTGAAATTAACCGCGCTCTGATTATGGTACTAAAACAACATGTCGAGGAGCACCCCGTGTATGCGAAACTTGCCGCACGGATGTTATTCAATGATTTGTACAAGGATGTCATTGGCACTAATGAATTCGAAGATGGATTTGCCAAGAAACATTCAGATGGTCTAGAAATCAGCATCAAACATTTGATTGATGACAAACGTCTGGACACTCGTCTGGGTGAAAAATTTGATTTTGCAAAATTGTCAGCAGCATTGAAACCAGAACGTGACCATTTGTTTAATTACATGGGGGCACAGGTTTTGCAAGACCGTTATTTCTCGAAAGATTCAGAGCAAAAGATTTGGGAACTACCACAATATTTTTGGATGCGCGTAGCCATGGGGCTAGCGCTCGAGGAAAAAGACCCCACAGCTGTCGCGATTGAATTTTATGACGTGCTGTCACGATTAGACTATGTGTCGTCAACTCCGACCCTTCTTCATTCTGGAACCGTACATGCACAAATGAGTTCGTGTTATTTGAACTACGTGGATGATGATTTGCACCATATTTTCAAGGTTATCGGGGATAATGCTCAGCTGTCGAAATATTCAGGAGGGATTGGAACAGCTTGGACCAAAATTCGCGCAACCAATGCTATGGTGAAAACTATCAACATTCGTTCACAGGGATTGATCCCATTTTTGAAAATTGTTGACTCGACTACGGCGTCTATTAACCGTTCAGGTAAACGACGTGGTGCTACTGCGGTATATTTGGAAAACTGGCACTTGGATTTCCCAGAATTCTTGGATTTGCGTAAAAACACAGGGGATGACCGACGTCGTACGCATGATATAAACACAGCTGCATGGATTTCTGACCTGTTTATGAAACGTGTCCAACAAGATGAAAACTGGACATTGTTTAGCCCCGAAGAAGTCCCAGAACTGAGCAATACCTATGGAAAAAAATTCGAAAAAGCCTACGAAGCCTACGAAGCAAAAGTAGCAGCTGGAGAAATTCACTTGTTCCAAACCATGAAAGCACGCGACCTGTGGCGAAAACAATTAACGATGTTGTTCGAAACAGGACACCCGTGGGTAACATTCAAAGACCCATCAAACATCCGTAGCCCACAAGACCACGTGGGGATGGTGAACTGTTCAAACCTGTGTACAGAAATTACCTTGAATACTAGCGCTGATGAAACAGCTGTGTGTAATCTAGGATCTGTCAGTTTGATGCGACACGTAACCGCAGATGGAAAAATTGATAATGAAAAAATTGCAAAAACAGTAAAGATAGCAATGCGTATTTTAGACAATGTTATTGATTTGAATTTTTACCCAACCATAGAAGCAAAAAATTCTAACTTCCGTCACCGACCGGTGGGGCTGGGGGTTATGGGATTCCAAGACATGCTATATAAAATGAATTTACCATTTGATAGTGACGAGGCAATTCAGCTGTCTGATGAAATGATGGAAACTGTTTCATATCACGCAATTCTAGGTTCATCAGAATTAGCAAAAGAAAAGGGGGCGTATGAAAGCTACAAAGGTTCAAAATGGGACCGTGGATTATTCCCAATCGACACCATGAAAATCCTAGAAGACGAACGCGGATTGGAGACAGGTGTTCCGTTGGATTCAAAAATGGATTGGAAAATTGTTCGTGATCATGTCAAAGCGCACGGTATGCGAAACAGTAACACATTAGCTATCGCCCCAACCGCAACGATTGCCAATATTTCTGGACAATTGCCGTCTATTGAACCTATCTACAAAAACTTGTACGTGAAATCAAACTTTAGTGGGGAATTCACCGTGTTAAATAATTATCTGGTAGATGATTTGCAGAAACTAGGATTGTGGGACAAAGAAATGATGGAACGTCTGAAATATTACGATGGTTCTGTTCAGAACATGAACAATGTTCCAGTATGGGTCAAAGACAAATACAAAGAATCTTTCGAAATTGATGCGATGTGGATTATCAAACATGCAGCGCGTCGTCAAAAATGGATGGATCAGTCACAATCAGTGAACATCTTTACCAAAACTCAATCAGGACGATATCTGTCAGATATTTATATGGCAGCATGGGAAATGGGGCTAAAAACTACATATTATCTGCGAACACTAGGGGCTACGTCAATTGAAAAATCAACCATTGATATCAATAAAAAATACGACGACCAACCAACTCCATCTGATATTGTTGTTGAAACAGAAAAAATCACCGTTTCCAAGACCAAGCTTCATGTGTATAATGATGAAACATGTGAGTCATGTCAGTAACGCAACTGCGTCTTCCTGAATTTATTTCAGGATCTCGTTGATTATAAACTTAACTCTGTATATTTATGTCTGAAAAATCAATTCTTCGTAACAGCGCAACCGACCCCAACAAAATACTTCCCATGAAGTATAAATGGGCGCGTCAACACTACAAAGACGGTGTGTCGAACAACTGGACCCCCGAAGAGGTCAACATGCAACAGGACGTCGAGCAGTGGAAAGCCAAAGATTTTCTAACCGAAGACGAGCGCCGTGTGGTTATGTGGAACATGGGATTTTTCAGCACAGCTGAATCATTGACTGCGAACAACATTGTTTTGGTGATTTATAAACATGTTACTAATCCAGAATGTCGTCAATATTTGTTACGTCAAGCCTACGAAGAAGCCGTGCATACTGATACATTCATTTATTGTTGCGATACATTAGGTCTAGACCCCGAAGAGATCTATACGATGTACGAAACAATTCCATCTATTCACGAGAAAGATGAATTTGTTATAAACATGACAAAATCAATCATGGATCCTAATTTTGAAATCAAGACTGACGCAGATGTCCAGGAATTCGTGCATGACTTGGTGGGATATTACATCATCATGGAAGGAATCTTTTTCTATGCTGGATTCGTTATGATGTTGTCATTCTTGCGCCAACAAAAAATGGTTGGTGTTGGGGAACAGTTCCAGTTTATTTTACGCGACGAATCAGTTCACCTGGCGTTTGGTGCTGATTTGATTAACGAAATTGTAAAAGAAAATCCAACTATTTGGACGGATGAATTCAAAAATGACATCACTGATAAAATTAAAAAAGCTGTCGAATTGGAAATCGCGTACGCTCGTGATGCTCTGCCACGGGGAATCCTGGGACTGAACGTCGAAGCCATCGAACAATATGTTCGCTATATTGCTGACCGACGTCTGGAACGTATTGGATTAGTCAAAGTTTACGGTGATGAAAATCCATTCCCATGGATGTCAGAAATCATCGATTTGAAAAAAGAAAAGAACTTTTTCGAAACACGCGTAACAGAATACCAAACCGGAGCCAATCTGGATTGGGAATAAATCTAAAAAATACAAAAAAATGAGTGAGGTTCAACCTCGCTCATTTTTTTGTGTGGGTAAATAAAAATCCCCCAGCATTAGCTGGGGGGGGCAAAAGTTTTTGCGGCTAATCTAAGCTTCGTCAAACCTTCTTTGTTTTGTAAAAAAAGAAGTGCTTTTTCCCAAAATATCTTTCCATCTTCTGTGTAATTACTCAAGGTACGAGCCTCTGTTATTCCGTCACTCATATTAATATAAATTTTAATTCTTTGTAAATTTATCACGATATCTTGATTTTGTCAAGAAATTATGCTATAATATATATAAGTCTCTACAACACAAGTGCGGGCTGGTTCGCTTGCGAACCAGCCCGAGGAAAGTCCGAACACTCCCACATTTATTTGTGGAACCAGGTAGCAGGTAACGCCTGTCGTAGGTAACTATAGAGGTGCGAGCAGTGACGTCGGCGGCGAAAGCCAATGAATTCCTTTGGGAATAATCCAGTGGTAACACTGGGGTGAAACGGCAAAATCCTTATCCGAGTGCAAGGCCGAGCTACGTTTATCGTAGAGTGCCGCTACAGGTGATTGGCGACAATCATCGCAGACACATACTTGTGCATCCGTATCTTATGGATACGGGGGACAAAATTCGGCTTATTAGTAGAGACCAGCTTTATGAAAAGGTCCTGGGCAACCAGGGCTTTTTCTATTGACTATTTTCCATATACCGTGCTATATTATTCGCAACGCAAGTGTGCGTTTTTTGTTTGCTTTCTGGTGCACGGAAAGTAAGCGTTTTATAACCGAGCGCAGCGAAGGTTGCGAACGTCGAGCGTAGCGAGATGTTCATAACTAAGCCAGCGATGGGTATATAAGAATGTGATGTTGCAGGAACTGCAAAAATGTGAGCATTGCGAACATTTCGGCAGGGTCCCCCTGACGACAACACATTGCTTTTATTAATTATTTATATTGAACGCGTGGGTATTGGACCTCTCGGCAGCACCTGATTAGTAGGGCTCTCGACTGGGGCAAGTACTACGATGTTTAATCAACAGCGTTATGGCAGCAGAAGCATTTGATCGCTCAAAACCTCACGTAAACGTGGGGACCATTGGTCACGTCGATCATGGTAAAACAACATTAACAGCAGGGATAACTAACGTATTGTCAATGCAAGGTCTTGCTAAAAAGAAAGACTATGCAGATATCGACAATGCTCCCGAGGAAAAAGAACGTGGTATTACTATCGCTCTTTCTCACCAGGAGTACGAATCAGCAAATCGTCACTACGCGCATATTGATGCGCCAGGTCACGCCGATTACATCAAAAACATGATTACCGGTGCGGCTCAGATGGATGGAGCTATCCTTGTGGTTGCTGCAACCGACGGAGCGATGCCACAAACACGTGAGCACGTATTGTTGGCAAAACAAGTTGGTGTGCCAAAGATTATTGTTTTCATTAACAAGGTTGACATGGTAGATGACGAAGAAATGATCATGATGGTAGAGGAAGAAATTCGTGACATTTTGACATCTAACGGATTCGACGGAGAAAACACTCCTATTATCAAAGGTTCAGGTTTGAAAGCTGCAGAAGCTACAAGCATGGATGATAAATGGGCAGTTGGGATTTCAGAATTGATCGAAGCCATGGATACATGGATTCCAGTACCAGAACGTGATACTGAAAAACCATTCTTGATGCCAATCGAGGACATCTTTTCAATCGAAGGGCGCGGAACCGTTGTTACAGGTAAAATTGAACGCGGAATCGTAAACGTCGGAGAAGAAGTTGAAATCGTTGGTCTAAAAGACACACGAAAAACAACAGTAACTGGAGTTGAAATGTTCAACAAGCAGTTGGAACAAGGTATGGCCGGAGATAATGCAGGAATCTTGTTGCGTGGTATCAAAAAAGAAGACATCACGCGTGGACAGGTTTTGGCAGCTATTGGAACCGTTACACCACACACAGAATTTGAATGTGAAGTTTACGTTCTTAAAAAAGAAGAAGGAGGTCGTCACACACCTTTCTTCAAGGGATACAAACCACAATTCTACATCGGTACAACTGACGTTACAGGAGAAGTTGAACTAGCCGAAGGTGTTGAAATGGTTATGCCCGGAGACACAGTGACTTTCAAGGTTAAATTGGTAGCCCCAATTGCGCTAGAAGCACAACGTCGTTTCGCTGTCCGTGAAGGAGGTCGTACCGTGGGGGCCGGAGTTGTAACAAAAATTGTTGCGTAATCCAATTCCACAAGGCCCGCCCCTATTCTAGGGTCGGGCAGGCGCTAGGATATTCTTGGTACATCGTATCAAGGACGTGCCTAATCAAGACTAGCTAATCTCCAAATTTTATGGCAGAAAAAAAGAAAAAAGACGACAATGTAAAACTACGAATTCGTGTGCGCGCATACGAAAGCAAAGTTTTGGATACATCGGTAAAGCAAATCATGGATACCGCAGCTCGTTATGACGCAGTCATCGCAGGCCCAGTTCCATTGCCAACTGAAATCAAAAAATATACGGTAAACCGTTCAACATTCGTCCACAAGGACGCGCGTGAACAGTTCGAAATCCGTGTACACAAACGATTGATTGATATGATCAATCCGTCTCCAAAATTGATCGACGCATTGACCAATCTAACTCTCCCTTCTGGGGTAGAGATTGATGTCAAGATGATGTAAAACAAAAAACCGCTCGCAAGGGCGGTTTTTGTTTTACATAAATATCGTCTGTACATACATTGTGTGTACATTGCCTCCCAGCCTCTCGCGTCTTCCCGGACTTGATCCGGGATCTAGGGGGATAATTACCTTCCTAAAAGCGTCATTCTGTAATGCTCCGCATTCAGAATCCAGAGGAATTAACACATTACTTTTTGTATGCCCAAAAAGTAACCAAAAAGACCACGACCACACCTCGCTCATAATGTTTTCAGAAACTCTCGTTTACTATTTTTCAGGGGGCGCTACGCTAGCCTGGCTGAAAAATTAGAAACGTTCACTTTCGTTTCGAAAACATGGATTCGCTCGGCAAGGTCGGAAGACGTGTGATATTTGGAGTTTATCCACACAATCCACATGATTTGATGTGGTGTCAAATCTAATTTCATTGTATAATATATAAGCGACACCATTATTAGTTATCGCAAAGGCATTTATTCACTAAAAAACTAGAGAGCTGGAGAACCTCAAAATCGTTTTTAGAGACAGCGACACCTGACTACTGGTGTCGCAATCGGTGGATTAATTTTTGCTGGTGTTGCTGTCTTTGGAAGCGATTTTTTGTTTGTCAATTTTTCCCCTACGCGCGTAGAATGGCTGCAGTCGAATATGCAGAAATAATTGTCTTAAAAGAATTAGTAATAAACATTTTTTATGTCAGTTTACTATATATATAGGAGCGCCGTCACTGGACGGATTGTTACTCGAGAGTATGCGTTGCGGTACCCGCACCTTACTGTTAGGGAAACAATAAAACGCCCATAATAGGCGCTTCAAAGAATTTTTTTCGAGAATAACTAAATTTGTAGTTTTTCCAACCCTCTGCAGGGGGTTGTTTTTATTATACCAAACCTCTATATGCGACCATCGCATGTTTAGGTGGGGATAACTTTATATAATTATGTATAAAAAGTCAACTTCAAGGCAATTCCAATGGCTCACGCGTGAGCCGTTGGAAATGCTTGACATTCATCACTTTTTCCGTAAGATAGGGCATTCGAGATACCTGTACAATATCGTAGATACAGGGTCCGAGAATCACTTTAATTAACAGGCTTACGTTTATATGTACCAGATAACGATTGTCGGTACGGTAAACCAATAAGAATATATGAAATTTATTCTTGGAGAGAAAAAATCCATGACGCAATTTTTTGCCGAGGATGGAACAGTGATCCCAGCTACAATCGTAGCGGCGGGGCCCATTGTTGTAACACAGGTAAAAACTGCTGATAACGATGGATACAACGCGGTACAAGTCGGGTTCGGCGTCCGCAAAGAGAAGAACATTAACAAAGCCCAAAAAGGAGCCTGGAAAGAGCTGGGGAATTTCCGTTACGTGCGTGAATTCCGCCTATCAACAGCATCTGATGCACAAACAGGGGATACGACTACCGTCGAAGCCTTTGCACCAGGAGATGCTATACAGGTAACAGGAATCACCAAAGGTAAAGGATTCCAAGGTGTTGTAAAACGTTATAACTTTGGCGGATCACGACGTAGCCATGGTAACAAACACCATGAACGAACCGGGGGATCTATTGGTGCCGGTGGAGTACAACGTGTGTTCAAGGGTATGAAAATGCCAGGACGTACTGGATCTGATCGACACACAACCCTGGGACTCAAAGTCTTGGCGGTTAATTTGGAAACAAATGAAATGCTTATCAAGGGAGCATTACCAGGTCGACGCGGAACATTACTGGAAATCGTTTCAGCTAAATCATAATTTGCGTATGAAAACTACTATTTACAATACACAAGGGAAAGAGGCTGGAACATTTGATGTTCCTGAGACTGTTTTCAATCAACCATGGAATGCCGATTTGGTACACCAGGTGGTTGTTTCTATGCAGGCAAATCGTCGCGCTGGAACTGCTTTGGCTCACACCAAAGACCGATCAGAAGTTTCCGGAGGAGGTAAAAAACCTTGGAAACAAAAGGGAACAGGACGTGCTCGTCACGGGTCACGACGTAGCCCTATCTGGATTGGTGGAGGAGTATCTCACGGACCACGAAACGACAAAGACTACAGCAAAAAAATCAACAAAAAGATGAGAAAAAAAGCTTTGTATGTTGCATTGTCAGAAAAACTACGTAACGGAAGAATTCTATTCGTAGACAACATGAACTTGTCAGCCCCTAAAACCAAAGAAGCTGTAGCGTCTTTGAAGGGATTGGAAACTATCGCAGGATTCGAAACAATCAACACACCAAAGCACAACAACATTTTCATGGTGGTGCCAGAGCGAGACACCAACACAGCGTTGGGGTTCCGCAACTTGGGACATACAACCATCGAAGATGTTCGTAACTTGAACGTATTGGATGTTATGAAATACCGGTATTTGATTATCAGCACTCCGGAAAAGAGCATGTCGGTGCTTTTGGGGGAAACGAGCGATAACAAATAATGCCTATGGGAATTTTAAACAAAAAGAAAAAAGAAACAGATGTAGCTCCGACTACTGAATCAAAAGGAGATAAAACAGCGCAATCTTTGGCTTCCGCAGGAGTTATCGTTGGTCCACGTATCACCGAAAAAGCTGCAGTTCTGTCAGAAAATAACGTATATACATTTGATATTGCCGTTCGCGCAAACAAACAAGATGTAAAAAAAGCCATCAAGGCAATGTACGGAGTTGATGCAGAAAAAGTTCGCATTACTCGTCGAAAACCAGTAGCTATCTGGCGAAAGGGATGGGGGCGAACTAAAACCGAGAAAAAAGCTTATGTTTATCTGAAAAAGGGAGACAGTATAACATTGGCATAAGTCGAGTAATTTATTAAAAAACTATGGTTCTCACTATCCGATAACTAGTGACACATAACATGATTAAAAAATATAAACCAACTTCAAATGGGCGTCGAGGTATGACCGGTATTGATTACCGCAAAGTTTTGACAGCCACTGAACCAAACAAAAAGTTAACCAAGGGACGCAAACAGCATGCTGGGCGCGCTTCATCAGGGCGTATTTCTGTTCGCCACAAAGGGGGTGGAAACAAACGAATGTATCGACAGATTGATTTCTTGTTCGATAAACGCGATATTCCTGCCCGTGTTGAAACGGTGGAATATGATCCCAACCGTAACGGATTTATCGGGGTATTGGTATATGCCGATGGAGAACGACGCTATACATTGCTACCTCAAAAAGTAGTAGTTGGAGACACATTGATTGTCTCAGAAAAAACCGAGGTAAAACCTGGAAACCGTATGGCGTTGGTGAATATTCCTGTAGGAACATTCGTCTATGCTGTTGAACTACAACCACGTGGTGGGGCTAAATTGGCTCGTAGCGCGGGAACCTACGTTCAGGTAACAGCGCATGATGAAGGGAAAACATTGCTGAAAATGCCATCAGGCGAAATTCGCAAGGTACCCGACACAGCGTTTGCATCAGTCGGAGAAGTTTCAAACCCAGAATACAAACTGGTAAAAATCGGAAAGGCTGGACGTGCCCGACACATGGGACGCCGCCCAACGGTTCGTGGTTCTGCGATGAACCCTGTCGATCACCCTCATGGTGGTGGAGAAGGTAAACAAGGAATCGGACTTCGTCGTGGCCCAAAAACTCGTCAAGGTAAATTGGCCTACGGAGTTAAAACACGAAAATCAAAGAAATACTCAAACAAAAACATCGTTAAACGTCGCAAGACAAAACGATTCCAATAGAAACCCAACAAAAAACTGCCTTTTGGCAGTTTTTTGTTGGGTGGTAAATTTAACCTCAGATGCTGAAATAAATTCAGCATGACGAAGTATGGCTTTTTTGTTGACAATCAATTCCATATTTGCTAGTATAGCTGGGTATTACTCCCTTTGGGATATATAGAGACAACTTACGAGATAACAACAGAACCCGTTATGGGCGCGCCTGTTGATTGATTTCTTTACGTTTCTGTGTATACTAGGGCAGTTATTACGACTTTTAAATATGACACGATCAATCAAAAAAGGACCATATATTGATGCGAAACTTCTAAAGAAGATCGCAGACAAAAAACCAGATGAAACTGGGGTTATTAATACATGGGCACGCGCCAGCCAAATCAGCCCAGAAATGGTTGGTTTCAAGTTTGGTGTACATAACGGCCGAAAACACATAGATGTTCTGATTACCGAGGACATGATTGGACACCGTCTAGGAGAATTCTCTCCAACACGTACATTCCACCGTCATGGAGGTAAACTGATGAAGGAGCTAGAACAAAAGAAACGTGAGGCAGAAATTACAGCAGCAAAATCAGCTAAATCAGCAAAATAAACCAATAAAACATTTAAAATAACACCATGAAAGCTTTTCTTAAAAATTATCGTCAATCACCTCGCAAGGTTCGTCTTGTGGCTGATTCCGTGCGCGGAAAAAACGTAGCATCAGCTTTGTCGCTGTTGAAATACGCTCCAAAGCGTGCTGCAGAAGCCGTAGCAAAACTAATTGCATCAGCAGCAGCCAATGCATCAAACAATGACGGAAAAACAATAGAAACACTAAAAATCAGCAAGATTACGGTTGACGAAGGCCCAACATTAAAACGTTTCCGCCCTCGAGCTCGTGGAATGGCATCTGCTATTCACAAGCGAACTAGCCGAGTCACTGTCGAATTGGCTGAAGCCGAACCAAAACCAGTTAATAAAACGGTTGTTGCAGAAAAACCTGCAAAGAAGGCCGTAACCAAAAAATAGCTTATGAGTAAAGTAGTACATCCATATGCACAACGTCTAGGAATCATCCGTGGTTGGAAATCACGCTGGTTTGGTATTGGTAAAAAATACAGCGACCAAGTCGTTGCAGATGAATTAATCCGTGGTTTTCTTGAAAAAGAACTCCAAGGAAAATATGTCGCTGAAATCGACATCGAACGTTCACGTAAAACAACACGTATTGTTTTGGCGACATCACGTCCTGGAATGGTTATCGGGCGACAAGGAGAAGGCGCACAAAAAATGAAAAAAGATTTGATAGCGTTCATGCGAAAAAATCAAATGGCGCCAGCAGAAGAGTTCGTTATTGATGTTATTGATGTAGAGAACCCCGATGCAAATGCAGCGATCAACGCACAGGCAATCCGTGAAATGTTGGAAAAGCGTATGCAGTTCCGACGTGTATTGAAAATGACAGCTGAAAAAATCAAAAACGTTCGCGGAGTAAAAGGTGTAAAAATCGTTGTAGCAGGACGTCTTGGTGGAGCCGAAATGGCCCGTCGAGAGGAGGTAAAATTGGGTGGTATTCCATTGCAATTCCTGCGCGGAGATGTCGACTACGCCACAGAAACAGCTCGATTGCCATACGGTGGTATTGGAATCAAGGTCTGGGTTTACAAGGGAGATACGCTGGGGCGCGAATCTGATAATAAATAAACGCATATGTTATTTCCAAAAAAAGTAAAATATCGAAAATGGCAAACAATGCGTCGTAACCCAAACAAGGTTCCCACAGAAACTCGTGGTACCAAGATTCATCATGGATCATTTGGACTCAAGGCAACGAGCTCTGCGCGTATTACATCAAACCAGATTGAATCAGCCCGCAAGGTAATGTCACGAGGGGTTGGTAAAATCGGAAAATATTGGATTCGAATTTTCCCTGACCGACCGGTAACACGTAAACCCCCAGAAATGGGTATGGGTAAGGGAAAGGGAGACCCACAGGGATTTTGTTTCGAAGTTTTGCCAGGACGTATAATGTTTGAAGTAGACAACCTTACTCCTGAGCAAGCTCGCGAAACACTGCGCAAAGCAGGGTCGAAGCTTCCAGTCACAACCAAAATTGTCAGCAAAGACGATATCGGAGCATAGCCTATGGTAGATGATCTAACAAAACTAGATAATGACAAATTGGTCAAACGTTTGAGCGAAGTTCAGACAAAGCTTGCTAAAGCAGGGGTTGCTATGGCAGGAGCCCGATCGGGTTCAACCAAACAGCTTCGTCGACAGATAGCGCAAATCAAAACCGAATTGTCAAAGCGTAGTTCATCAGCCAAAGAGTAAATTTTTATGAATGAAAACAAAACAAAACAACATACAACCTTGTCAGGGATCGTTGTCTCGGACAAAATGGATAAAACCGTCGTGGTAAACGTCGAGCGTTTTGTGAAGCACCAAAAATATGGTAAATACTATACTACCAACAAAAAATACAAAGCACACGATGCCAGCAACACCCACAAGGTCGGAGATGTTGTGACTATTGTCGAAACACATCCTATTTCAAAAGATAAACATTTCAAGGTAGTTAATACCGCAAAATAAGCTTATGATTCAACCAGGAACAATTGTTAAAATAACTGATAACACTGGCGGTAAGATGGGCCGTGTCTTCAAGGTGCTCGGAGGTTCAAAACGTCGATATGCTCGTATCGGAGATGTTGTTGTTTTGTCAGTTCAAACTGCAGAACCACGAAAACAAGTAAAGAAAAAAGACGTATTGCGCGCCTTGGTTGTTCGCCAGAAAAAAGCAACTCGTCGCAATGATGGATCATATATTTCATTTGACGACAATGCTGTTGTCATCGTCGATGACAAGAAAAAAGAACCTCGTGGAAACCGTATTTTCGGTCCAATCCCACGTGAGATTACTGAAATCGGTTATCAGAAAATTGCCTCATTAGCACCCGAGGTGCTCTAATATTTGCTTATGAAGATTAAAAAAGGAGACAACGTAATAGTAATGACAGGTCGCGACAAGGGTAAAACCGGAACCGTTACCAAAGCAATTCCTGCGGACAATCGTGTGGTTGTTGATGGTGTTAACGTTCGTACAAAAAACGTAAAACACCCAGGTGGCAAGGGGACACAGGTAACTTTGCCAATGCCAATCGATGTATCAAACGTGATGATTTACGATGCTAAATCCAAAAAAGGAACACGCGTTGGTAGAAAATTGGTCGGAGAAAAATTTGTTCGCATTTCAAAGCGTACCGGTAACGAGATTTAATATTTATATACTATATTGCTTATGATAATGGTCAAAGAAAAAATTCAAAAAGCGTTTGAGAACCTAAAAGAAAGTTTAGGGTATTCTAATGCGATGGTTGTTCCACGAGTAGAAAAAGTCGTTGTTTCTTCGGGTGTTGGAAAACGTGCAAAGACAAACAAAAACTTTATTGAATTGGTAACTGACCGATTGTCAATAATTACAGGACAAAAACCTGCAGCACGCCCAGCAAAGAAATCAATCGCTGGTTTCAAGATTCGCCAAGGCGATCCTGTTGGCTTGTCTGTTACATTGCGCGGATCACGTATGATTCAGTTTTTGGACAAATTAATCCATGTTGCATTACCACGAACAAAAGACTTTCGTGGAATCAAACGTAGCGCGGTTGATTCAATGGGAAACCTAACTATCGGAATCAAAGAACACACTATTTTCCCCGAGGTAGCCGACGAAGAACTATCAAATACATTTGGTTTGTCTATCGTATTGGTGTCTAGCGCCAAAACACGTGACGAGGCTATGAAATATTTTGAATATATTGGAATTCCATTTGCAAAAGAAAAAGAAGCTAAATAAACAAACCCATTAAAAAAAACCACCGCAAGGTGGTTTTTTTTAATGCTTAATAATAAACAGGAATAAAAATTTTGGATAAAGCAAAAATAACTAACCAAAGAATAATAAATATCCAAAACACTTTGTTGGAGATCTTTTTTGTTCTCGACCCCTGATTATTTTTTGTAGCAATAGCAACAACAAGAGAAATTATAGCAACTCCCAATATAATAAAACTTAGTAATTTTATCTGATGATTGTTGTCAACAAGAAAAGAATAAATTTTCCATAGTCGTCCTGGGTCACCATCTGTGGTAAGGGGGGCGGCAATAGCAAAAACCTTTTGCGATATTAATAGAAAAGCTGATAGTGTTCCAAAAAATGTATATAATTTGTTCATATAGACATAATATCATGTTAATTTTCTTGCTAAAATTGAATCAGGGGATATCTCCTGAGAGTCTATAAAACAAGGGAATTATAGATATTGACTCTAAATTAAGTCGTGGTTTACTATTGACATTTATGTGAAAAAATGCTAATATGGACGCAGTCCCAAGAGGGGCTTTTTCTTTTGTATAAGAGAAAAAGACCCCTGAAAGTGTGCGCTTTAATGCATTTTTGGACTCTTAAAACAAGGTTTGGTATGTGAAAACAACGGGATCCCGCATAACGTGCTACGCACGTTTGCGGGATGTCTCAAATTTCATACTCGATTCCTCGTTGAAATTTGGCAGTTTGACGGAGCTCATACCGTCGCTTTATGAAAAAAATTACATCATACCTACGAAATTCAATCGATTACTCGTCTATTATTCGTAACACTACGGTAGGGTCAATAATTGTAGCTTTTCTGATTGTGGGGCAACCTACCGTCGCAGCAGGGCTTGCAATCAGCGCCTCACCGTTAGCAATGTTCATTCCAATTAATCCGACTGCCACATCGGCAGTATCTGATACTCGCGCACAACAAGTCGAAGCGTACTTTGCACAGTGGGATCTTCCCGCTGGTGAATACGCCGAGTCTTTTATTGTTTACGCGGACAAGTATGATTTGGATTGGCGTTTGGTTGCGTCACTTGCGATGTTGGAATCCACTGGATTCAAAAACGCATGTGGAAACAACGGTTTCGGATGGGGATCATGTGGAATTAGTTTTCCAAGTCATGACGAAGCTATTCGTACAGTAACATTGAACTTGGCGGGACACAATCCCAACACAGCTCGTTACTATGCGGACAAAAACATTCACGAGATTCTCGAGGCGTACAACCCTCCTGAAACAGTCGGGATTACCCCGAACTATCACAAAAAAGTGATCAGAGTTATGGATGAAATTGCAACAATTGATATTTCTGGCGAGTCAGTACAGCTAGCTACGCGGAAATAAGATTACATAAAAAAAGCCCTGCAGAAATGCGGGGCTTTTTAGTTAGAGCTTAGTCCGATACTTGTAAGCTCATTTAGAATTCCGTGATGACCTAATCGTGCCATCTCACGTTCTCTTTTTCGAGCTCTATCGTAATCTTGTTTTTTATCAAAAAAAAGTTGCTGGAAAGATTGCCACTCTTTTTTGTTAAAACACGGCAGAGCATTTATAAAGAATTTCTTTGCAATCTCTTTACAAAAACCATGGATGAACTTTTGTTCCGGATCATCACCATTTGCAATATAATAATTTACCAGGTCCTTTCGTAGTATAGAAAGGAAATTTTGTTTTTTATATTTATGTTGTGCTGTAGGGTGTTCTGTTTGGTACACCCTGTATTTAGCACAAATATTGCTTTTTGCAATATTAATATCATACTCTTGTGACATAATCTCTGATTTAGGATGTACAAAATGTTTACTTTTATTATACACAAATATGCTAAAAAGTCAAAACATTACAGAGTTATGTGTAGTTTAGAATCATAGCTTTGAGAATAGGTTATTTTTTATGTAGCTTCGCTATTTCTGCAAGCTCATTACGCAGGTTTTTTAATTTTTGCTCGGATTCTATTCCTGTTTTTATATATTCTCTAATATTTTCTGTAGCAAGAGAAGTGATTTCTTTGGCTTGCTCGCGTTCTTTTTGACTATGTTGTCTTAGTGATTCAGTGTATGCCACATGATGAGTGTCGGCTTTTTCCTTGTCACCATGTTCACGATAATGATCACGCTGAAGTTTCAAAATTTCGTGTTCGATAATATCAGAATTATACCCCAGGCTAATGAGCTCGTTTTGTTTTTCTCGTACCATCTGTTCCAGAGGTGATTGTGGTGGTGCGGGTACATCTAAAACCTCCTGAATAGGTTTAGCAGGAGTCACATTTTCTACGTCTATACCAGGAAGGCCATCAAATTCTTTTTCTTTTGTTGGATCTGCTAATATTTCTTTTGGGTTGATTTTTTCTGCATCTTCCATATACTGCCATGATACTCTATGGAAAATAATCATACAAGTGAACTGCCCGAAATGATGTTAATAGACAAACCATCAGGAATAACGTCTTTTGACGTTATTCGTCGTCTGCGTAAAAAGCACGGAAAAATAAAGATGGGGCACGCAGGAACTCTAGATCCATTGGCGACAGGGCTGATGATTATCGGTGTCGGACAAGGTACGAAAAAACTGAACGATTATTTGAAGCTACCCAAGGTGTACATCGCAGAAATCTTGCTGGGTGTCAGTACTGACACAGGAGATACAGACGGAAATATTGTTACGGAAACCGCAGTGCATGATGTTGATTCAAAGAAAGTCGAACAGGTTGTTGGTGATATTGTCGGGACACATGAATTTCAGGCACCATTGTATTCTGCCTTGAAGGTAGATGGTAAACCATTGTATAAATATGCACGGGCGGGACAAGCGCCACCACGCATACCGACAAAAACGATGACGGTGCATAGCGCACAGGTATTGGACCAGTTTGACCGGGGGAATGGTCGATATGTCGTGCGTGTCCGTTTTGATGTTGCCAGCGGTACGTATATTCGTACACTGGCCGAGGAAATCGGACGACAGCTGGGAGTTCCAGCAACATTGCGATATTTGCGCCGAACCTCGATAGGGGAGTTTAAAATCGATGATGCGATAAGCCTTGACGAATAGTGGGAAAAGCGTAGACTGAACAAGAACCCGTCAAATTTTTTTCACAAATAAAAACCACATGGATGCATTTATTTAAATTATTGAATGAATTTTTTACCATAACAAAAATGTTTATTGATGGTGAAACTTTATCTCGAGAAGGGAAAACTCTCTCAGCCCAGTGTAACGTTAGCAGATTAAAAGTTGGCATTAATCTAAAAGTTAAAGGTGTTCCTCAGGAATACATGAAAATTATCCTTGGGCGAGTTGCCCTGGAGCTATTGATATCTCTTGTTAAAGAAAAAAAATCCACAGTTAAATTCGTTGATGAAATAGGGCTCAGAGATATCATCACCGAACAGCGTGGATATATACCCACAAACAGTCTCTTGTCTGTACCGTTTCTCGATAGAGATTTTGAGCTATCAGTAACATTTCTGACAACACCATGTGCAAGAGTTTTATCAAAGAAACAAGGTGTACGCGTCCCGTTTAGCTATAGATATAAACAAAATGGCATAGAAAAAGGTGGCAAGTTTTATCTGGCCGTTGGGTATACAAAATGGAAACTTGGAAAAATCAAATTTTTTGAGAAAAAATAAAACCTGCAATTTGCAGGTTTTTTTATTTTGATTCAAGTTATCTGTTTATTTCGTTCGCCACATTAATATGATAATTAATAGGCCGGTCGTCAATGCCATCATAGGTATGGTGATATATCCAAAATGAAATGAATAGTTTGCGGAACATGATACCGCGTCGGCACCACAATCACTAACAGCTTGCGATACTTGCAAAATATAATGACGCAGACTGATGATAACCCCAATGCTTGCCATGGTTATAATAGAAAATTTCAGAGATTTTCCTAGTCCCTTGAACCATGCGAAACCAAGCAAAATCACTTGTGGAAAAATCATTATACGCTGGAACCAGCATAATCGACATGGGGTAAATCCAATGACTTCGGAATATGTCAGGCTGATTATTGTGGCAACGATTGCAACAATAAACGCAAATAACGATCCACGGTTTGCAATAAATTGACCTGTCTTGCTTTTGCGTAAATTGGGTACAAATCCAATTATTAATAATACAACAATCAACACCTGTCCGATGATTGTTCCTATACTTGCTCCTGTTGATACAACGGTAACTAAGGCCATAAAATTATTCTGTGGTTATTTCTATTATCATTTCTTCGACGTTTTCGGGGTTATCTAAATTTGGTGCCGGCACCTCGCTGGTTACAGCCGGACTACTGTTGATTAATTCTCCTGTGAAGCCTGTTCGTTCTGACAAAAAATCTATTGAAAGAGAACCTGAAATACGTTCACCATCTGGAAATTCCCAGGTAGGATAGCTTTCTATTTCTGCATCAATACAGACCTGAGTTTGACCTTGTTTGTTTGGTTTTGAGCATTCAATATATGGTAATAATCGTGTGCTACGACCAAATAGTGCTTTTTGTTGTTGGCAGACTGGACACCAGTATGCTCCATAGAAAATAGTCCCAGTGTCTGTTATGTGTTGCGCCAGTGCATCGTTGGGTGATACTTTTTCATCACCGCCTTTGATTGAAAAAATAATTCCTATTACTATTACGACCAATGCTATTAGAAAAATTGTAGTTTTTGTATTGTTTTTCATAAAAATTTACATTCCTGGGTTATTTATTAATGTTCCGTATCTCCGCGCAATTCTTTGTCGAGTTTTTTCAGATGAGCTTCGACTATGACTTCTTCATTTTTTTCTTTTACCTCGCCTGCAGCACGATTGAATTGCGATAACGAGAATACAACCATGCTACCCACTGTGATACCGATAAAGTTTAACACAAATATTCCTGCCCAAAAACCTGTATGTTCCCATTCTAATCTAGCGATATTCATACCAATAAGAGACAGAGGTGGAACCAAAGATACAGCAATGGCAACCCCTGGCAGAGTTTCGGATACTTCTTTGCGTACCCATGCAAACGTCGCAGCAACACCAGATACCAGGGCAATTATAAAATACAGTAAAGCTGTAGATAATGTGTTGGCAAGCACGGTTGGAATAGGGGCAGAATTAAATATTACAGCCATAATAACAGCCCCTAGAATAACAAAGGTTGCTGATTGCAGAACTAATAATATTGTTCTCTTTATCAATAAAATATCTCCAACCGATACACCCAGTGCGATAACCAATAACGGAGTTAACATGGGTGTAACCAGCATCCCACCAATAACAATTGGTTGGTTTCCCAGCAGTAATCCTCCTGTGATAATAATTGACGACAATGCTAACAGCGCCCAAAATGTTTGATTTGGTTTGCTTTTTTCGATTAAAACATCAATTGTCTTGTATTTGTCATGTTGGCTAACATTTAATAGATCGTCTTTTTTGTTTGGGTTAGTTGTCATATGACAGTTATAATACCACGTCTGTGTCTGTGGTGTCACATACTAGCGGTTGGTTGTTTTTCTTTATTAGCCAAATAGTAGATATGGCTATTATAACAATAGACAATAGCAGAAATTCTGCTCCATGTAGTGGCAGAGAAGAAAGCAATATTCCTCCTGTTGTTCCAAATATGCTGGTTATCACAACTGACCCACATGCGGCACATCCCATTCCCAAAATACCAGATGTAAAACCGGCAACCCCATGAGTTGATCCAGCAAGTGCCGTGCTAGACGTTCTACGTTTTTTAATATAATTTACAAGTATTGCAATTTGTACCCCCAATAAAATAGAAATTATGATTGTTAATATATAATTCAATGTTGTTACATTTCCACTGGGCACCATAAAGGTAATAAATAATTTTATTTTCTCAAATCCACGAAATACTCCGCTAGATAGCAGGCTGCGCAGTGCAGAGAAATTAGAGATGGCTAGCGAAAAAACAAATACAAAAACCGCAGTTAATATACCCGTAGTAATTAGAGTAATTTTTTTAGTCATAAGGATTATTTTAACATAAGAGTTTTATTATCATTACTTTTTGCCTCCACAAAAAGTAATACAAAAATGGACGACCACGTCTCGCTCTCTCATTATTTCAAAACCTCCACCTCGCTATTTTCCAGGGGGCGCTACGCTGGCCTGGCTGAAAAATTCCTGCGGGACCACTCGGTTACAGTTTGAAATAATGGTTCGCTCGCCAAGGTCGGAAGGACGCGTAAGACCTAGAGGTAAATGCAAAAACTTCCTTACGGAAGTTTTTGTTGATATTTGTCTTATGACTGCCATCTTTACAAAACTTGTTCCAGTAATTGTTCGATTGATTCTATTGGAACGGCTCCGCTTTGGGATAATATTTCTCCGTCTGGCAAAATTACAAATGTGTGTGGGGTCCCTTTGACGCCGGCTTTTGCTCCACCCGCTATGTCTTTTTGAACTCGGTCTGACATATCATCATTATCCAAACATGCTGTAAATTTGTCCGCATCATATCCCATATCTGCAACCAACGCTGGCAATCTGTCTAAATCGCTAGAATTTTTTGAGTCTCCAAATTCAAACATGTCATCTAACAGTGCCCAAAATGCATCATCACCACCTTGCAGTGCAATACACTCGGCTGCCTCGGCTTTTTTGGTTGCTCTTGGGTGCAGGCTAGGTATTGGGAAATGTCGATACACCCAAGCAACATCATCATATTTTTCTACTATTTCTCCTAGTACTGGATGGAACTGCTTACAAAAAGGACAATCAATATCTGAATATTCAATAAAGGTGACTTTTGCTTTTTTCTCGCTAGCTCCCATGCGGTGGTCATTTTTTGTTACAGGTTCTACAATTTTTGATAAATCAGTTTCTGATCCAGAATTATTGTTTTTTACCAAAGATGGTATCAAAATACTGGCTCCAATAATTATTCCAATAATTATTATCGCTTGTCCAGGGGTAACAGTTTTCCATTTTTGCATTAATGTAGTCATGAAATTTATTTGATGGTTATTTAAATAATATCTTTCCACAGGTGGATATTTCATGGGTGTGAAATAATAAGGGTATCATACCATGTTTGTATGGGTGTCGTTATTAACATTATTATAAATCATTTATTATGAAACAATCACAATTCTCGGTTCTAGCATTGGCGGCTATCGCAATCATTACAGGGTCAATCGCCATTGGTGTCGGAGCAGGTTCTGGTGGGCAGGCACAAATATTCTCGTCTTTTAGAAGTTTGTTTCAGGCAGACACAGCACAGATTCAGCCAATAAATACAATCAGTACTTTCGATACATTTGTTGGGTCAGATAGTACAGACCCAACGGATCCAGGTGTTGAGTTTGGTTCTGCGGTGGTAAATGATTCACGTGATATATCAGACGATATTATCGGACTTACAACAATAGAGTCATCAGGGGCAGATAACTGTGTGTGGTTATTTTCTTATTGTTCAGAAAATGATGGAGAGTTTTCTCCAGGGCCATATGATGTAACTTGTTCATGTGGCGGATTATCTGGTGTAGTAACAAAAAATGATGCATTAGCTGCTGGTGTTGATATAAATATTTCAACAGACCCAATAGACTCAAGAATTGAATTTACTTCTAGGGCAGAAACACAACTATTTCCAAACATCCAACAAACAATTTCAAACAACGAAGCCCTATACCGCGGGGTACGCGACATAGATGCTGTAAAAGAATTGCAACAAGAGCTGTCGGATGTTGGAATTTATGACGGTCGTATAAATGGACTATTTGGACGCCTAACAAGAAAAGCTGTCGAAGAATTCCAATCTGCTAACGGGATTGTTGCAGATGGTATTGCTGGCTCAGAAACATTAAGGCGATTGGGTGGACAATACGGTGCGCCAACATTGACGAGCGGTGTTCGATCTATAGCCAGTCTTCAAAATGAAACACTTTACAAATTCTTTTATCCAGCAAACTGGCGAGTTGTCCAGATGTTTTATAATTCAGCAGCTCAGGGAGAGCAAGGTAATTTCGGAGGATTAGTTGGGTTACGTGTCGAACCAGTTAATGCTGTCAACGGTAATTACATTACGATTGGAGGAGAACCTCAGACAAGCTGTGCACCATATCTTGGAGGTAATGGATTCTGTTTGGTTGGAGATTTATCTCAAACATATAATTTGGCACAATATAATATCGGAGATACTATCCCTTATGAAGGAATGCCATTTATTTTCGGTCCAGGAATGACACCAAACACTTTATCAACAGGAAACCAAATTTATCAAAGTATATTACAGTGGAATTAATTACTGTGGAAACAAAAAAACCGCCTAGGCGGTTTTTTTGTTTCCACAGTAATATTGACGGTCAGTCAAAGAATCATTGCTATACTGTGTGTAGTTATAGTTTAATTTTTATCAGTCTCTTTTTTATTTTATATGAAACATTCTAAATTCGCACTATTGTTTTTACTGACCTTGGTCATTATTGGGGCAGCTATTGGTATTAGCACCGGAGGATTCGAGAATACTGATCAACAAGCACAATTTTTTTCTATTTTTGGGAATGACACAAATAAAAATGCAGGAGACACATCATCAGGGGTTACACCGTTCAGTGATTTATTTGGGGGAAATAATAAAAATGAATCCCAAACAATTGCCACTAATAAAAGTGGTCTTGGGGAACCAGATATAATAGGCTTTACAAGAATCGAATCCTCAGGAGCTGATAATTGTATTTGGTTGTTTAGTTATTGTCCAAAAAATGGTGGGACTTTTACAAAAGGTGAACATGATGTTACATGTTCGTGTGATGGGCTTAGTTCGGGAATTGTGACAAAAGATGAGATATCAAACGCTATTTCTGATGCTGGAGCTGGTAAAGATACAAACACCATGTTTGTTTCTGGTCCAAAACAAATCGACACCTCGACCATTGTAGGATTGATAGCGTCGGGTGGAAACCTGAGTCGTGGAGTTCGTAATCAATCAGCTGTTCGCGAGCTACAACAAACATTGACTGATCTGGAGTTTTATAACGCCAGGATTAATGGATTGTTTGGTCGTCGCACTAAACTATCAGTCGAGGATTTTCAAACTACATATGGCTTGATGGCTGATGGTATCGCGGGTCCACAGACTTTGACTCGTTTGATGCAGGTGTCTGGTGGCATAGCTCCGACTTTTACTTCGTTTGTTTCTGGTAAATATGGACGACTGGGAGATGTAACAGATGAACCATTAAAAGGAGAAATGATAGTTCGATATATGGGTGGCGGCAGATGTATTGCGTTTTTCTATGATGACGACGGTAATTTTACAGGATCACGAGGTGGTAGAACACGATTTGGCGGCGACGGAAAACAGTCGTGTGAATTATCTGTAAAATTCTCGGGTGGATTATTAAATGCATCAATTTTGGCAGATGATTCAGAGAGTCAAATTGATATTTCTGATATTCAGATTTCGGCAAACAATCCCGCAACCGCTGCATTTATAGAAGACATTAAATTCATTTTTGGTTCATTCGAACTTGCTCCAAAA
>JAOULM010000062.1 GCA_029882015.1 Candidatus Nomurabacteria bacterium
TTTTTGTTTCTTTTTTGCTAAGAAAAAAGAAAATATATTAAAACAAGATCCACGCCTGCGCGGGGATGACACTTGAGATTTGGTGGTTATGTTTCTGGATCCCTTGGCCCTCGCCCGGGAAGACGAACAGAGATGAAGTGGTTATGTCTGATCCCCCTCCGCCTCGTTCCTCGGCACCCCGTCCGAACGGATCATCCGGGCGGGCTCCCCTACATAGGGGAGGAGGATATCTTACATTTCCCCAGTGCAACAAAGGGGATTTTTTATTTCTTCATCATCTTTAAAAATACATCCTGAGAAATATGAACTTTTCCTTGGCTTGCCATACGCTTTTTACCCTTTTTCTGTTTCTCGCGAAGTTTCATTTTACGGGTTATATCTCCACCATACAAATGCCCTGTTACATCTTTGCGCAAGGCTTTCAATGTTTTAGACGCAATGATACGCCCTAACGATACGGCCTGAATTTTTACCACAAACATTTGTCTAGACAGATTGTTGTACAATTTTTCCACAGATTTATCTGCTTCTTCTTCGATACGGCGACGTCCGATCACCTTTGCAAAGGCTGGAACTATCTCCCCCGCAACCAAAATATCCATACGGACAACATCTGCCGGTCGCAATTCTCCCATTTCATACGAAACAGACGCATACCCCGAAGTCACAGATTTCATGCTATCAAAGAAATTACGCATCATCTCACGCAGCGGCATCTCTAGAACAATCTGTGTTCGTCCGTCACCAAACTGCAGAGTGTCCAAAATTTCTCCCTCGTGTTCATATAACAAAGGTATCATGTCATTAACATAATGATGAGGTAAAATTATTTTCATTGTTACCCATGGCTCGAAAACAGTTTCGACGTCTCCGTGATCAGGAAACAATGGAGGAGAATACACCCAAACCTCTTTGCCATTTTTTTTCAAAACTTTGTAAGTCACCGACGGCGATGTAACAATTAATTCCAAATCAAATTCACGATGCAATCGTTCTGTGATAATTTCTAAATGAAGCATTCCCAAAAATCCACATCGAAATCCCCGCCCCAATGTTCCCGAAGTTTCTTCTTCGAATGTTAACGAGCTGTCGGATAATTTTAGACGTTGCAAGGCTAGCCTTAATTGATCAAAATCATCTTGGGATTCTGGATAAACTGACGCCCAAACAACCGGAGAAGGTTCGCGATATCCATCCATCTGTGGCAATGGGTGTTTTGCAAAAGTAACCGTATCCCCCACGTTTGCGATTCCGGCTTGTTTTATTCCCGTAACAATATATCCAATTTCACCAACAGAAAGGGAGTCTGCTGGTTTTTGCGCGGGGCTAAATGTTCCAATCTCGATGGCTTGGAATTTTTTATTAGCAGCGGTAAACATTAATTGGTCTCCTTTTTTCAAAGACCCATCTAAAACTCGAGTGTAAACAATAACCCCGCGATGTTCAGAATATTCAAAATCAAATACCAATCCGCGGAATGAATCATCTCCACCGGCAAGAATTGGTTTTGGTGCGGGAACACGTTCAATTACCTGTTTTAATAACTCTTCGACTCCTTGTCCTGTTTTCCCAGACACCTCCATAATTTCATCAATATCACAGTCCAGTAGCTCGGCTACTTCGAGCTTGGTTTCGTCTGTACGCGCCAGAGGCGAATCTACCTTGGATAGTGCCGGAATGATCACTAATCCCTGCTGACGGGCCATATCAAGCGTCGTAAAGGTCTGTGCCTGGACACCCTGGGTTGCATCAACCAACAAAAT
>JAOULM010000005.1 GCA_029882015.1 Candidatus Nomurabacteria bacterium
AAAAACAACAAACAGTCTGGAAATATAATAGACAGAAAATTTCAAAGACCGTACCCACAGAAACAAAACCCCAAAAGAAACTCCAAAGAAAGGAATCGGTATTGGTTTTTTGGTGGTATTTTTCATAGTTATTTTTCCTCTACCATTCGCGTCAACGCTTTCATTTCATCACGCAACAGCGCAGCGGTTTCAAAATCCAATTCTTTGACAGCATTGTTCATTGATTTTTCTTTTTCTTTGATCAGTTTTTTGATTCCGGTTTCGCGTTTTTTCGGTGTTAGGTCAGTGAACTTTGCCAGCTCGGTATCCAGATCCAACTTAACAGCTTTGTCATGATCTGAATGCATTTGTGAGGTAATATCATGGATTGCCTTTTCGATAGTCTTGGGGGTGATGCCATTTTTTTTGTTGTATTCCAATTGTTTATCTCGGCGACGGCTAGTCTCCCCCATCGCACGTTCCATAGAACCTGTTACCCTGTCCGCATATAATGTTACGCGACCATCAACATTACGCGCGGCGCGTCCAATTGTTTGAATCAATGCGGTTTCAGACCGCAAGAATCCCTCTTTGTCGGCATCCAAAATTCCAATAAATGTTACCTCGGGTATGTCCAGCCCCTCGCGGAGCAAGTTCACCCCAACCAGACATTCGAATTCCCCTTTGCGGAAATCAGTAATAATTTCGATACGTTCAATGGTTTTCACATCGCTGTGAATATATTTGGTTCGAATTCCTTTTTCAATCAGATACTCGGTTAAGTCTTCGGCCATACGTTTGGTTAACGTAATCGCCAGAACACGCCCACCACGCTTTATCTCGGCTAATGCTTCGGCTATGAAATCCTGGACTTGGCCTGGATAATCATCCACAGGTGTAATGGGTTTAACCGAAACCATAGGGTCAACCAATCCTGTAGGGCGAATAATCTGCTGGGCAATTTGTTCGCTGTTTTCTTTTTCATAATCTGCTGGAGTAGCCGATGTATAAATCTGCTGACCAATACGATCCTGGAATTCATTAAACTGCAACGGGCGGTTGTCTTTGGCGCTGGGCAGACGAAAACCATATTCAACTAGCGTCTTTTTGCGCGCCTGATCACCCGCGTACATAGCGCGCACCTGCGGGATCGTAACGTGTGATTCATCGATGACGGTCAGGAATTCTGGATTACCATCTGCATCATGTGGGAAATATGAAATCAATGTATCTGGGGCTTCGCCTTCTGCTTTGCCAGAGAGGTGCCGTGAATAGTTTTCAATACCACTGGTGTATCCAATCTCGCGCATCATTGCCAAATCATAATTGGTACGACGTTTCAAACGTTCGTGTTCCAGAACGTTGCCTTGTTTTTTTAATTCAGCCAGACGTGTTTTTAATTCAGTTTCTATAGCGTTATAAGCATTTTCACGTCGATCAGGGTTGGTCATAAAATGTTTCGCAGGGAAAATAAATACATTCAATGGTTCGTCCATTATTTTTGAACTGACGGCATCAATTTTCAAAATTTTGTCTATCTTTCCACTGTCAAACATAACACTGTACATTATCTCCTCGGAGATGGGCATGACCTCGACTTTGTTGCCTATGGCGCGGAATTGTCCTGGTTTCAAATCGGCATTGGTTCGTTCGTATTGAATTTTGATTAGACTCTCCATCAGATCACGTTTAGTCATAGCCTCGTCAACCTGAATCAACACATGATAAGCCAAATATTCTACAGGTGAACCCAAACCATAAATACATGACACCGACGCGACAATAATCACGTCGTTACGTGTTAATAATGATTGCGTTGATGCGTGACGCAGGCGATCAATTTTTTCGTTAATGCTGGCGTCTTTTTCGATATAGGTGTCGCTGGTTGGCATATACGCCTCTGGTTGGTAGTAATCATAATACGACACAAAATAATGCACCGCATTGTTTGGGAAAAATTCTTTGAACTCCTGGGCTAATTGCGCCGCCAATGTTTTGTTGTGCGCGATTATCAAAGTTGGTTTTTGGGTTTGCTCGATCAGATTCGCAACGGTAAAAGTCTTGCCGGTTCCAGTTGCTCCCAGCAGGGTTTGTTTTTGCATTCCGCTATTCAACCCATCTATCAACATTGAAATAGCCTCGGGTTGATCCCCGGCTGGTTGGTATTTGGATACCAGTTCAAATTTGTTTTGTTGTTTATCCATAAAGTCTATGTATGGGCATTATACCGATTTTGTGTAATAAAAAAAGCCATCATAAGACAGCCCTTGTTTTTTTATAAACATAAATCTAAATCTTTTAGAAATTCTGCTAGTTCTTTATAGCTGGTCTGAAAATAATTTCCAGGAGTTGCAATACTCTTCATAAATTCTACAGACGAATCATTATTGTAATTACCCATATATAATGAAATCACCCTAACAGCATATTGATTTGTCATAGACAATAACTCAACATAAGTTTCCACAGAATCATTCAAATCCCCATCAGAAATAATTATTATAATTTTTTGATAGTTGTCAGTGCGAGTTTCATTTCCTCTTTGAAATATAACACGTGATAAGCTAATGCCTCCTTCCATATAGCTACTCCCGCCAGCTGAAAGACTTTTCATAGATTCAAATTTGGATAAAAGAGATTTTTTATCCGAAGAAAGTTTATGATTGATTGTTTCTTCTCCAAAATTGTAAAATGAAACCAGGGCAAACCTAACTCTTTCTTTTTTTAAATCAAATTTAGAGACAAATTCCTTGCAGGCATCCATTTGTGCTCCTTCGTACCCCTCTAGGCTTCCCGACCAATCAACCAACATAACAATATCAGCACTTATACAATCTTGTGCTTTCGCCTGAAAATAAACCACAGCGGATAGCACCAAACATACTATTAAATTTTTCATAACCACATTTTTTGTTTGATAATTTATATTGAACGTTACGCCCATGGACAAAATTTGTCAAGCTTTATAGTTTTTCAAAAAATCTGCCTTTATTTCATTAAAATTCCCATCATGAATCCCCTGTCGCAGTCGATCAGTCAAACTGGTTATGAAATACAGATTGTGAATAGATGCCAATGTTCCCGCCAATTGTTCCTTGGCGCGTAACAGGTGCGATAAATAAGCGCGGGTGTGCCCCGCCGAACATGTTGGACATGCGCAGTCTGTATCGATAGCTTCAAAATCCTCGCGGAATTTTGCATTGAATAAATTCAATTTACCGTTTTTGGTATAAACATTTCCGTGGCGCGCGATACGTGTCGGTTCAACGCAATCAAACAAATCACATCCATTTTCAATACCAGAAATAATATCCAGCGGATCACCAATACCTAACATGTGCCGTGGTTTATTTTCAGGTAGTTCCTGATTCACCCACGCGACCGCTGATGCCATGTCGTCTTTGTTGAAACTTCCCCCGATACCGAACCCATCAAACATGTCACCGTTGTCTGTTTTCATATCTGCCAATGTTCGCGCGGATTCACGTCGCAAGTCTTCGAATCGTCCCCCTTGGACCACACCGAACAATGCCTGTTTATTATCAGGGTCTAATTTCCAATGTTGCTCCAAACTACGCATAGCCCAACGGTGCGTGCGATCCATGGCTTGTTTCTGATATTCCAATGGTGCATGTGGGCTGGTACATTCGTCGAATGCAAAAATCATATCTGCCCCCAGATTCCATTGAATCTCCATCGAGCTTTCGGGTGTAAATCGATGCTTGTCACCATTGAGATATGATTTGAATGTTACGCCGTCTTCGTCTATGGTTGCCATTTTATTTGTTTTGGCGTAACCACGGCGTTGGGATACAACGTCGGCTTCGCCATTGGCGACTTTGGATACATTTGTACCGAATGCCTCGCCCAGTGAAAATACCTGGAATCCCCCGCTGTCAGTCATAGTCGGACCATCCCATTTCATAAACGGACCAAAACCACCAGCCTGACCTATTAGTTTGTCGCCGGGTTGTAGATACAAATGATAGGTATTCGCCAAAACTACCTGCGAGCCTATTGCGCGTAATTGTTCGACGGTGACCCCCTTTACATCGGCTTTGGTTCCGACAGTCACAAAAGCTGGTGTTTCGATAACACCATTGGGGGTTGTGATTTTCCCAGCGCGACCCAATTGGCCGCCCAGCTTTTTATTGATTTCGAAATTAAATTCGCTCATGTCTGTATCCTAGCAGAGGCAAATAAAAAAGCCACTAAAAAAGAAGTGTCTTAATAATCTGGAAGCCAACCGTGACCTCGTAAAACTCTTGGATCGGTATATATATTTACCCAGAACAGCATCAAAACTGGATCTTTTATAAATCCTTTTTTTCGCTTATGAGTTACAGAATTCTGAAAATAATACTCTTGAAATACAACAAAATCACGTGGTTCTATTTCTTGATATAACAATCTATCAGATTCACTGCCAAAATGAAATTCATACTGAATTTTTGAAATCGGAAACCCCTCTTGCAATATTTCAAATATAATTTTTTCATTATCTTTCTCTATACATCTGCCTTGAAAATAGGAAATGTTGCGAGATGGAACTAATACCTTTGTGTTAAAATTTCCACCAATATAATTGGTTTGGTATGGAGATGGTACATATAATTTTGTTTCTAACATCTTTTTTCTTTTACTGTATCTTTTTTGGTGAAAAAATACAACAAAGATTTTTATCCTTATTTCTCTATCTCTACAAATTGCAACTGGTTGATATTAAACGGCGCCGTTACGTATACCGTCTGAAATGGATCACGCGGATCGAAATCCAATCCTCCAACAATCCCAATGATTTGTCTTGAATTGAAAACCGGGGTAATAATATCTCCCTCGACAATTTCAATATCGCGTGGAACCTCGAAAATAAAATTTCCACCTCCGCGACCATTCAAATCAATCAGTGTTTGGTTCCCAGATAATCGTCCAGACAGCGGTGTATCAGGAGATGAATATAGTTGAACCATAGCCGTTGTGCCGGTAACCTCGGCGATAGTCCCCAACGCCATGTCACCATAAGCAACAACCCGATCGCCGATTTTAATTCCGTCGCTAGTCCCGCGGTCAATCAAAATAGTATCGTACGAAGACTGTCTGGGCGGTGCAATAACTAATGCCAAAATGGTTTCTTTTGATTTGTCGCGTCGCCCCAGAGTCTCTCGCAGGGTTTTGTTTTCTTGCTCTAATAATCGTAGTCGAGTTTTATCCAAAGACAAATTTTTGTTCAGCAACCGCAGTGATTCTATCTCGTGAATTAATGATTGTTTGGATTCTGTTGTCAAAGTAATCAAATCGCGTGCATTTGCCAAACTATATTCACGTGCAATCCACACACTGCGTGCTCCTCGTTGTAATCCGCGCTGTAATACTCCGAATAATCCTGTTGCAAAAATCAACATGACCACAACAAACAGCCCCGCCAGTATTAAAACCCAACGCTCGAATGGTGGTGTTTGTCTGTTGTTACGAGAGGGGTAACTCATTATAATTTTTTAATAAAACGTCGTTGTATTTTTCCAAGTCTTCCAAAACAATTCCAGCCCCGCGTGCAACCGCCGACAATGGTTCCTGTGCAATATATACTGGTATTTTTATCACCGAGCTGAGCAGGTCTGGTAGCCCTCGGATTAATGCCCCTCCTCCGGTTAAAAACATCCCACGACGCATAACATCTGACAAAACTTCGGGAGGGGTTGTCTCCAGAACTTCGCGAACACCATCGATCAATCCAGCAATCGATTCTCCGATTGCATCACGCACATCTAAATCAGTAACGATAACCTCGCGAGGTAATCCAGTAATTAAATCACGCCCACGAACAGTTGTTTCAATTGGGTCACCTTCTTCTTCTACTGTTCCTACTGCTATTTTAATATCCTCGGCAGTTTTTTCACCAACAAGAACTTTGAACTCTTCACGCATATATTTTATTATATCGTTGTTCAACTTGTCTCCTGCAATTTTCAAGTTTTTTGCCTGGACAACACCACCCAGTGAAATAACCGCAATGTCTGTTGTACCACCACCAATATCAACAACCATAGACCCGATTGGATCATGCACAGGTAGACGTATGCCAACCGCTGCCGCCATTGGCTCCTCGATGATATACACTTCGCGAGCTCCGGCACTGCGCGAAGCATCATAAACTGCGCGCGTTTCTACGTTTGTAATTCCCGACGGCACACCAACAACTATGCGTGGTCGAAAAACCTTTGGTGACATTTTTTCTGCTTTGTTAATCAAATACGCCAACATTTCCTCGGACACTTCGTAGTCAGAAATAACACCATCAACCAACGGGCGAATAACACGCAAGTGAGTCGGCGTGCGACCCATCATTTGTTTGGCTTCGTTTCCAACAGCAATGATACGTCCTGTTTTTGTATTCAAAGCAACTATTGATGGCTCGTTAATAACGATTCCACGACCGCGAACATACACCAATGTATTGGCAGTTCCCAAGTCAATACCAATATCGTTTGAAAATCGGTCGTATAGTTTTTTCAGAAAAGTAAAATTCATACCTATACGTCATCTTACTGGAAAACAAGACTTTTAGCAAAAATTGACTAAAACAATAAAAGATGCTATGATTTTGTAAAATGTTCACCCGTTAAAATAAAAGCATATGTTTGACACACACCAAATAATAAACTTTTGCGAAATAGCGATTGTTATTTTATTCTCCATAATTTTTATTTATGGAAGAAAACAAATAAAAGTAGATTTCAAAAAAGGTATAAAATCTTTTAAGAAGAAAACACCAAAAGGTATAAAAGGGGTCCTACATGCTTTGGGTAATTTCCCCCAAGGATTATAAAAATTAAAAGGTCCGAGAATTTTCTCGGACCTTTTTTATTTATTGAATATTTTTTACAATCTCTTCCAAACTCATCATAGACGCATCGCCATTTTGGTCGGTGCGTTTTTTATATTCCAATTTTTCAGCTTCGATTGTTTTTTCTGACACAACAATGCGATGTGGAATTCCAATCAAATCACTGTCGGCGAATTTCTGCCCCGGGCGAGAATCACGATCATCCCACAAAACCTCGATATTATTTTCCACTAGCTCTGTATAAATTTTTTCAGCTTCGGCATTGACAGTATCACTGTCCCCCACCTGAACCAAATGAACTGCAAACGGCGATACTGATTCTGGCCAAACGATTCCATTACTGTCCGCAAAGATCTCTACGATTGCCCCCATAAGTCGTGGTACACCAATACCATAGGACCCCATATAGACAGGATGCTCTTCCCCCTTTTCGTCAGTATATTTCAAATCTAGCGCTGATGAATATTTTTCACCCAAAGTATATATATCTCCAACCTCAATTGATTTTGCTTCTTGGAAATTATAATCATCTTTGTTTAAATCAAAATCTGAAAAAACCTCATCACTGAAATCACCTTTGTTGATTGCAATTTTCTTTTCGGGGTCGTAAACCAAAATATCTTCTCCCGCTTCGCATATAGTTTGAAATTCATATGAATACTTTGAAAAACTTCCTCCACTTGAAATAGTCATGTAAGTATTCTCTCCAATACCAGCGCGAGTAAATATATTCATATATACTCCTTTCATTTTTTCATAGAAATCTTCGTGCTCTTCTTTATTTTTTGAAAAATCATATAAATCTTTCATTAGAAATTCGCGCCCTCGCAGAATACCAGATTTCGCACGTAGCTCATTGCGAAATTTAGTCTGAAACTGATATGCATATTTTGGCAAATCTTTGTATGAATTAATATGATCTTTCATTATGTTAGCTAAAGCCTCTTCGTGGGTAAAAGCCAAGCCTAATTCAGAACCACCGTTGAGCTCGGTCTTGAACCAGATTCCACCATCCAAGTCATTTCGCCATCTATCAGTTTGTTCCCAGATTTCTTTTCGTTGTAGTGTTGTCATTTTTAATTCTTGGCAACCAGCTTTGTTTAGCTCATCACGAATAATATCTGTAATTTTTTCAATCACCCGCAGGCCTAGCGGCAAAAAAGAATACACTCCTGCCATTTCTTTGTGTATGTATCCTGCGCGAATTAATAATTGCGCATTTTTAGACACTTCGTCTTTGGGTGCGTCTTTGCGTGTTTTTGAAAATAAATGTGATTGTTTCATACGTTAGATTGTACGCGATAACGATGTTTTTGGCAAAAGGATTACACGCTTCTTTACAAATCTATCCCTCTATGCTATATTCATCGAGTACTTGTGCCGTGTCGAAACGGTTGCAATAGGCCCAACGAGTACCGAACGAGCAAATATTTCCAAATCTTTGCTTACCTCGGTACTCGTATTTATTACGAGTTATTTTTTTGCATAATTTTTGCATATTCATATTATGAGTGAAATCAACACAGAATCAGTACAACAGTTGTTTGATGCCGGAGTGCACATTGGTTATTCAAAAGCCCGTCGTCACCCATCAGCACAAAATTTTATCCACACGACAAAAACACGTGGAGATATTATTAATATCGAAGAGACAGATCGCCAAATAATCGAAGCCGAGGAATTCTTGAAAGAATTGACTGCCGGTGGAAAACAGGTGTTGCTTGTTGGAACAAAACCAGAAGCCAGCGCAATAATCAAAAACATGGCAGACAAATTGGACTTGCCATATGTTCAAAACCGATGGATTGGTGGAACTTTGACCAACGCCAGCGAAATCGATGTTCGTATCAAACGCCTGCGAACATTGTTGGACCAACAAGAAAAAGGAGAATTAATCTACCAAACAAAAAAAGAGAAATTAATGCTGGAACGAGAAATCGACCGATTGAAAATCAAATTCGGTGGATTACTAAATATGACCGGAAAACCAGCTGCTCTGATTATCGTTGATTCACTCAGCGAGGACATCGCAATAACCGAAGCTCAAAAAACAGGAGTTCCAACAGTCTCTATTTCTAATACCGATTGTGACTTGAAAAAAGTAACCTACCCTATTATAGCCAATGACGCTGCTCGTTCAGCAATCCAATTGATAATCAACCGATTGGGAGAAGCTTTGAAGAAGTAACAGCAGTCCTGTGATATAATTTTCTTATCCATTTAACTTATAATTATCTATGTCAGATATTTCTATTGACCAAGTAAAAGAATTGCGTGACACAACAGGTGTTTCAATCATGCAGTGTAAAAAAGCCCTCGAAGAAGCCAAAGGTGATATGGAAAAAGCCAAAGTCATCTTGCGCAAACACGCATCAAACGCAGCAATGAAAAAGTCAGATCGAGAACTCGGATCAGGAGCGGTTCGTAGCTACATTCACAACGACAAAGTTGGGGTTATGCTTGAATTAAACTGCGAAACTGATTTCGTTGCAAAAAACGAAGACTTTACAAAAATTGCAGATGATATTGCTATGCATATCGCAGCTATGGCTCCTGAATTTGTATCTGCTGATCAGATTACTGACGCAGACAAAGTCAGCGCCAAAGCCGTATTCCAAGAAGAAGTCGACAAAATGGGCGACAAGCCAGATGATATCAAAGAGAAAATCTTGCAAGGAAAAATGGATGATTTCTTTGGTTCAAAAACATTACTGGATCAGCCTTTTGTAAAAAATCCAGAAATAACTATTGGAAAACTAATAGAACAAGGTACTCAGAAATTAGGAGAAAAAATCCAATTATCACGTTTTACTCGTTTTGAACTTCTAGGTTAAACCATGATTACGTTTATTATTATTTTCGGGGTTGGATTATTGGGGATGATATCTTTGGTTGTTGTCAGAAAATATCAGATGACTGACACATCCCCCAGCGGTTCGCTATGGTATCTCATTGATTGGAAGAAAAACTATCAATTGATGACCACATCCATGCAACACAGATCAAAACAGGTTCTGTTAGATGGTGTGTTATTGCTGGTATATGTATACCGAAAGGTATCACAAACATCGGCCAAATCAGCAAAGCGTGCTGTCCGTCGTATATTGTTTCCACATAATCATGTGTCCAGAACAGACCGACCAACATCCACTTTTTGAACGATATTATCGAGCATAAAAAGGAAATAAAATCAGAGAAAAAATAGATTGAAAAAATACATAGCAAATGGTATGATAATCGCTATCGTATAGTAGTCCAAAAGACACCCTGGAGCCGGAATAGCTCAGTTGGTAGAGCAACCGCCTTGTAAGCGGTAGGTCGTCAGTTCGAATCTGACTTCCGGCTCCAGGGTGTTTTTTTGTGCACCAAGGAATAGCCACAGTTGGTGGAGGTGAGGAATGCTAGCGGAAGCATTACGAACGCCTTGTAAGCGGTAGGTCGTCAGTTCGAATCTGACTTCCGGCTCTCGAGGGGTTTTTGTTTATCTACAATATTTAAATCTATTCTTCTTCTGTTGCTATAACCTCGTCAGCAATCAACGCTTCGAGAGATGTTGAATTATCCAGGCTTGGAATTAGATCAACAACATCACTCAATGTCTGGAACCCTTGGTGGACTTTTTCATTAACAACAAGAATCGGTGACACATCATCGGATGTAATACCATACACAGACAGCAAGGTCTTGATTGCCCCCAGCTCCAGGTCGCGGTCAAATGCGTACACGCGGACCTGATCGGTATGTTGTCTCACACTGGTCAGAACGTAACCTTGTTTTATACAATCGCGACAATCAGCGTTCGAGTAAAAATACAGGACGATATCAGTGTCTGTGTTACATTTCTCGGATAGCTCTAGAGATGAAATATAATCCCTTAGTTGTAAAAGAGAATATGACTTTTTCAGCTCTATTACCTCGGCATCATTGCTTCCGCGTTGATCCTCTAGATACGCCAATCTGTCCCCCAGAGTGCCTAATTCGCGCACCAGCGTCGTGTGACCCAAGGTCTGACATGACGCTCGGCTCAGCAAATCAAACTGCACCTCGCGGCTCAGCAGGTCCAAGCTAACGCGGTTCTCGATTTGACGAATTTCTGATAATCTACGGGAATTTAATTTGTTGCTAACGTAGAAAAACGCCGAAAATAATATTACGGTCATAAGAAAGACTATTCCATATTTGTACCAATCTTTTGAATTCATAGTTATCTATTCTACCTCCAAGAGGTCTTTTTTGCAAAAATAAAATTATAAGTCGATTTGACCAACCAAAATGGAGCCAACAACCCATAGACAGGAGCAACCAAAAACATATCTAAACTAATACCACGTTCACGCGCTGTGTGCCTACCCAAAAACACAGTAACAAATAACATAAACAATAATAGTAATGATGCAAAAATATAAGCATCGACTCCGACAGAATACCAATCAAACACACCAATAGAATCGATGCCGGCGACTGACAATCTATCAACAACACCAATCAATGGGCGTAAAATTTGAATAACAACAAACGGGAACAGCAAAACTGAAAACATTATTGAAATAACCATAAAAGGCAAAACCAAAAATCCCAAGTTCCCTGCACGTTTGTTAAAATACAATCGTCTGTAATCCCAGAAATTATTTAAACCTCCGCTGACCCAACGCACACGTTGCTTGAAAAGAGCCACCAGACCGCTGGGTCCAAATGTATAAACAAACGCGTCATCAGCATGAACCAAACGTAATCCATGATCATGCATGCGCAATGCAATTTCGCAGTCCTCGGTGTTGTGGGCTTTTTTGTATAAACCAATAACACCAAAGACTTCTTCTCGTCGAAACAGTGACAATGGACCAGGCGCTACAAACATCGCATCTATCGCACCCAAAGATTTTCGAACAAAAATTGCTATTTCGTATTCGACTTTTTGCAACCAACGCATAATTGAATTTGGACGTTCCAAAATCATAACAGGAACCGTCGCGTGAATTGTTGGATCGGCAAAATGTTTTACAGATTGTGCCAGCGCGTCTACGGCGACTCGTGAATCGGCATCTAGACATCCGACAATTTCTGCATCAGTAGATAAAATACCGGCGTTCAATGCAGTGTGCTTGCCTCCGTTTTCCTGGTTGATTATTGTTATTTGTGGATGAGATTTGAACCCAGACAAAATCTGCATGGTTCCATCCGCGCTACCGTCGTTCACGGCGATAATAGATAATTTTTCGGATGGATAATCTGAATCCAATAGCGATTGTATTGTTCGCTCTACTGTTGCCTCTTCGTTATAACAAGGAACAATAACTGCCACTGTTGGGAAATAAGACAAAATTTCGTTTTCTTTGCTTGGTTCTTTTTTGTTTCTTTTCTCTAGGAAATTTTCAACAAACGACACTAACAAAAACACCTGGAAATACAAGGTGACAAACAAAAAACTGTATAAAAAAATAGCATATCCAAGTGGCATAGTTTTTTTATTATACCACAGATATGAATTAATATCCACTCAAGATTCTCGCCACAAAGCTCAAGGTGTCCTGCTCCCCTATGTAGGGGAGCTGTCGAACGATAGTGAGACTGAGGGGTATTGATTCTGTTTTGAGTGGTCATGTTTGATACCCCTCCGCCTCGTTCCTCGGCACCTCCCCTACATAGGGGAGGAGGTGCTAGTGAGGGTAGCAAAAAACCACCCGTCGGTGGCTTGTTGCCCGATGCAACGTTTACATCGGTGTGTGCCGTGAGTGATCCATCATTTGGCCACCCATATCATCATCATGTTGTGCACGGCCCGATGTTCCCTTGCCATGAGATACCGCGCAAGTACATTGACTTGTGCAACATTTCTTGGCGAACAAGAGCCATAATGCTGATAGAGCGACCAATATATAGATCACACTAGCTAACCAATCGGCGCGACCAGTGATTAAATCGACAATGTTCCAGTTCCCTCCAGCAAAGTTTCCAATGCCGACAAGTCCCCAGTTCAAAGCCCCAATAACCACCAAAGTCCACGCAACAACTGATCCCCAACTTTTTTTGTGACATGTATGTGTCATAGTTTTAGTGGGTTAGCTGGTAACAGACCCTTATCACAATCACACATTACTATTATACAGCGGAATTGAAAAAGCTGTGAATGTGGATTACTTTTCGCAAATTATTGAAGTCGGACTTCAATAATTTTTGTGCAACACCTGGTATTGCACACCATCTTCCCTGGCGGAGACCAGGGATCCAGGAATATTTTTTACCCTGATTCATATCCACCTGGATCCCGGCTCAGGGCCGGTAAGACGCGAAGGGTTGAATGGTAATATTTTTAATTTAAAAATTGTGTAAACAAAAACCTCGAATCGTAAACGATTCGAGGTTAAAAACTTGGTTATAAAATAATTAAACAAGACAGAAGACAAAACAATTGTCAGAATGCCAGAAATAGTCAGACGTGCCAACGTTCCAGTTGAGCCACAAGTCATCGTCATCGTGTGCAACCTCAAAGACGTTGGAGTACCCGCCCGAGCCAACTATGGGCTCCATTGCAATACGTAACCATTCACCTTTTGGTTGGTCAGTGTATTGCAAACGCAATTGTGGAGCAACTTCGGCTGGACATAACTCTAAACCAAGTTCTTTGGCACGATTACATATATCCTCATAGGTCGCCCCTTCTTTGAAACCAAGTTCTTTGACAGTAACCTTCACAAGGTTTATCTCTGTTTCTTCTTTGGCGACAGTAAAAGCTTTCTGCTTCATAATGTCATTTGCCCAATCTGAAACCTTGGCACCAAGTTTATGGATGGCATCGGTAAAACCTTCGGCTGTACTCAACCCAGTTCCAATCTTGATGGTTTTCCAGACTTTGAAAGTCTGATGAACAAAAGGATTTCTACCTTGTTCAAATAACTTTTGCTGGTCTTTGGATAGGTTTATAAAACGCATAAGCCCCGACCAGGAAATTATTGGATCTTTTCCGGACATCTTATCCTTCAGATCCTTGAGAAGCCCCAGGAGTTTTCCCGCAGTAACTTCACCGATGTTTATTCTTTTCATCAGTTTAAATTTAGAAATTTTTTTGGCAAAATTGCCTAAAATGCGCTTTTTTCTTGTTCATTTTAAAAGTACACCTCTCTTATCATTATATCATTTTTTAAGTTTTTTGTCAAAGAATGTGCATCATACCACTTTTCGGCCCTTACCGAACGACTCATCTCTTCAAAACGAAAGTGAACGTTTCTAATTTTTCAGTCAGGCTAGCGTAGCGCCCCCTGAAAAATAGTGAACGGAAGTTTTTGAAAAGATGCAGGAGTGAGGTACTAGGCCTTGGGTTTTTGTTTCTTTTTTGCTAAGAAAAAAGAAAAGTAGTGAATCTTCTGGATTCTGAATCCTGCGGATTACAGAATGACGCGTGGGGTCGAGTGATGATGTTTAATACCCCTCCGCCTCGTTCCTCGGCACCTCCCCAGCGTAGGGGAGGAGGATGGTGGTAAACAAAAAAACTGCCCGAAGGCAGTTTTTTTGTTTTAATAATCTCTCAGTTTTCGGATCTTGTCATTCATGCGGATTTTCTCGTGGACTTTGGCTTCGATTTGACGAATACGTTCACGAGTCACCCCGAATTCACGTCCCACCTCTTCTAGTGTGTGGCTGATACCATTATCCAGACCATAACGCATTTCGATAATTTTCTGCTCTTTGTCTGATAGGTCTCCCAGAATTTCTCGTATTTGGTCATTTAAAATATTTTTAGATGCCTCGACATCCGGTCGTGGAACAGATTCATCGGCAATAAATTCACCAAATGTTGATGCATCATCGTCGTCTCCACCACCAATGGTGTCTTCGAGACTACGGATGTCCTGATTAATTTTTTTAATCATGTGGATTTTTTCCACATCCAAATCCATCTCTGTTGCAATTTCCTCGGGCAGTGGATCACGCCCCAAGTCCTGTGCCAGACGCCGCACAACCTGTTTGTATTTTGAAATTGTTTCCACCATGTGGACAGGAATACGAATGGTTCGTGATTGATCGGCTAGTGCGCGCGTGATTGATTGGCGAATCCACCACGTCGCATAGGTGCTAAATTTGTAACCCTTGGTCCAGTCGAATTTTTCGACGGCTTTGAATAGTCCGATGTTTCCCTCTTGAATTAAATCAAGCAGTGTTAAATCAGGGCTACGATTGGCATATTTTTTTGCAATAGAAACAACCAAGCGCAGGTTGGCTTTTGCCAGCAAGTTTTTGGCTTCTTCGTCCCCCTGTTCAATACGTTGCGCCAATTCTTTTTCTTGGGCGGCTTTGATCAAACTGTGGCGTCCGATTTCACGCAAATACATCTGAATAGAATCATGCGGGCTCGCGGTACGAGAATATCTACGACCTGCAAATTCTTTTTCTTCTTCGGCATCAAGGTTCAGGAAATTTCCTCCCTCGAGGACATCAACACCAGCCGTGCTGAAATCATCATATAATTTATCCAAAAACATGACGTCTGTTTCAATATCAGGGAATGTTTTTAAAATTTCATCATAGGTAACATACCCACGTGATTTCCCTTTTTTCAATATTTCATCTGCCAAAGCGGTGCGCTGTTGGGATTTTGTCATTTTGCCTTTTGCGATTTTACGAGATGGCGATTTTTTGGCGACTTTCTTTGCCGCTTTTTTTACCGCCTTTTTTGCTGTCTTTTTTGTTGCCGTCTTTTTTGTATTTTTTACGGCTTTCTTTTTTGTCGCAACTTTTGCTGACGTTTTCTTTGTGGCTTTCTTTGCCACTTTTTTAGTTGGCTTCTTTTTTACAGAAACACGTTTTTTTGTTGTAGGTTTTTTTCGAATAGCCATAGATTTTTTAAAATTAAGAACGAAGCTCTTCTAGTTGCTTCATAACCTCTTGACATTTCTGTGCATAGTGTACCACACGCTCTTGGTTTTTTTCCGCCTCTGCTGTGCGTAATGCAGACCTGGCAGAATTCAGTTGTTCCTGGAGACGTTCTTGGGTTTCTTTTTGGACAAGTAGCCCCAAAGATTCAATTCGCTGACCCTCGTTAAGATCTTGGTAGAGTATCTCTGATTGTAATATGGTTTCTGGTGCTACAGAAATTTCTTTTACCCATTCTGGAATAATTACGTCTTTTGGAATTTCTTGGTTTTCTGCATTTATTATATGCAATAACCCAACCACGTGATCTCGCAAAGACATATCTGCTGTCTTGGAAATAGTGGAAACAGACAAATTTTCTTTGGATGTTTGCGATGGGTCAACAGTATAAGTTTTTGACCAAGCTATGTAATCCTCGCGAACAGACTCGTGTGAACGACCTGTTCTATGGGCAACATTTTCTAGCGCTTCGTCACGAGACAATACGTTGGTCATGGCTCTGACAACAGGATAAACAGACTCGTGAATTATCTTTGTCATCTCTATAATAGAACCAGAAATCTGACCCAGCTGATAAGCAATATAAGTATCAGCATAATCTACGAGTTTTTTCCATTCTGCTGGGTCACGAACTATTATATCCGCAGGGTCTTGTCCGTCCGGAACAACAGCAACGCGAACCTCCATACCGCGAGCAACTGCGCGCAGAGCTGACTGAATGGTTGCTCGGTTTCCAGCCGAATCAGCATCGAATGCCAAAATTACGGTGTCCACAAAACGTTGAATCAGACCCAGCTGATTGTCAGACAATGCAGTCCCAGACAAAGCAACAGTATTTGATATGCCTGACTGATGTGACATGACCAAATCCATTTGCCCTTCTACAACGACACAATATCCTGCGCTTTTCAAGGTTCCCTTTGCCTGGTCGAATCCATACAAGACACGTGATTTATCATACAGAGGTCCCTCGGGACTGTTTATGTATTTACCTGTGTTTACCTTGTGTTCTGGGGGATTTGCTTCCTCGCTTGGAAAGATGAAAATCCTCCCCGAGAATCCAACAACGCGACCTTGCGGGTCCGAAATCGGAAACATAACCCTGCTACGGAAACGATCAATCATTCCGCGTTTCCCAGCAATCGCCAGTCCGGCTCCGATTATATGCTCGTCACTGATACCCTTGGAGTGTAAATGGTCATACAATCCAGACCACGTATCTGGAGCAAATCCAACATGGAACCCACGAGCAGATGCTTCGTCTATCCCCCGCTGTTTAAGGTACTGTTTTGGTTCGGCTGTTTTTAACAATTGAACATGATACCATTTTGCAGCTTCGTCGAGTGCGCGATACATCGATGTGTACGCATCACGAACCTCGGGTTTTACGGGCTTTAATTCTACACCTGCTTTTTCAGCAAGCATTTTCAAAGCATCTTTGAATTCTATTCCCTCGACCTCTTGGATGAATGTGAAAATATCACCTCCTTTTCCGGTCGAAAAACAATGGAACAAATTTTTATCTGGTGATACAAAGAACGATGGTGTGCGCTCGCTGGTAAACGGTGATTTCCCTTTCCAGTGCTTACCTGATTGTTTCAGTTCTGTATAAGGACCAACAACCTCCAAGATTGACAGTCTGTCTTTTATTTGTTGTTTTGCATCACTAAAAGAGTTTGTCATATTGGACCAAGTGTAACATACGGACTAACTGGCAATCATCAAACGCAACATCCTGTGAAAATTTCAATTTTCACAGGATGTTGCCGTGTCTTAGATTACTCTGGGCGCTCGTAGTCTTCTTTTTCTGGGTGCAAATCAGCAACGTAATCATCATTCAATCCTGTTCCGGCTGGAATCAAGTTTCCGATAATAACGTTTTCTTTCAAACCACGTAATTCGTCGACTCCCCCCTTGACTGCGTTTGCAACCAAAGTTCGAGTCGTGTGTTGGAATGATGCTGATGACAGCCATGACTTGGCTGACAACGAAACATCAATAATTCCCAAAACGATTGCATTTGCTGTGGCTAAAATTCCGTTGTTTTTTTCTATCTCTTTGTTTTCCTGAATAAATACAATACGTTCCACAACGTCACCTGGAGAGAAATCTGTATCTCCTACCTCTTCGATTTTAACGCGAGAGAACATTTGTCGCGCAATTATCTCGATGTGTTTTCGGTTTACAGAAGCACTGTGGTGTTCATACACACGCTGTACTTCGGTGACAATATATTCCTGAGCAACAGCTTGACCTCCAAATTTGCTCAGAACATCAATATCTGCAGAACCATCAGTTAGAATTTGTCCCGAGACAACTTCGTCTCCGACTTTTGCAAATACATCGAGACGTCGGTCAACACTGTATATAACCTTTTTGTCTTTCTTGGTTTTTCCAACAGCTTTTGAATCAATTTCAATATGCTTTTCTCCGTCTTCTTCGAAAATATTTGTAACCAGTCCGTTTGCTTTTGCAATAGCGGCTTGTACTTTTGGAATACGACGTTCGAATACCTCCTCGACACGTGGCAGACCGGTTGTAATATCCAGACCTGCAACACCTCCGGAGTGGAATGAACGCAAGGTCAACTGTGTTCCTGGTTCACCTAGAGATTGTGCGGCAATAATTCCAACAGCATCCCCTAGTTTTACAGATTCGCGACGTCCCAGCTCGACACCGTAACATCTTTGACATACACCATGGGTAGTCTCACATTTCAAAGGAGAACGAACTTCTACGGTTTCTACTCCGGCGTCTTCGATTTTCTTTGCAAGAATACGGTCAATAGTGTCGTTTTTCTTGGCCAGAATATTTCCTTCTGAATCTTTCACGGTAGAGTGTATTACACGTCCGTAAATTTGATCGGCCAAAGGCACGATAACTCCAGAGAAATCAACCGAGCTAACGGTCAAACCATTTTTGGTCTGACAATCGTCTTCGCTAATCATAACGTCTTGGGCGACATCAATCATTTTACGAGTCAAATATCCCGCGCGCGCTGTGTTCAAGGCAACATCGGTCAAACCTTTTCGAGCACCATGAGTAGTAACGAAATATTCAATCGCAGATAGACCCTCTTTGTAAGAAGGAATAATCGGGAAGTCAATCTCGCGACCAACGGTGTTCACAATCAATCCTTTCATTCCGGCCATCTGTGTCATTTGCCCGATTGAACCACGAGCACCAGAATAAACCATGTTGAACACGGATCCCTGAGTGTCCAAAGTCTCTGGAATCAATTCTGTAATTTCTGATTTAACACCATTCCAAATTTCAATAACTTTCTGGTGGCGTTCCTCTGTAGACAATAGACCTTCTTGATATTGTGATTCAATTTCTACTTGTTTTTTGCGTCCTTCGGCTACCAATGCTGGTTTTTGTTTTGGAATACGTACATCATCCATACCAAATGTTGACCCAGAAATTGTTACATATTTGAAACCAAAAGTTTTAATTTTGTCCAAAATTTCTGGAGTCGCCTCTACACCATAATGAGCAATGATATCTTCTATCAACGAAGACAGTCGTTTCTTTGTCATTTCTTGGTTAATAAATGGAAAATCGTTTGGCAACACACTGTTGAACAACAAACGTCCAACTGTTGTGTCAAATGGCTTTCCTTCAAACTGAGCATATTTATCGTGTTCACCTGGAACAACTTTGATAGAAGCACGCAATGAAACTTTACCAAAATCATATGACAATATTGCTTCGTTTGTATTTGCGAAAACTTTTCCCTCTCCTTTTTCTCCGTCTGTTGTTTTTGTCATCCAGTAACAACCCAGCACAATATCCTGTGCAGGAGAAACAGTAGGTCGTCCATCCTGAGATTTCAACAAGTTTTTTGCTGATGAAATTAATTCTCGAGCTTCTCGTTGGGCCTCGTGTGATAATGGTACGTGAACAGCCATTTGATCACCATCAAAATCGGCGTTAAAGGCGGCACAAACCATTGGGTGTAACTGAATCGCCTTTCCCTCGATAAGGATTGGTCGGAAAGCCTGAATAGATAGTCGGTGAAGTGTCGGCGCACGGTTTAGCAAAACATGCTTATCTGCGATTACTTCTTCTAGAATTTCCCAAACTTCTGGAACATTATCTTCTATCAATTTTCCTGCTCCGCGAATGTTGTACGCTAATTCGCGCTCAATCAATCCTGAAATAACAAACGGACGGAACAGTTCCAATGCCATAGTTTTTGGCAAACCACATTGGTCTAATTTCAAAGTAGCACCAATAACAATCACAGAACGTCCTGAATAATCAACACGTTTTCCAAGCAAGTTTTGACGGAATAGACCCTGTTTTGATTTCAAGTTATCAGACAATGATTTCAATTGACGTCGTTGAGCCTGGCTCATTGCTGGACCTCCGGCTTTACGGATACTGTTATCAATCAAAGCATCTACGGCTTCTTGTAGAATACGTTTTTCGTTTCGTAAAATAACGTCTGGTGCACCAATAGCTAACAATTTCTTCAGACGATTATTACGGTTAATAACACGTCGATACAAATCATTTAAATCTGATGTTGCGTGACGTCCTCCGTCCAATGCAACCATGGGTCGCAATGCTGGTGGTATAACTGGAATAGCCTGCATGAACATCCATTCTGGACGAATTCCTGCATGCAACATTCCACGAGCCAATGACAATCGTTTCTGCATTTTTTTCTTTTCTACGGCTGTTGCCGTTTGAATTTTTTCTTCTAGTTCTGCAATTAATTTTTTCAAATCAATTTTTTCTACTATTTTTACAATAGCTTCAGCACCAATTCCAGCCTCGAAAATAGCACCAAATTTAATTGAAAATTTGTGATAATCTACCTCGTCCAAAATTGTTCCATTGCTCAGGCTTTGGGCATCTTTTTTGGTTTTAGTAAATAGTTCTTTTAGTTTTTCTTTGTCCTCGTCTGTTTTCAGAGAGTTAAGTTTGTTTTTGTATTCTGTTTCAATTTCTTTTAGAATTCGTTTCTTTTCGTTCAAGTCAACGCTGGTAATAATATACCCAGCAAAATAGATAACTTTCTCCAATGCAGTAATAGGTGTGTTCAACAGTGAGCTTAGTTTTGAAGGAACGGCTCGCAAATACCAGATATTTACAACGGGGCTTGCTAGTTCGATGTGTCCCATTCGTTCACGACGAACAACGCTACGAGTCAATTCGACACCACATTTTTCACAAACTATTCCCTTGTATTTAACTCCGCGATATTTTTTACAATAACATTCGTAGTCTTTTTCTGGTCCAAATATTTTTTCATCAAAAAGCCCTTGGCGTTCTGATCGTCCAGTACGATAGTTGATTGTTTCTGGTTTCAAGATTTCTCCGTATGACCATTCTCGGATTTGTTCTGGTGACGCGATTGACAGTCTGATTGAGTCAAACACATCGTATTGGGTATCAAATGTTTTAGAATTTTTCATAGATAATATTATGAGTTACGAAATGATCGTTCTTCTCGTTCGACTCCCGAGATTTCAACGTTAAGCCCTAATCCGCGCAAATAGTTAAGCATCACCTTGAACGATGCTGGTATGTTTGGATTTTCAACGTTATTTCCTTTGATAATGCTATCGAATGCGTTTGATCGTCCCATAATATCATCAGATTTTACGGTAAGCATTTCGCGCAAGGTATAAGCTGCCCCATATCCCTCGAGAGCCCAAACTTCCATTTCTCCGAATCGCTGTCCTCCAGCCTGAGATTTTCCACCCAATGGTTGTTGGGTAATCAAGCTATATGGCCCAACTGAACGGGCGTGAATCTTGTCTTCTACCATGTGATGAAGTTTCAACATGTACATGTATCCAACAGCAATAGGGCTGTGGATTTTTTCACCTGTTCGCCCGTCGAACAATGTTACTTTACCGTCTTTGGAGAATCCCGCCTCGTCTAATTCGGCGCGAATTTCGTCCGGAGTAGCTCCCTGGAAAGCAGGAACGATAGCCTGGTATCCCAGTGTATTCGCTGCCAACCCCAAGTGCATTTCCAAAATTTGCCCCAAGTTCATACGGCTGGGTACACCCATCGGTGTCAAAATCAAATCGATTGGTGTTCCGTCTTCCATATAAGGCATATCCTCTTCGGGTAGAACCGTCGAGATAACCCCCTTGTTACCATGTCGTCCAGCCAGTTTGTCTCCAACCTGGATATTACGCATTTGTGCTACTTCGACATAGATTTTTTTCAAAATTCCTGACTCCAATTGGTGTCCATTTTCACGAGAGAAAACCTTGATACCAATTACGCGACCTGTTTTACCGTGACCAAGACGTATTGATGTGTCTTTTACATCACGAGCTTTTTCTCCGAAAATTGATCGCAATAGTCGTTCCTCGGGTGTTAATTCTGTTTCTCCTTTTGGAGTAATTTTACCAACCATAATGTCGCCTTCGTGCAATTCTGCACCAATACGCACGACACCTTCTTCGTCTAGGTTTTTTAATTTAGATTCCCCTACGTTTGGAATATCATGAGTTGTCATTTCCGGCCCCAGTTTAGTATCACGAACTACACATTCGTATTCATCGATACGAACAGATGTAAAGATACTGTTTTTAACCAGACGTTCTGAAATAATAATCGCATCCTCGTAGTTCAAACCATTCCAACACATAAATGCCATCAAAATGTTTTGTCCGATAGCGAGCTGTCCGCCAACCGTCATTGTTGCATCGGCGATTACATCACCAGATTTTACCTTGTCACCAACTGAAACATTGGGACGTTGGTGGAACATCGAGTGATTGTTAGTACGGTTAAAGTTAACCAAATGATACTCTTTGCCTTTGCCATTTGATCCTTTGATAACGATGTGACGTCCGTCAACAGCGGTAACCGTTCCGTCTTCGACTGCAATAACAACACGCCCTGTATCACGAGCTGCTTGTTCCTCCATACCTGTAGCCACCAGTGGTGCCATGGGCACAATACACGGAGTGGCTTGCTTTTGCATGTTCGATCCCATCAGAGATCGGTTAGCATCATCATGCTCCAGGAATGGAATCAAGTTTGTTGCGACTGAAAAAGCTTGGTTTGTTGCAATATCAATATATTTAATTTCATTTCTAGGAACCAGTGTTGGTTCTCCTTGCAGGCGAGCTTCTACCAAATCATCTAACAGTTTCCCGCTGTCGTCATATTTGACTCCTTGGTGAGCAATAGGCAAGTTCATTTCTTCGTGTGCATTTAAAAATACGATTTCTTTGGTAATTTTACCTTTTTCTACCTTGGAATAAGGTGTTTCAATCATTCCAAATTGATTGGGACGAGCATACACAGCCAAACGCAAAATCAATCCAATGTTTGGACCTTCTGGGGTGTGAATAGGACACACGCGTCCATAGTGTGATGGGTGAACATCACGAACCTCGAATCCAGCACGCTCGCGTGATAGTCCTCCGGGCCCAAGAGCTGACAATGTGCGCAAATCTTCGATTTCCGCCAATGCGTTCTCCTGATCCATGAATTTTGACAACTGGTTGGTTGCAAAATATTCTTTGACACGTGCCTGCAATGGTCGTTGGTTTACCAATTGGATGGGTAACAATGTATCATTATCAATAGTAGACATTTTGTCTTGGATGTTACGCCGAATTTGCATCATTCCTTTGCGGACATTTAACAACAACATTTCTCCAACAAAACGTACACGACGGAATCCCAAGTGGTCAATATCATCAGGGACAGAACCTTCGGTAACGTTCAATGTTCCAATATTAGACACGATTTTTATCATGTCTTCTTTTGTGAGCAAAATATTTTGCAAGTCTTTTTTGGCAATCCCCTGACCAAATCGTTTGTTGAATTGGTAACGTCCAACTTCTGACAAGTTATAACGTTCTACAGAGAAAATAGATCCGACGAATTCCCGCGCGTTTTCAATCGATACGATTTCCCCGTCACGTAGACGTTTGTAGATTTCCAAATATGCTTGGTCAACTGTTTTTGCATCGTCTTTTTCTATGGTCGCCTGTATATTAGACTCGGCATCTGTTCCCTTGAATGTTTTTAATATTTCAGCATCTGTTTCCAAACCAAAAATACGCAACAAAGATGTTACGGGGAATTTACGCTTTTTATCAATTTTTACATAGATAGCGTTGTCTTTTTCAGTTTCGATTTCAGCCCAAGCTCCACGTTCTGGGATTATTTTTGCTCCGAAATGAGTCTTGCCTTTGACTTCGTTGCTCGTGAAAAATATTCCGTAGCTTCGTGCCAACTGTGGGATGATAACTCGCTCGGCACCGTTGATGATAAATGTCCCATGATCGGTCATCATAGGGATATCTGTCATAAAAATCTCTTGTGTCTGCGTGTCGTCAAGCTTTTTATTATATAAACGTACTTCGGCCGCCAATGGCACCGAATAGGTGAGCTTGTTTTCCTTGCAGTAATATTCGCCATGTTCTGGCTCGCCAAGCGTAAGCTTGTCGATGTTCATTTCAAATTTCGACTCTGCGTAATCGGTGATTGGAACGAATTCCAAAATCGTCTTTTTAAGACCTTCTTGCAAGAACCATTCAAATGACTTGAGCTGGTTTTCAACCAGATTAGGCATTTTGACCAATGGCTTTTTGTACTTTGCAAATGTCTTTTGCTTGATATTGCTTTTTGCCATAGCAAATGTGTCACCCAACAGACGCACCAAGCCCCACCGAAAAAGAAAGGTGAGGTTTAATGGAGTTGTTGTGCGTTGAATCTAATAAATTAAAGCGCACACACTAGTTAATAGATACAGACCTGGCGGGAATAACAGAGTCGTGTGTAATGTCCGATATTCTATCAGAATGCCAAAAAAGGTCAAGGGGTAAGAAAAAACCCCCACAAAGACTATTGTGAGGGCCAAGCTCTTATTCTGCAGAAAAGGCAAGATAATAATTAGTAATCAGTAAAACCGTGGAACCAACAACAAAGAGGGTTCACTTAGGAACACCGGCAAAGGTCATAAGATTAACAACCAAACGACTAGTATTCCCAACTTTTACATAATGACCCTCAAAAAAACAGTAAAATGTGATAAAGCACCCATTGCCATCTTCATCCCTCCAGTATGTAGTATTAGGATTTCTAGAGGAAAAATAATAATCATCTTCGTTTACAGCCATCAAAGCAAAAGGATCAGGTTTCAATCCGCGCTTTTCATACTCTTGCTCCAAGGCATCAACACTAATGGAATAATTATTATCACATTTACTCTGTTCAATACTGAAGAAGAATACATCAACTTCTCTACCTTCACCCTTTGGAATGGTTTTTACTACACCCCAATCAACATCCTTGCTCATTGCTGTAGCATTTATTGCTTCTTCGGGAGTACGCCCGCGACGTACAGAAACTCTGTATGGAATCCTTCCTAACATGCCTTACTTTTTTAATTCAAAAAAAATATATCATATTAGTAAAAAAAGTCAATAATGAAGTAATTCAACGCTTTCTAGATTTATTTTCCTGCGAATAACATCATTGTCTTTAGCTTACCTCAACCCCCTATTCCGCCATGATTTTGATACAAAAAACCAATGGCTCATGCGTGAGCCATTGGAATCACCCCCGATATATGTGTTTGCACACAATGTGTACAACGTAGCTTATAAGAACGGCTCGCCATGCGAGCCGTTCTTATAAAACCTAAATCCTTTATCATTTTATTTTAAAACCCCCCTGTGAAGATATTTTTATATTGTGACGAGATTTCGCGACACAAACACCATCATAAATTCCATAGCATTCAACATAATGATCTCCTTTGAATTTTGTATTTTCCGGGACATTTAGCGTTTGGTTATTGGTAATTTCTCCACGTGGCTCATCACATCCATCGTCATTTTTTACCTTCCATTTAAAAGTACATCCTTCCAGGGTGGGGTTTTTAAATTTAAGGTATCTACCAGAGTCTATGTGACCAATGCGCATCAATGAGCGCACAAAAGACCCTTGTTTATCTGTAATACAGGCACTAATATCAAAAGATTCATGTTTAGGGTCAAGCAAGACTGGAATCCAGTAATCAAATAGATACTCCTCTGAATCACTTTTTCTTTCACGAAATCTAGGTTCAAATATATCTTCAATTGAATCACTATCCTTTACTTCTTCTAAGTTTATTAGTAAGCCATTTCTTGATTGTATTAATAAATCCTTAACATCAGATTCTATGTCTTCCGTATAATCATCTATATATTTATCAGGATTAATTCTATCAGATATCTGGTTTGCTATTAGTACCGTGTTTGGAAAATCAACAAAGAATGTAAACAGTGCTTCAAAAATTTCAATATCAGGATTCTGCTGAAAGATCTTTGTCACCACTTGTTCAAGGTGAAAAGATTTGAGTTTTAAAAATTCATTTTGAGAATGTAAGTTATCTTTCCATTTTTTCACAGATTTTACGGTTTTTCTAAAGTCATTATTTAACCCTACGTCTGTAGCTATTTTAATATAACCTCTTGGGTCAGAGTTTATCCAAGAGTCTGCATTAGAAGAATCCCAGCCCATAACATTTCTTTTTGCATGATTTTTTTCTTTAATTACCTCTGGAACTTTATAAGTATCTTGGCTAAATTCATTTGTCGAGTATATATATGCGGGAACAATATCAACAGATAAAATAATTTGTGTGCCTTCCCAAAATTCTACAGCAATAGAGTGTGTTTGTAAGGAAACTTTTTTTGTGTATTCTGTCGGGTTCACATAGCTACTATTTATTTCATTTAATAAAATTTGTAAAGATTCT
>JAOULM010000063.1 GCA_029882015.1 Candidatus Nomurabacteria bacterium
CCGTTTTAGCAGCCCCTGAACTAAAGGTCCATCATACAACGTCTGACGAAAGCGATCTGCCAGATACAAAGGCGGCAGAAACAGAAAGGGAAAAAAGACAGGAAGTTTGTGTGGTCCCATCCAATAAAGCCTCGGGCACCGGGAAATCGAACAAAGTTGCTCCTGATTTGGCAAAGAGTTCGTCTTTAGAAAAGGAAACTTTTCCTTGTTGCCTAGCACGTTCATCAACTTTGCTATGGAATAAAGTTCCGTCTAGCCCGGTCATTTCCCAGCATGCAGGGTTAGTCACTTTATCATCATGGTTTGATCGAGTTTTTTCTTCACATCCTCCGATTATCGGCCAGGTTGCCGCCCAGATTCTCTGTGGTGCGGTAAATCCTGAAAAAAGCAAACTGATAGATTACAATGGATTAGAGGCAATGATTGGAGATGCGATACGTGATATTGATCATCAACACACTTTACTTTCGCAAAACAGCAATTCGGAAACAATTTTGAGTGTATACCGCTCGAATGCAGAATTACTCAACCTATATGACCAGCGTAACTTTTATTTTGATCCGCACCATGAAAAATATACAGGCATAGAGAATCTCTTGATTGGCTGGAATGGCTGTAGCCATTGCATGTGCAAAGGAATCATGCTTGACTTTATTCATACCGAATGGGGGAGCCCTTGTTTTGTCGGGCATTTTGACTCCTTTTATGACTGTCGTCAGCGCTTTCTTATTCTCCGCAAGCGCTTTTTGGAGCTTTTTCCCGGCAAACCCGGAGGAGGTTTTTCCTGGATTCAAGACCGGGGTTTTTGGGGCCTTGACTTTCTTGGACAAATTGCCGATGAAGGAGATTTTTTCATTCAGTGGGAAAAAAACTACAAGAACAGCCGTTGGGATGAACCCTCTCTTAAGAGAGGCCGATTTACATGGAAACGCAGCCGTAATAATAAAAAAGATAAACGGTCGTATCGTTTCAAGTGGAAGGAGCAATCTTGGGATACCATTCCTGGCGGTCGTCGGATTATTGTGCGCGCACGTCATCCGAAGGGAAAGAAAATCGAGGTGTCTATCGTTACAAATAACCCGAATCTATCCCCGGAAAAGATTATCCGACTGATGTTTAACCGTTGGCTTCAAGAAGGGGACTTTGCCTATCTCAATCGTCATTTTGGAATTAACGAATTGACTGGACGTCTCTTCCAGAGCTATGAACAAATAGCCGATGAACTTCAGGATCGCAACATTGATAGTCGCGCTTACAAGCTCGCTCAGGCAACAAAGAAAAAAGTGAGTGCCAAAATTGGACAATTACTGGTACATCTTCAAGGCGAGGAACGTGTTAGCCTTGATGGATTAAACGCCCAAAGACATAAATTAACGCAGCAACTCGAAAAAATATCACAAGAACTCGATTGTCTTAAAGCTGGAGAAGCTACCCCGAAAAAGGTTTCTGGTATTGGCCAGAAAATTGAACGCATAAAAGCTCGGATTCTCGCCTACAAACAGAAAAAGAAAAAAGAACATCAGCTTCAGGAAAAAGAGGAAAAAATAAAAATCCTCACTTCTGATCTTGAAGAAGTTAAACAACAGCTAGCAAGAATTTCAAAAACCGAGTCTCGCATCCTTGTATGCATCCAAGAAGGCAGGGTGCGACCTGATATGCGTAAAAAAGCGTTGGTGGATGCCATTAGTATTACCTGCCGAAATATCTT
>JAOULM010000049.1 GCA_029882015.1 Candidatus Nomurabacteria bacterium
GTTTCGAATCAACCCCGATGATGCGCCACATATCGCGACCTTGGACCAAATCAATATTTGAATATGATAAATTCTGTAACCCAAAACGATGTTTAGATTTCACATCACGAACGGATTGTACCGTTGCGGTAATCATCCCCAAATCAGGAGTCAAAATTTGCAGCATGCGATTTGCCTCGCCAGTGTTTCTGGCTCCCAAAATTATTCCTGTTGTGTGGTAGATAGTGTGTGACATTACCGTTTATTCTAACATCTTTATAACTTCGGAAATGACTTCTATAACTTCGTCTGGTTCATTAAAGTGTCCTTTGTTGTGTTGAACCACCGTTGTTGCTCCAAGCTTCTCTTTGAAGAATTCTTGTTGATGCAGTGGTACATACGGATCATTATCTGAAAAGATCGCATGAAATGATGGCGCGCTATTTTTAAGTTTTTCAAAATCAATCGGAGTCTCCATCCATGGGCGCGCTATCTCTACCACCTCCTGACCTTCTTCTTCGATGGTGATTTGATCTAATTCCATCCATGGGGCAATTAAGATTACCTTGCCCACAGAAATATCTATAGCTTCCAAGTATCGCAGAACAGCCTGGCACCCAATACTATGCCCAATAAAATAAGTTTCTGAATCTGGCACACCAACCACGTCGCTCATTTTTTCTAGCCACTGCGCAATTACTGGTGCCTCTGGGTTTGGCATTGCTGGAACTGTAACCGAAAAGCCAGATGTTTCTAGCTGTTCTTTTAACTGTTGGTGCATAGCCTCGTCTGGTGAGCCATCCCAACCATGAATTATAAATACTCTTTTCATATTTATATCTTATCAATTTTTATTTCAGATCCAAAGATATATCAACTCCATATACTTTTTTTGCACCCTTGTCTGTAAGATATTTTATTGATCTCCCACTGCCACAACCAATTTCAAGAAAAATTTTATTTTTTATTTCTGATATTAGATCAAGATCTTTCCCAACACCAAAAGGCCCCCACACAGGTAAGGCGCTCGCATCAATAAATAGATCTGCGACAGCATTCCAAACTTTTTCATTTTTTTCTAAAACTTTATTATTAGATTTCATATAATTATTGATTCATAGTCATAACTTCTAATTTAAGTCTGTCTGGGTCTTCGAAAAAAACTGCGTAATATCCTTCGTGATAGTCTGGATATTCTTTTGGCCCCCCATACAAAAATGGAATATCATTTGCTTTGATTACTTCTTTAAAAAAATGATCGACATCTTTGTGTGAATTAACACTAAAAGCAATGTGGTTTACACCAGAATTTTTGCGATGAAAACCCTTATCAGTTCGTGAATTTTCAGTTTGATTAATCCAAATACCATTAACGTCATTGACCCATCCTTCATCATCTTTTATTTTGCTGAATCCCAAAGCAACAAGAACTGTGTTGTAAAAATCTACCGAATTAGCAAGATCCGAAACATTTATGCTGATGTGGTCTAAAGTGGCTTTCATATTTATATCTTATCAATTTTTACTTCAGATCCAAAGGCAACATCTGCGACCCCCGCAGTATTCTGAATTTCATCTGCAAAACCTTCGTAGATGTCTTTCTTGTCGTCAGACAAAGTCAGTTTTATTTTATCATCTGGGTTTAACCCTGCGTCTTTGCGCATTTTCTGGATTTCTCGGATTAGTTCACGTGCGGCGCCCTCGGCTCGTAATTCGTCAGTTAGATTTAGATCCAGTGATAATTCCTCTCCGACCAAAACCTCTTTGACGTTTAGTTCGTCTTTGATTAGTTCCAAATATTCATCGGCAAGATTTATATTTATGGTGGCGCTAGCCAGTGGCTGACGTACGTTAACCTTGTTTTCTTTACGCAATGAAAGCAGTTCTGTTATCAGTTCGCGTGTTTTTTTCATTTCATCAAAAACTATAGTGTCTGTTTTTTGTGATGTTGGCCAATTTTCTAGATGGACTGATTCCAAATACCCCTCCGCCTCGTGCCTCGGCACCTCCCCTACATCAGGGGAGGAGGAAGTGGTGATGCTTTGGTAGACTTCGTCGGCAACAAATGGAATGTACGGCGCAATTAATTTTGAAAATTCTATCAAAATATATTTTGTGGTTGCTAGTGCAAATTGCTTGTCAGACCCCTCCGCCTCGTTCCTCGGCACCTCCCCTGATTCAGGGGAGGGGGAAGAATTTTTCATTCGGTCACGACTACGACGGATATACCAAGTCGACAAATCATCGACAAAATCAGCAATGGCTCGCGCCCCTCGATCTAATAGATAATCATCTAACGCACCAGTAATTTCAATATTAGCTTCTGCCAAACGTGCCAGTATCCATTTATCCAAAATATTTGGTGAGGTCAAAGCTTGTTCACTGCTCATTGCTCCTTGTTCCTTGTACAGTCCATAAAACGAAACAACGTTACGCAATCTACCCAAAACTTTGTTCGCCAATTCACCAACTGATTTTTCAATGAAATTCACATCATCACCATGGACCCCAGGTGAACTCATCAAAAACAACCGCATAGCATCAGCGCCATATTTATCTAAAACATATGATACATCAGGATAATTTTTTAGACGTTTTGACATTTTTTTGCCATCCTCGGCCAGCACTGTTCCGTTCACAACAATATTTTTAAACGGAGCTTGGTCGTACAGCGCTGTTCCTAAAACAGACATCACATAAAACCACCCACGTGTTTGGTCTTGTCCCTCGGCAACAAAATCCGCTGGAAAACGCGGTGGTGTGCTACCCCCCATAAAATGTTGCTGAGCATACGGCATAGAACCACTATCAAACCAAACATCAAATACCTCGGAAACACGTTTCATTGGGTTGTCATTTTCATCTACCAATTCAATATCATCGATATAAGGTCGATGCAGATCTAATTCGTAATTTTCGTTATGAGGCAGAGGTACAAAATCATATTGCCTAATTTCTGCATTTTGTGTATCCCCGTCCCCTATATGATTCCAAGCCTGCTTGTCATCAAATCCATTACATAACACGTTCAACACCTCACCAATAACGCCATGCCCAACCAACAAGATTGTTTTATTTTTATGTTTCTTTTCAATTTCATATATTAAATCACCAACACGTTTTGTTACATCACGATAACTTTCGCCACCATCCGATGACCTGTCAAAATGATATTCGCTGTCGCGTTTTTTCAACCATTCACCCAATGGTTTGTCCTCGTACACACCAAAACTAATTTCACGAATACGCTCGTCAGAATTTATATCGCCAGAAAAAGCAATCTGTTCCGCCACTTGTTCTGCGGTCAATGTTGTACGATTCAAAGGAGAGTGAATAACAATATCTGGGTTTATGTCTTTAATTTTATCTATCTGTTCGTTTATTTGTTCTTTTGCTTTGTCAGACAAAATATCTCCATCAGCATCAATACTGGATGCGCGTTTTTCTTCGTTATTTATCGACAAGGCGTGCCTCATGAAAAAATATTTATTTCCAGATTTTTTTGTGTATTTTTTCAAATCATCTACGGAACCAATCACCACATGTCCACCACCCTGTTTTTCCCAAACCGGCAACGGCGTTCCCCAATAACGACTGCGCGATACCGCCCATTCGCGCGCACCGCCCAGCCATTTACCAAAACGTCCACTTTGCATATGTTCGGGAACCCAGTTGGTTTTTTTATTATTTTCCACTAGTCGGTCGCGAATGCTAGGCACATCAATAAACCATGAATCTGTCGCATAGTTAAGTAGCGGGGTATCACAACGCCAACATAGCGGATAACTGTGTGTTATTTTTTCTTTGTGAATCAACCTATCATTGTGTGCCAGCCATTTGATAACCTCGATATCTGCAGTCATTGTGTCGCCTGCCTTTTTGACTTGTATTCCCGCAAAGTCTGTTACCTCGGGTTTGAATGCTCCTGATTTGTCGACATGTTGAACAAAAGGTAGTTTATGT
>JAOULM010000009.1 GCA_029882015.1 Candidatus Nomurabacteria bacterium
TACCCATCTCGGCATCATCAGAACCAAACGCAGGTGCAATGTGCACTATTCCAGTTCCGCTGTCAGTTGTTACAAAATCTGCAGAATAAACGCGCCAGCCATTTTCGCGATTTTCTAATTTTTCATTTTTTGAATAGTAATCAAAGATTGGTTCGTATTTGGTTCCAACCAATTCTGACCCCGAAACGGTTTTGATAATTTCATATTCTTTGTCTGTGAAAACTTTCTCGACAAGTTTCTTGGCTACAATATATAATGCGTCCTGCTCCCCTGGTGTAGGGGAGCTGTCGACGTCAGGAGACTGAGGGGTATTTTCTCTTACATATACATAATCAATATCTTCCCCAACTGCCAAGGTTACGTTACCAGGCAACGTCCACGGCGTAGTCGTCCAAGCCAAAAAATATGTGTTGTCTTGTCCGATGACTTTGAATTTCGCGGTTGCGGTTATGTCTTTGACGTCTGCGTAGCCTTGGTTTACTTCGAAATTAGACAATGTTGTCTCGCATCTTGGACACAAATGCATTACCTTGAATCCCTTGTTCACTAGATTTTTTTTGTGTAATTGTGAAAATACCCACCACACCGATTCCATATAATTTGGTGTCATGGTCATATATGGATTTTCCATATCAACCCAACGTCCAGTACGAGGAATAATTTCTTTCCAGGTTTGTTCATAACGCAAAACACTGTCGCGCGCTGCCGAGTTAAATTTATCAACACCAAAATCTTCGATGTCTTTTTTGGATTTCAAATCCAGCTCTTTCTCGATCAAGTTTTCAATCGGCAGACCGTGACAATCCCAACCCCAACGACGCGCCACATGGTAACCTTGCATGGTTTTATATCGTGGGATCACATCCTTGAGTGTTCCACCCAACAAGTGCCCATAGTGCGGTTCCCCTGTTGCGTATGGTGGCCCATCATAAAACACAAATTCTCCATGTGGTGAATCCTGCTCTAGGGTTTTTTTGAAAATATCATTGTCACGCCAAAACTGCAGGATTTTTTCCTCGGCGATAGCGGTGTTTGATTTTTGATGTTGATTGTCGTTACTCATAATAAAATTAAATAGAATAATAAAAAACTCGTCCACAGAAAACAATCATTCGATTGCGTTCCAAGGACGAGTTTCCCCGCGGTACCACCTTGTTTTCCCAAAAGGGACACTTCGTGACAGCTGTGACGGGCATCCCCCGTTGAGTTCTACTGGCCATTACTGGCGTTCTTCTCAAAGCTCAGGGGTGATAATCCCGTCATCGCTTGTCCACAAACTATACCAGAGATTTGGATAAATAAAAAGCTCGGAATTACAACCAAGTAAGATCCCCTCCTGCGAGGGGATAACGATTTTTATGGTCGCAAGTGTGCTCCCTAAAAATCGTTACATCCTCTCTGGGGATTCTATTCCCAAAATTTCTAGACCATTTTTAATCACCTGCGAAACAGCAGACGTGATTGCCAATTTGTACGGCGACGTAACATCATCGGCGTCCACAATTTTTGTATTTCCATAAAATGAATTAAACGCATGTGCGATATCAATCAGATATTGCGCAACGTGATGTGGAGCATAATCAACCAGTGATTTTTCAATAATTTCTGGGAAACGATACAGCAAACGTTCCACATCGGTAATTTCCCATTTGTCAGGAATTGAACTAAGGGGTTCAATCTCTAGGTTGTGAGCCTTTTCCAACATCGAGCGACACCGTGCGTATGTGTATTGTAAATATGGTCCACTGTCCCCCTCGATACTGATTGATTCATCAACATCAAACGCGGTGTCTTGGTTGCGCCCAACTTTTAGTATAAAAAATTTCACAGCACCTAGCGCCACCATTTCCGCCAAAGCGTCGTCTTTGTTTTCAAGTCGCTCCATGACTTTTGCTTTGGCTTCATCAATCATATCATCAATGTACACAACTGTTCCTTCGCGTGAGCTCATTTTTCCTTGCCCTTTGAGACTCATCCATCCATACGGTATGTGAATAAAATCTGAAAAATTACCAGTGCCCAGCTGTTCCGATACTGCGAACATTTGCTTCATCGCCAAAGATTGCTCGGGTCCAATCACCCAGAATAATTTGTCCGCGTTATATTTTTCTTTCTTGAGACGGGTCAGCGCCAAATCCTGTGTAATATACAATGCGGTTCCATCGCTTTTTTGAACAATCGTATCTGGAATGTTGTAGCTCTCTAGGTTTGTCAAAATCGCACCGTCGTCCAGTTTCTGAAAAATTCCCTTGGACAAGCCTTCGGCAACCAGGTCTTTTCCCTGTTGGTAATGTTCGTGTTCGTGCCATTTGTAATCCCATTTGTTACCTAAACGATCCAATGTCATCTGTTGACCTTGGGTCGAGTAATCCAAAACTGTTTGCCATAATGCGCGAATTTTTTGGTCATCTGCCTCCCAACGTACTACAAAATCACGGACAATTTTTTCCACGTCTGGTATTTTAAAATCCTCGGACCCGCGAACATACAATGCGTCTACAAAACGGTCGGGTCGAATTCCCTGGTCATCTGGAGTTTCCCATTCTCCTTGGTGATCAAACCAATAGTCGACATCTGTGTTCTCGTCATCTTTTTTTGCAAATTTCAAATACCCCCACATCAATTTTGCAATCGCAATACCGCGGTTGTTGTCCACCATGTCACGAATTACATGGGCCCCGTTCCACTCGGCTACATTTGCAATCGCCATCCCTGTTAGATTGTTACGCAAATGCCCCAAGTGCATTGCCTTGTTTGGGTTTGGCGACGTATGTTCAATAACCCAGGTTTCGTGTGTGTTGTTGTTTTTTCCAAAATCATCCCCTTGTTTGGTAATCTCACCCAAACTATCTGCAAAAAATTTATCCGCTAATTTAAAATTTATAAACCCAGGCCCCGCAACAGCTACCGATATGATTTCTGTAGGGAGATTTTTTTCAATTTCCGCGAGAATTTGCTCCGCAAATTCTCGCGGATTCTTGCCTTCTTTTTTTGCCAAAGACATTGCAATGTTTGCAGAAAAATCCCCATGAGATAATTCTGTTGGATGTTCCAAAACAATCGCACCAGAAGAAACCGCCACATCTAACGTGGTCAGCGCATCGGTCAGTATTTTTTTGATAGTTTCTTGAATGTTCATATTATCGATTACTTCCCTCGGTATGAAGGTCGCCATTTTCTTTGCGCATGGCAAGCTTTGCAATATTAATCTGAGCAACGTCTTCCATAGAAATTCCCAGGTCACGCGATAGTATCGTCAGATACCACAACACGTCCCCTAATTCTTTTTTAAGATACTCGCGACGGTCGTCATCCAATTCGCTATTTGTGCGATACATCTTTTTCACAGCTTCGATAACTTCGCCAACCTCGCCAGCCAACCCCAAAGCAGGATAAATCATTTTTTTGTCGTCGTCAAAAATCGCAGTTTCCGAGGCTCTTTTCTGGTATTCATCAAATGTCATATGTATCAGTATATAAAAAATCCCCGCCAATTGCGAGGATTTCATTTTTTAAACTCTTTTTTCTTTTTCTCTGTCCTTCGTTTTTCTTGTCTTTCATATTTACGCCACCAAGCTATGAATGATGAGATAAATATAGCCCCAATCAAAAACGGAACGAGAAGAGATGAAATATTATCCCACCATTCAGGAAACATGTCCTCTGCATATTTATACCACTCATAAAACACCACAGGAATTTGCGCACAAAAAATCATATTAAATGTGTTCATCTTTATCCTCCTTTTCGTTTACCTCTTTTATGTCTTTGTCTCTTAAAAAGTAAGAAGCTATTCCAGCTAAAATTAATATCCCTAAAAGCCCCCAAGCTATAATTTTTCCAATTTTTTCCATAATTTTCTTTTTCTTTAATCGTACCTTTTTCTAGCTTTTTGGCAAGGCCTTTGACAAAGTATCCTCATATCTATATAGTCAAAGAAAAACTGAATATTATGACAACTCTTATTTTAGCAGTACAGCACAATAGAGACGGAGAACATATTGGAGCTATTGGCTTTGAAAATGGCAAGCTTTTGACCTCGGTTCCCGAGGATATGAATTTTTTCAAAGAGACAACCTCGAAAATACCAGGGACCCCTGTAACCATGGGGAGAAAAACGTATCAAAGTATTCAGCCAAAATATCGCCCGTTCTCAGGCAGGACCACTATTGTTCTAACTAGTGACAAAACAGCAACATTTGAAGATGGTGTTATTGTCTGTCATTCAATTTCTGATGCATTATCCAGGGCAAAAAATTTTGGAGGTAATGAAATATTTGTCGCCGGTGGGGCTCAAATTTATGACCAATGTTTTGAGATGGGTCTGGTAGACAAAGTTTACCTCACAAGATTCTTTACTGATATTGGACCAGAAGAAGGAAATCCGTTAGTGCTTCTAAAAAACTACTACCGCATTAATCCCGAGTCTCCTGATGGATTTACCATTGTAAATCGAGAGGATATTCAAAAGAGCACCAAAGGAACCCTGTATCAGTTCCTAACATTAATGAAAAAATAAAACCCCGGCCCATGTGGCCGGTTTTTTTATGTCTTTACAAATACACACAAATAAGTATAGTTAGGGCAAACTTAAAAAATAAATATTACATTATGGAAAAAGAAAACAAACAAAATGATTTTGTCGATTTGGCAAATTGTCGCCAAGATGGTGACATGTTTAAAAAATATCAGAAAATTCTTGAGGAGAATTATGATCCTTTTGGTTCTCAAGCTTCTATCGAAGATCTGGGAAACGAAATTATAGATGAAACAGATCACTGGTTTATTATTAATAATCAATGGTCTTACAAAGGAGAAGATGGAAAAAGACTTGTGCGGAAGCATCTAGTTGTGATTTCAAAAGGAGATTTTGTTACTTCTCCTGAAAACCTATCCCAGGAAGCCCTTCTTGAAGCTTTTAATGTATTACAATACTGTAAAGGAAAATTCGGTATCAAGGGAGGGGGAATGTGTTGGCGTTTTGGCGACACCAGCTTATCCGGAGCCAGTGTAAAAAGATTACATTTTCACATTATTGAACCAGTTTTAGGTGAACAAGTTTCTGTTTATTTAGGACACAAAGAAAAAGGAGAATAGAATGAGTGTTATTAAGTATAAACCGTTTGCAGAAAGAACTGTGGACGGTCAGTATCATAAATTACTAAAAGAGATTATGGATAATGGAAAAACAAAAATTCCCATTCATGCGTCTCTTCCAGAAAATGCTCATTTGAATCATGTTGATTCAAAAGACATTACCGGTTATCAGTTGAATTATGATTTATCAAATGGCTTCCCTTTGCAGACCATTCGTGGTTTCGAGAAAGGCTTCTTTGGTAGCTTGGCTGAAATACATGCATTTTTAAATGGCGCAAGAACGCTGGATGAATTAAATAAATTTGGTGTTCCTGAGTTTTTTTGGGGACCGAGTGTTACCAAAGAAAAATGTGCAGTATTTGGGCTAAAAGAAGGAGACCTGGGCCCTGGGTCGTATGGAGCTGTATTGCGAAATATGCCTGGACCAGATGGAACCTATTTTGATCAAATACAAGCTTTGGAGGAAAAAATTAAAAAATCTCCCCAAGCTCGAACACTGATGGTGACAACATGGGACCCACGATATGCTCTAGGAGACAAGAGTCAGGGATACCCAAGAAGTGTGGTTGTAGCTCCGTGCCACGGAACAGATACGTTGATTAAAATTTACCCAGATGGTGACATGCATGTTCACACCACACAACGTAGTGCGGATGCTCCTGTTGGCCTGATTGGCAACATCACACAATGGTGTGTATTTGGCATGATGATTGCTGATCTGTTTGATCTTAATTTTACTAAATATGTTTACAGCTTACCGGATGCTCAGATTTATGATATCCAGTACGACAAAGTAACCGAATTGTTGAAACGTGAAGCCCGCAAATTACCGACGGTTCAATTGAAACCCCAGGTAAAGCGCAATCATATTTGGGAGTATCAGCCAAAGGATTTTATCCTGACAGATTACAATCCACATCCTGGTATGAGAATGGATGTAACTGTTTAGCTTGTCCAAATTAAAAAGCCCTACGAATTCGTAGGGCTTTTTCTATTTCACAATTATTTTACCAAGATAAGTTTAATATTATATCTCTTGTCTTGTAAAATTTCTTTGGCTGTATTCATTAATGAGTAGCCTCTGCGGAAATAGATTTTTTTGATACCGGCTTCGGCAATTTGATACGCACACGGTGGACAAGGAAAATCTGTCACAAAAATGCTGGCTCCATCCAAGGCAACCCCAGAACGTGCAGCTTGCGCAATAATTGATGCCTCGGCGTGAATGAACTGACATAGCTCAATCCGTTCACCTGGCTTGAAGTTGCTACGCGCGTCACCTTCTATATTTTGCGCATGCTGACTCAGCAAATGATGATTGCATTCTGAAAAAATAACATTGCCATCTTTCATGATCACAGCTCCAACTCGACGCCACCAATCGGTACTTTTTGCACCTTTTTGTTCGGCGAGTCTCATAAGCTCTTTGGGTAGATCATCCTCGTCAATAATAATATCCGGAGTTATCTCTACCTCTCTGGGGACAGTATTTTTACCCCAGCGCAAGAAAATTGAATTATCAAATGTAACAGATGACTCATCAATATCCATCAGTGTTAAGAACGCACGCGAAACCTCGTCATCGGCAACAATCACATTCTCACCGTCGCATAGAGATTTTATCCTCTCGCTGCTGGAAGAAGGTCCCTCGACAGAAATTTCTCCACAAAGATGCGATGACCTGATAAGTCGTTTCATGTCCTCGGCTGCAACCGCACGAATATCCCGATTTAAATGCTCAAGTTCATCAATGGTTTCAAGGGATTCCCTATCAAGCAATATCACGTGAGTATGATCTTTGATGTGTTTCATCAAAAATTCTTTTACCCCACTATGATAAGCCGGGAAATAAGCTATGATTATATTTTTCATGATTCACCTCCTTTTTTATTTCCATCAACAAAAGTGTCGACTTCTTTGCTCACCTTACCAAGAAGATCATTTACATGGTCACGAAATTTATGCATTCCCTGAGTAAAAATTAATCTTACCTTTGCAGATGTAGATGTTTCCGCCTGTGGTGGTAATCCTAATATTTCCCCACAAACACCCCCATAAGCTTGTTTCATTTTTTCAACAAACCCACCCCCAGTGCTTTCTGATACAACTAGTACATCTGGTTGTATCATTTTGATTAACCTTATTGCATCCTCTTTTGAGGTATGCAAAGTAACATAATCGACATAAGGTAAATGAAGAAGCATTTCAGCTCGTTCGTTCTGTGGAATCACTGGTCTCCCTTCGCCTTTGCGTTCTGTGGTATAAGAGTCTCCATCAATCCCAACAATAACAATATCTCCATTATCTTTTGCTTGGCGTAAATACCGAGCGTGTCCGATATGAATAATATCATATGACCCTTGGGTGAGAACTACTGTTTTGCCACCCGCTTTGGCTTTCTTTACAATTTCAACAAGATCTTCATAGTCTTTTATGAATTTATCTTTTAATTCATCAAATATCTCCATTTTTTCTTTTTTTATGATTTACAATTTATCTGGAACATACCACATAAAAAAAGAATCTGCAATAATTATTTTTTATTAGCGATAATATCATAAGATGATACATCGCCGTCATATGGAACACCAACAGACCTAGAAGCGCCTTTGGTGACATTGATATTAGAAAAACCAACTCTTTCCAGCACTCCAACCAACCAGTCAATATCGTGGTGATATTTACCGATTTTAATATCTGGCTGAGAAAAAATTCCTCCTTTGGATGTGAAACTGACACCAATATAACCTTTTGATTCAAGGTGTATCCAAACACTCTCAATAATATAAACAACATCCAGCGGTTCAAGGTACTGAATAAGTCTTGCCATAATAATGGCGTCATATTTTTTATCTCCGAACGGAAAATCCACCACAGAGCATTTATAAAAATTTATATTTTGTTTAATATCTAATGATAAACTCGAAAAATCGTGGACATTGGCAACATCAACAGCATCAACACTGTGTCCCTGCTCAGCCAAAAAGATACTATTCCTCCCTTGCCCACAACCCAAATCTAAAACACGAGAATTTTTATCTATATATGCAGATATACCCCCAACAATGAGGCTGTGTTCTTTTTTGGAGATAAAAAATTTTTTATCTTTATAGGCTTTCTCCCATTCATGCATGCAGCAAAAATACCACACAGCCACAGAAAAAGCAAAAAGCCACCCCTGTTGGGGTGGCTTTTTATCCTTTGTTTTGTGTACTATTTAACCTCGATTCCCATTGATACACATTGTCCGCGGACGATGTTCATTGCCCCCTCGATATCTTTGGCGTTTAGGTCAGGCATTTTGATCTCAGCGATTTCACGCAATTGTGTTTCGTTGATTGACCCAACCTTTTTAGTTTTATTTTTTCCTGAACCTGATTTGATTCCCAAAGCTTTCAAGATCAAACTAGATGTCGGAGGAGTCTTTACGATAAATTCAAATGTTCGGTCTTCGTATACATTAATAATAACAGATACAACGTCGCCCATTTGGTCTTTGGTTGCAGTGTTAAACTGGTTAACGAATTCCCCGATGTTTACTCCGGCCTGTCCCAATGCGGGTCCCAGAGGTGGGGCTGGAACAGCTTTTCCAGCTGGAACCTGCAATTTTAGTGTTTTTGTAATTTTTTGAGCCATATAAATTCTAGACGCGGGAGTCTAACCCGTAACTAGCTAATAAAAGAGTTTCTATACTCGTCGTCGAACAATACCAGAAATATGGTTGTTTTGCAAGAGTGGAGGAGGTCGGACCTCCTTTGTCTACACGTACGCCTGTTAAATCTTTTTTACCTGCAAGAAATCTAGCTCAACAGGTGTTTCGCGACCAAACATAGAAACTAATACCTCGAGTTTTCCTTGTTCTGGGCTGATTGTATTAATTTTACCTTCCATTTCTTTGAATGGCCCTTCTATGATTTGAACAGTTTCGCCAACTTCGAATTCAACCTGTTGTTTAGTTTTGTCGTTGCTCATTCTTGCAAACAATTCATCAATCTCTTTCTGGGAAACTGGAACAGGTGTTACACCAGAACCTACGAACCCTGTAACGCGGGGTGTGTTACGAACCACATACCAAGAGTCATCATCAACAACCATATCAACCAAAATATATCCTGGGTAAATTTTTTCGTCCACTTCGACACGTTTTGATCCTTTGATTTTGGTTATTCGTTCTGTTGGAACAATCACATTAAAAATCTTGTCTTTCATTCCCAATGATTCAGCGCGCTGTTTTAGGTTACGCTCGACAGCATGTTCGTATCCTGAATATGTGTGAATCGCATACCAATTGCGTTCATTTCCAAGGTTTTGTTTTGACATAAAATGTATTGCAGATTATCTTGTGATAACCTAAAGTAAATTAATAAAGCTAGATAATTTTTCCCAACAAGAATGCGAATAGCTGGTCAAAAACACCCATAAAATATGCCAGAACAAATGCGATAGCAATCACAAGTCCTGTCAAAGCAAGGGCTGTTCGCCAAGTCGGCCACACAACGTGTGTCATTTCTTCGCGGGTTTTTTTGAAATAATTAATGATTTTTTTCATATAACAAACAAATAAATCTGATATTTAAAAACACCGTCGGTGCGGCGCCTTATGTATTAATGATATTACTCGATTTAACAGAAAAAGTCAAGTGAGGTACAAAGTTCCGCAGGAACGACAATACCGAACTTGTGCAGAATATAAGAAATAAAGGAGCCCTCCTAGCGACTATTATTTCTAAAATATTCTGCCCAGTGAGAGTAAAAAATAATGAAATAAGGAGCGGTAGCGACTATTATTTTTTACATATTCTGCCAAGCGAACACGCAGACATTGATATTTATACAAGACCAATCTCATCGAAAGCCCTCTGTAAATCATCAGGAATTGGTGCTTGAACGTTGATTTGCTCGTTGTCCATACCCACAAACGAAATCACGTGCGCATGCAAAGCATGACGGTCCAACCCCAAAACACAACCACGCGAGGTATATAGCTTGTCACAAACCAACGGATGATTCATGTATTTTGCATGCACGCGAATCTGATGTGTTCGCCCTGTTTTTGGCATGAATTGAACAATAGATACCGGCTCATCATCAACAACCGCTCGATGTAGGACCCGCCAATCTGTAACCGCGTCTCGCAGTTTTCCGCGTTTTCCACGCATTGCCGACCACTGTCGGAAATCTTTGGGGCTACGTCCAATCGATGCATCCACTGTTCCAGAGCTTTCAATAATATTCCCCCAAACAATTCCAATGTATTCTTTTTTGACTGTGCTATTTTGAAATTGGTTTTTCAGGTGTTCGAATGCATTTTGGTTTTTTGCCAATATCAAACATCCAGATGTATCACGGTCTAGACGATGAACAATCCCCGGACGCTGAATCTCTTTGTCATCAATAATCATCGGTTCTCCGACATTTGCTGTGTCTGGATGGTTTTCGACCATCCAATCCGCCACAGACGGTTCGTCTGTTTTTCCATCGCCATGCACCACAAGACCCGCTGGTTTGTTAATTACCAGATAGTCATTGTCCTCGAAAATTGTTTGTATTTTTTGCATAAAAAAACCTCTATCTTTAAAAAAGATAGAGGATTATGATGTATTTCGAATAATGAAAACCTTTTTACCTTTAACATCAATAGGCTCTGGAATAATAGATCCTTTTACCTTATTTGCTGCCTTGAATTCTTCTGTTCCCTCTATAACAAGGGTTATATTTTTTATATTGGTATACGGGATATCCTCTAACAACAAAGAATCTTTTCCCGCATTAATCAATTCCTCTGCTTTTTGTTGTAAAAAATTCATGTTCATATTTTTATGTTCTTATATATAGTAATACTTTTCTTTATTTATGTCAAGCTTTTTTGAATCTTTCTAATTCCCACCTAATAAGTTCCACATTGTTTAAATCAGCATCGTTAATACCACCGGAAACAAGTTTCTCGTCATTATACTCTTCTCCCTCTTCTGCTATATAGCGCCTATCATATGGATCTAATTTTGCTTGAGTATCATATGAATAAAAAAGTGCATTCCCAAAATCAATAACAACAGGATTATTTGTCTCTGGATCAATCAATACATTTCTTAGGGCAATATCTCTGTGGTAAATATTTTTCTTATGCATCTGTTTTATAAAATCTTCTAATTTATCACAAAATACATCAACATCAAAATTTGTAGGCAAATCTTGTTTTTCAGTTATTAGAACTTCTAGATTTGGAGCATCAAAGTATTCCATAACAAGTGCATATTGTTTTGAAAGATTTCCTGTTTCTTCATTTTTAACAACCGCGGAAAAAGAGGCAACAGGAAAAGGAGTCTTTACATCTTTGTGTATACCATGAACTTCCCTTAGAAACTCTGCTTCTTGTTTTACAGAGTTTGTAGGAGTTTTGTGTGAAAGTAATTTTTTATAACATAATCCATTTTCTAATGTGTCTCGAAAAACCCTAGCGTACTCACCTTTCCCAACAAAACTTTTTTTTGTAAAAATTTCATGAGCAATAGCATGAACATGCTCTGTTGCATCTTCTGGACTAAGGGTTAGGCCTTCTAATTCCTTACCTTTCATATAAAATTCTTGGTCTATTTTTTCTACACCCATAAATATAACTGTATCATACCCCTCTTGCTCATTTTTCTCAAGTGGTGTAGAATCATCTTTGTGAATTTGCGCGTTTAGCTCAGTTGGTAGAGCAGCTCGTTTACACCGAGAAGGTCGGGAGTTCAAGTCTCTCAACGCGCACATAAAATAAAAGACCCCCACGCAATGCGTGGGGGTCTTTTGTTTTAGTACGACGTTGTAGACTTGAACCGAGAATGCGCGCGAAGCCCGAGCGATAGCGAGGAAGCATTAGAGTGGAGGTCAATGGAATGAGGCGAGAACGAGACCGTAGGTCGATGAGCTCGTCCATAAGAGTGACCAAGTCTCTCAACGCGCTATTCCGTTAGGGTAGCCAAGTCTCGAAATAATAAACAGTAATTTATAGCAAAGTCTCTCTCTATTTTTTAATGCTACAATATAACCATTATTAAATAAGCTATATTTATATATGAAAGATCTTCTTGGTATATCAGAAAAACACATCTCGGGAACAAAATATTTTTTTGTTAACCTTTTCTTGGGAATTATTCTATCAGCTGTAATTGGTATTTTATACTCCTTGATTAGTAATTCATCCATTGTTTCAATATTGGGTGTAATCGCTGCGATATTTATTATCTATGTTTCAATAAAAACATCTGTAAAACGCCTGCACCAATTTGGGTGGTCTGCATGGTTGTTGTTACTTTTCATTATTCCAATCGTAAACTGTATCTTGTGGTTGATTCTAGTTTTCAAAGATTCTACGCAACGACAAAACCAACAACAAGAACCCATGATGTAATATCAAACAAAACAAAAACCAGCTACGCAGCTGGTTTTTGTTTTGTGGGTGCCCCCAGTAGGAATCGCCCGCTCTCGTGGATTTCGCTACGTCTTCGACTTACTACAATCTCACTCCCTCGGGCCCCACTCGAATGCTTCCTCGCTATCGCTCGGGCTTCGCGCGCATTCTCGGTTCGATTCTTATGGACAACGCTAAAACACAAAAGCCCCAATACTTCGCATCAGGACTTTGTGTTTTATGTGCCCCCAGTAGGAATCGAACCCACATCAAAAGGATAGAAACCTTTCGTTTTATCCGTTAAACTATAGGGGCATTTCTGATAGTATCAGGAAAACATACTAAAAACCAGCTATTCTATTCCTCTACCCCCTGCATAGCCAGCGCGATTGCACTGGCGTATTTTAGCGACTGATCAAATGAAATTTCAGGGATATTATTGTATCGATATTCATTTCCCCAAATATCCAAGTGTTTTGCCGGGGTGTCAGTCAATCTGGATAAATACACCTGCAAACCTGGATGATGAGCGTGTTCCCCCATCAGGTGAATCCTATCAATGGATGGCTCTGGTCCCTCGTCCCATTTTACCCTCTCTCGCGTAACGTGTTCCGCCAAAGGCGCGATGGCGCGTGACATCTTTTCCAAAAATACCTGATCATGAACAACCGGAGACATTCCAATACTGCTTTCGAATTCGACAGATTTTTCTGGGTGTAGTTTCAAATATTCATCAATCATTGGTTGTATTGACGAACCACCAATAGGCACTGTTGCCAGGCTTTTTACTTGGCCATTATGCGCAACCGCAATATGCGACCTATCCAATCCAACATCAACAAACATACATGTGCCAGGAGCTGTTCCCTGTGCACACCGCGAAGCAACATGATACATATTCGTCTGCACCGATTGTACTCGGACCCCTGCTAAACGGCAGATTTCTTGGTAGCCATCTATGGATTGTCTGGGTATTGCCCAAACAAAAGCGCGTATGATTTCTGGTGTTTCTTCGGTGATTTCATATTCAACCATGCTGTCGTCCAAATCATCTCTATGATGATTCAGTAATACGTCGCTGATTTTATCGCGAATGGCTTTGTCCCAATCATTGCCATTTTTTACATGCGAAACTGTAAAGCTGTAAGCCAGTCTGTCAGAAATTCCAATGTTGGCTCGCCTGATTTTTCCAGAATCTCCAGCGTGCTCCATAGCTGTAATAAATTTTTCTGCGTCCATTATTTCTCCGCGCACAATTACGCCTGGGTCCAATGGAATTGAACCAAAATTAACCAACCGCGGAACTGTTTTAGTTTTGGAAAAAGTAGCAAAACGAATATGAGTATCAGTTATGCTGATACCCGTAGATGTTGGTTTTAAAAATCGTGATAAAAAAGACATAGGTAGTGTCATCATTATACAACGAACACAAAAATGAGGATGAGGATAATCGCAAAAAGAAAAGCAAACGCAAAATATCTATAAATAACTTTTCCAATTTTTTCTCCAAAACGATACATAAGAAAGGCTTCTAGGTAGAAACGTATACCTCGACCCAGAAATGACGCAATTACAAACGGAACTATTTTAACATTGAAAATACCACCGGCGATGGTGAATACCTTGTACGGGATAAAAGTAAAAGCTGAAATAAATGTCGCTAAAAATGCGCTGTTGTCATAATAGATCTGTACAGAATGTACCGCTCCTTGGAGAGAGTATGTATTGATAAGCCACAAACCAACAGTGTCGTACAGCAACGCACCAATCGCATATCCCAATAATCCACCAAGCGTTGATGCTATCGTTGCAATGGTTGCGTATGTGAACCATTTTTCGCGACGAAGCAACACCATCGGAGTCAACAAAAAATCTGGTGGAATCGGGAAAAACGAGCTCTCTGTAAAAGCCAAAATACCCAGCAATATGCCGGCAGATTTTTTGTGGACTTGGGCATCTGCCCAGTCTTTCATTCGTTGTCTAAAATTTGGTAAGTTTGCAAGCATGTTTGTATTGTAGCAAATTTTGCGCCTCCTCCCCTATGTAGGGGAGGTGTCGAGGCACGAGACGGAGGGGTATTAAAGATTTCTGGATCCCTTGGCCTCTGCCCGGGAAGACGGATTCTAATTATTGCACCTCCGCTCCCGGATCGACTGGATTCTCTGGTGTCAAAAACACAGGTACCCCGTCAGGACCATTTACGGCCATCAACATACCCCGGCTTTCTACCCCGCGAATAGTTCTGGGCTCCAGATTAATAACATATAAGGCTTGTTTTCCAACTAGCTGTTCGTATTCTGGGAAAAATTCACGTATACCAGAAACAATCTGACGGAGTTCCCCTTCGTTAAAATCAATCTCAAACCGTAACAGCTTGTCGGTTCCTTCAACAGGTTCGACCAATTTGATTGTTCCGACCCTCATGTCTAGTTTTTTAAAGTCGTCGTATGTTGCGTAATTCATAAATTTATTGTTTATCTAAATACCTTTGTAAAATAATCGCTGCCGCCGAGTCGTCCTTTTTTTGTTTATCTGTCACCTTGCGTGAACGACTGACGTTTTTTTCGGGGGCAAAATCCGCCCGAGCCGAATGCGAACTGAATCTCTCGTCTATTAAATGGATAGGCAATCCAATCGTCAAAGACATTTGCCCCATCAGGTCACGGATATCCCCCATCACAACATTGTCCTCCCCGCCTGTTGTTTTCGAGTGCCCCATAACAATCTCGCCAATCCCCTCGGTTTCGATAATTTTTTCAATCGACTCCAAGGCTCCATCACTTGAAATAACCGAGTGCGGAAAAGCCATCCGCCCACTATCGTCAGATGTCGCCAACCCTATTCGTTTTGTGCCGTAATCAATGCCAAGGTATTTCATATATTACAGTATACCCATGCAAAGAAAAAAGGCTACTGATTGTAGCCTTTTTGTTATTTTTAATCTGGTCGGTTCAATGATCTCATTTCATTTATTGAACAGAAACCAAGGGTCACCATTCCACCCTGAATCCAACCTAACCAACGCATTACTCTTTCTCTTTCTTCTGGAATAAATCCATCGAATGTTTTGAACTCCTCCAATCTTATAAACATAGACTTGGTGTGTTCTTTGAATTCTTGTTTACTCATCCCAATAACATCGAGATGTTCTTTTGCTTTTATTAACTTGTCTCCCAAATCAAGAATCTGGTGGCACATATCAAAAGCTTCGTGAATTTTCAAGCCTGTCATCATGTGTATCATTATATCAAAAAGCGGTATGGGAAACCAGCATATCCCCTGTTGAAAAAAAAGCTAAAGAATGTTATTCTGTTCACCACTGGAGAGATGGCAGAGTGGTCGAATGCACCAGTCTTGAAAACTGGAGTATCGCAAGGTACCGTGGGTTCGAATCCCACTCTCTCCGCATAAAACAACAAGTTGGACTCTGCAAGAGTTCGGCTTTTTGTTTTACCGGATATGTGTGGATTCGAAAGAGCGGGGTCGAGGCTTTGAGGTTTTTAAAGAATCTTTGATTCGCATAAAAGCCCAGAGCGGTGACCGAATCCCACTCCCTCCGCACATTTATCCACCCACCATGGGTGGTTTTTGTTTGGTACAATATATGTATGAAAATCACAAACACAGAGATTTCTTGGGAGGCACCAGAATACCACCCAGCAAATAAAAAGAAGGCTTGGTATTGGGCTTTGGGGATTGTTGCAATCACGTTAGTTATTGTTGCGCTGATTTTGAAAAACTGGTTGCTGGCTATTTTGATTGGATTGGGGGCTTTTGTATTGGCAATAATGAGCAGTCGAAAACCAGCAGAAATAACCTTTCGCATAAACGAGCGTGGATTACAGATTGGAAAACAGCTTATCTCTTTTGATAACATCGAGGCTTTTTGGATTTCTGAAACAGATGAAGACGAGGAATACCACGAGATTTTTATAAACAAGCTCGATGGAGTGCACCAGTTCGAGTTACTTCTATTTGATAAAAAATCAGACCCGGAATTCCTGCGGTCTACATTGCGAGAATATATTCCCGAACACCCCATGACAGAACCCCTGTCGCAACGTATCGCTCACTGGATTGGTTTGTAGCCTTTATAAAATAAAACCACCCAAGGGTGGTTTTATTTTATATGTGCCCTCGCCAAGAATCGCCCGCTCTCGTGTATGATTATTTCGTATTCATTCATAATCATATCACTCCCTCGGGCCCCACTCGGCGGTTCGCCCTCGTTACACTCGGTCGGCTTCGCGCCGCCTCGGTTCGATTCCTGCGAATGGCAGTAGCATAGTAAAACCCCAATGCTTTCGCATCAGGGTTAAACTATTCTATGTGCCCTCGCCAAGAATCGAACTTGGAGTACCGGTTCCGCAAACCGGAGTTTTATCCGTTAAACTACGAGAGCAAAATAACTTTTGGATAACCGTGATATTACTGGAAAATAGATAAAAAGTAAAGGTTTACTCTTGAAAATTTATAACAAAAAACCACCTCTAGGTGGTTTTTTGTTATGCCTCGACTGATTCTCGTTTGATCAATCCCGAAAGACGTGATTTTTTACGTGATGCAGTGTTTTTCTTGATGACTCCGCGTTTTGTTGCTTTGTCGATTGCTTTGTAGACTGATGATAATTCTGTTTTTGCTTCTTTGAATTTCTTGTCTTCTATCAAAGTTTTCAAGTTTTTAATAGCTTCTCGCATGGCGCGACGACGACGGTCGTTAAAAACGCGACGTCTCTCGGACACACGGATATATTTCTTTGCTTGTTGTAGGTTTGCCATACACGGCATATTACCAGATTTACAGAGAAACGCAAGCTTTTCTGGAGGGCATCGTGAGATGCCCTGCTCCCCTATGTAGGGGAGCTGTCGAACGAGGTACGAGTGAGACTGAGGGGTATTGTTTGTTTTATGTAGTGATATATTTGATACCCCTCCGCCTCGTTCCTCGGCACCTCCCCAGCGTAGGGGAGGAGGTACTGCCCCCAACTCGCCCACGAGGTACAACCTTCCCCGGAATGGTATACTGTCCTCATGATTAGCCATATCTCAGGAAAAGTATTACGCGTCGACGACAAATCTGTAATCATACAGGTTGGTGGAATTGGCTACGAGGTGTTTGGAACTCAGAATGTTCTCAAGGGGGCGTCGCTGTCTTCTGATGTTGAAATTTGGACATATTTGGCTGTGCGGGAAACTTCTTTGGAATTATTTGGCTTTGAAACCTTGGCAGAAAAAACAATGTTCGAGATGTTACTTGGCGTGTCTGGTATTGGGCCACGTTCGGCATTGGCGACATTGGATCTGGCTCCTGTCGAAACATTGAGCCAAGCAATCGCCCGCGGAGAAGTCAGCTACATGACCAAGATTTCTGGTATTGGTAAAAAGACCGCCGAAAAAATTGTTATCGAACTGCGAGACAAAATGGATGGGTTGGTTGGTATGGTTACAACAAACCAAATGCAAGAAAATGTCGATGCGATTGATGCGTTGATTGCTTTGGGATATTCTAATACCCAAGCGCGCGAAGCCCTGCAATCTGTTTCTGACGATATTATTAATGTAGACGAACGCATTAAACATGCGCTCCGTAATATAAACTCTTGATCTATGCCAGAAGACATGAACATTTTAATAGGGGTTGTTATCGCAATATTATTTGCGTGGATTGTTACTGGTGGAATACAGCGCGCTGACCGATCTGGTAAATTCATAACTCCATATGATGGGGCAGAAGGTGTAGAAGATTTAAAAGTCTACGACGAGAAAATTTTTGACCGCCCGATAATTCGTAGAAACTAATTATAGATCCAACTATCGCTTTGTTATTTATCTAACAACCTGAACAATGCTACTCCGGTAGCCACGGCAACATTTAATGATTCCTTGTTCCCCGCCATAGAAATCTCGGCAACTGTATCCACAGCGCCAAGAACATCAGACGATACACCGCCAACCTCGTTCCCCACCACAAATGCCACATTTTTTTCTGGGGTTATTTTTTTGTAATCCACGCTACCTGGTGATTGTTCTATCGCAATAGTTTGGCATCCATCTCGTTTTAATTTTTCAACAACGTCGATGGTATTATCGACATGCTCCCATTCAATAGTTTTTTCGGCACCCAGGGCGACTTTGGCAATGTCATTTCGCTGCCTACCAAATCGGTCTGTCGGATCTGGAGTAGTTCCACATAAATAGATCATCTGTATTCCGGCCGCATCTGCGGTACGAAAAATAGATCCCACGTTGTGGGCTGATCTGATGTTGTCGATAATAAGGATTGGAGTTTTCATATGGTAGATACTATCAGAGACTTGATATTTAAACAATTTTGCAGTATAGTATTGGACATCTTTTAAAGATATCCCTCTGTAACTCAGCTGGTAGAGTAGCTCCCTTTTAAGGAGACGGTCGTAGGTTCGAGCCCTACCGGAGGGACATAAAACAAAAGACCACCATGTATCACATGGTGGTCTTTTGTTTTAGTTTCTTCCGTAGGGCTCGAACCGAGAATGCGCGCGAAGCCCGAGCGTTAGCGAGGAAGCATTCGAGTGGAGGTCAATGGAGTGAGAATATTTTGAATATATATGAAAAAATATTCCACGAGAGTGACCGAGCCTGAAAAATATTTATGACCCAGACCGCCAACAGATACACTCCAAAAAACTGACTAATGTTTTATTCAGTTTTTTGCTACAATAAACCTATGCAAATATTTATCTGGACCGTTGTCTTTGTCGCCTCGTTAGCACTGCTGATCAAGGCGGCTGATTATTTTACAAAATACAGCGAGAAAATTGGTTTGTTATTTGGAATGAGCTCTTTTGTAATTGGTGCAACTATTGTCGCCATTGGAACATCTTTGCCAGAATTGATTTCTAGTTTATATGCCGTAGTAGAAGCAGGCACAACAGAATTTGTCGCAGACAACATTATCGGATCCAACATCGCAAACGCGTTGTTGATTTTGGGAATCAGCGCACTGGTTGCCCGCACCCTGAAAATTAAAACATCGTTGATTGATACACAGCTTCCCTTCTTTTTCATGTCCATGGCGGTGTTTGTTTTATTTGCCTGGGATGGATCTATTACACCAGTCGAAGGAATCTTTTTGCTGGGAATGTTCGTGATTTTTGTTTTATACATGCTACGATCAGGATCCCCACAAGAAGACAAAGAAGAATTAAAACAACTAAAAGAGCAATTTAATGGCGACAAAAAATCCAAACAAAAATATATTAACATTTTAAAATATTCTGGGGTTATTCTGATAAGCATGGTTGGTATATTTTTTGGAGCAAAATATTTCATCGACAGTTTGTTGGCTCTTTCCGAATTGGTTGGCATTACGTCGTCGATACTGACACTAACTGTTGTTGCTATTGGAACGTCTCTACCCGAAGTTATAACCAGTGTCGTTGCGGTTCGTCACGGCAACCATGGAATGGCTATTGGAAATGTTCTGGGGTCAAACACATTCAACCTGCTATTGGTCGGAGGTTTACCAGCATTGTTTGGAACGCTAACTATTTCTAATGCAACAATGGCAATTGGATTACCGTTTTTAGTTGTTGCCACTTTTGCAACAATATTTGCCATATTTGATAACAAAATTCGCCTATGGGAAGGAGTCGCATTGCTGTTCTTGTATATAGTTTTCTTGGCGCAGATTGTTGGGGTTATATAGTTTTCCCCAATACACCATTGCACAATACACTTTTCGGTCGTACAATAGATTCAAATGGTTACAAAGTAATATATTCACACAGGAGATCGATCTTATTGCCGGCCTCTTTTATTAGGTCTTATAAATACAAAGATACGTATTTCTTGCCTCTGAATATATTTCCACGGTCATTGGGGTTTATTACAACAAGCAATTAACCCTTATCACAATTTCACAATATTAAGCAGACCCTTTTTCTTGTGAAAACAAGCCGCAGTGATTCGTTCACTTGGCAACCAAATTCGTTCTTTCTACAACCCGTTCTTTACAGTTTCGACCATACTGGTCTTAGCTAACGATAAGCGCACACACAACCTAAACGTCCCTAGCCAAGCTAGGTCAAAATATAAAGCCCCTCTATTCTTATGAGGGGTTTATTTTTACCTACTACTTTTTGTAAAAAAAATAAAATCCCCAGCAAGGAGATTTATATCTTATAGAAGTTTTTTAGATGGATAGTATTAGATGCTCTAGGGCCAAAGTAATAGATGGTCCAACGCGACGCGAATCATGGTACAAAGAAATTAGTTTCGAAGATTGTTCAGCAGGATTTTTGTCGTGGATTTTTCCATTTTTTTCTATAGATGACCGCACCTTCCACATAAAAATTCCATGTATTTGTTCTGGAACAATTCCACTGCGCATAGCCTGTTGGTACAACAACCAAGTATTTTTTTTATCACCCCGCGCCCAGGCATCTACTATGGAAAAAACATTAAAGGATTCTTTTTTTGCTTTTTGCACGATTTCATAATCTTTTCTCACGGCTCCTTTTTCCACAAAACCAGAATATTCTTTTTTTATTAAACTGTTTTCGATAATTATTACATCTGTATTGATGTCGCTTTTCATTTGTTTTCTGAGCCAAGCTTTTAGGTCGGTGTCCCAGACATATCGAAAAACCAAAACAGGAACATTACCAAACAAATCCCCCGAAGATATTTGAGAAACAGCAACACGATCAAACTCGTCATCGAATATATGCGCGTCGCGGTTACCCAGAATCTTTCGTAATTCTTGTTTTCTTTTTTCTATATCGTTTCCAGTCAAAAAATAAATCATACATTAAAGCCACATACGAACGCGTGTTTTATATTCGGCATAAACCCCAGGACAATGTTCGTCCAGTTCGCGTTCCTCGATAGGAATAATTACGAACGAGAAAAATATAATAGTCAAAACAGTTAACACCAGAGTTACCACGGAATTTAACAACAATGCAAAACCTAGCAAAACCAGAATCAGCCCAAGATATATAGGGTGTCTAGAAAACCGATATGGCCCCGAAAAAAAATTAAAACATGTTCGGTCGGTTACAGCTTGATACAAAGAGCGTCGAACATTTTGTGCCCAAATTATTATTAATGGAGATAGCAGC
>JAOULM010000064.1 GCA_029882015.1 Candidatus Nomurabacteria bacterium
CTGCGGCAGCAATTACAGTGGCACTCCTCGTTTCATCAAGCAAGAAGGACATCTCTCCAAGCAAAATATCCGATGGGGTGATGGTCGCGACGTGTTTTTGATTAACGATTACATGGTATTCACCTTCGGCCACATAATAGAGAAAATCGCTTGCTTCTCCCTGCCGAAAGATCTCGTCTCCACGGGATACTACCAAAATGTCCTGGTCTTGGAAGACCGCCGGAACCGTGTTGGTGGTATTCTTTAGGTGCTCCAGACGCATGGTGACGGCATTGCCTCGCTCATTAAAGGAAATTTCATCCATACTGTTCAGCGTGAGCAATATCCCCCTTCCGTGTTGAGCGAAAATATCTACTTCCCTGTCCTTGTCGATGAGCGGTCTCCAATCAAAGCCAGCCCCCTCATCTTCTATATAGAACGTGGAATGAGAGCGTTGAATATCATATTGAAAGGTGACCTTCCGCTTTTTAAATCGTTCATCTGCGGCGCGTTCTGCAATGAGTCCGGCGATGCTGCCAAATAACCGGTTTTTTCTGCAGATTGAATTCCGCAAGAACCATGTTCTATGGCGTTCATCAACATCTCGGTAAGGCTTAAATTGATGCGCACCCGAGCCTCAGGCTCAATAAAACCCATGTTAAAAAGGTAGTTTCCGATAAGATTTGCATAACAGGGAATGATGAGGGTATCGAGCTCAAGAAGGTGTCGACCATAGATCGTTTCTGCAAAATCAGCCTGAATAGCGCGATGAAAAAGCATTTGCCGATTTTGACCCACCACCCCTAAAACTTTCCCCAGTTGGTTTTTTATTTCGTGAAAGGGAAGGGAGATAATAATATTGTTCTGTTGGAATGTTTCCAACTTGGTTTGATCTTCTGAATCTCGATAAAAAACAATGATTCCTCCGTTATTCAACCAGGGATCTGCGGAAATAGTGGTCATAATTCCGGTGACATCCAACTGATCATCAGAAAAATTCAGGGCCAACAAAGGTGGGGTCTGATAGTTGATGTGGTCAATGGCAGCCTTCTCGCTTTCCACGGAAATCAGAGAAATATCCTCGGCTCTTTCTCCCTGAGAGAATTGGCCTTTCACCTGTGAAACAGCGGCGACAATTTCAGAAAACAGGGTCTGATCTGTGTTGATAACTGGAATGCGCATGGGCTAATAGTTCTGGCGTTCAAGCTGAACGTTGATCGTCCTCCGCGCCTTTTGTGTTGTCTTTCGGGCGCTTGATTCAAAAGGTAGTAATCAAAATTTTTAAAGCCCAGTTCTATCATGTTGTGCACGAAATTGTACACCAGTTCGACACCTTCATTCGTGTAAAAGTGAATCAGGTATGGATTGGAACAAGAAGATTTTAACCCGTAGGAATGCATACTTTTTTAGCAGGATGTAACCGGCATGTGCTTTCTCTGTAATCTTTCCAAATATAGGCAGCCATTCTTTTGGTGGTTGTTTTTGTGGCGTAATCACATACGACGAAGACAAAGAATGTTATTTTAAAAGTCGGTCGAAAACTACTGGATGGATCGAAAAATAAAATTAAGAAACTCGAGTGAAAGTGATGTGCGAATTATTTGCGATGAATGGAAAGTTTTCAACAAATGTGAATCTTTCTCTTGAGGAATTTTCTTTGCGG
>JAOULM010000065.1 GCA_029882015.1 Candidatus Nomurabacteria bacterium
GTTCGGTATTTGGAGTTTCTTGCGCCAATTTATGTACACCAAATTCATTATTGTCACCGATGACGATGTGGATATCCGAGATTGGAAAGAAGTTATTTGGGCCATTACCACACGAGTCGACCCGGCACGTGATACGCTCATTGTTGACAATACGCCCATTGATTATCTGGATTTTGCCAGCCCTGTTTCTGGTTTGGGTGGAAAGATGGGGTTGGATGCGACAAACAAATGGCCAGGGGAAACATCGCGCGAATGGGGGACAACGATTGCAATGGATTCGGCTGTGAAAGAGCGGGTTGATAAGATTTGGGGGGAGTTGGGGCTTTAATGGCGTTTGTTTTTCTATTATTAAATATATATACAGTAAGTTATAATTGTTTTCTAATGTAGTTTATTAATATTATATTTATTGAGAGATAAAGTTAATGCTAGATCTAGCCATAACTTTAATAAAAGTTTTAATCTCTTTGTTTATTATACGAAATATCATTCATATCTTTTCGTTAATTTTGTTTTTGGAAGGTAGCAAAGGAGGGCAAAAACTTCTAGATATCCCCAATTCACTCTTTGCACTTATCATCAAAAAAAAGCTGATACATTTGTAAAGGTCTTATACAAGGGCTGAATTTAAGACTGACTAATTAAAGGTATTTCAAGATTCTGTTTTTTTAACTCTTTGTGCACGGAACTTTAACGCTTCATATTTCAGATTGCCCTCTCGAGCAATCTATCTCATCTAGTATCAATCAACGTATTTCCTTAAGCTGCGACATTATGTCACATTGATGTTTCCACCATTGCAAATGATAATGTTTGTTAAGGAAGCGCAAAAACACTACCCATTACCAATGTCTTCCTAAGTATAAAGTAGGCGATTTAATATTTAGCCGAAATAAATTTAAAAATGTCATAGAGATGTAAGTTCTGTAGGTTGCGATTATGTTGTCGACCTGAAGTTTTTTTACTCTCATTTCGTCAACTGATCATTGGATAGCAGCATGTTACAAAATAAAAATAATTTAAAGCAAATAATTCTGATAACTCTATTTCCTAGCTTATTACTGTTTTCAACACATGGTTGGTCACATGGTTGGGTAGGAAAGCGTTTTTTTCCTTCGACACTGGCAACTGAAGATCCTTTTGTTAATGATGAATTATCCTTCGTTATGGGCCGTATCAAAGGACCCAGTGAGGATGGTGATTTAAACCACACAACAAATCTTGAAGCGGAGTATGCAAAAACTATCTTTCCTGGGTTTGCGTTGAGTGTAGGTGGGAATCTCAACTTTGTTGATCCTGTGGGTGGAGCCCCTAAATCGTCAGGCTTTAGTAACATTGAAGTGGGGGCTAAATACCAACTTTTTACTAATGCGAAATACGAGTCTTTGGCTGCTATTGGTTTACATGCAAGTGTTGGCGGCACAGGTAAGCCAGGTTTGCCTGAAGCTGATTCTTTTTCTGTGTTAGCCCCGGGGCTGTTTTTTGGTCAGGGTTTTGGTTTCTTGCCGGAATCCTTGAAATATCTCCGTCCATTTGCAATTACTACGGTATTACAGGCCAATGTGCCACTGAGTAGTTATAGCGTTGAAGCTGGAGAAAGACATCGCACCTCAA
>JAOULM010000066.1 GCA_029882015.1 Candidatus Nomurabacteria bacterium
AGGAATGCGAAGTATAGGTGGACTGGCGGGAGTGATCAACCATGCAGATTATCAATAAAAAGGTGAGACTAAGTGGCTGTTGATGGGCAAATCTCTAAGCGGTCTGATGTTTTAGCCAGCTTAATACATATTGGAAACATGTTTAATACGCAGCGGGATTTTGACCAGCTGCTTTATACGATTATTGAGGAAACGCTAAAGATTTTTTCTGCTGATCGTGCATCATTATTTCTTGTGGATGAGGAAAAAAAAGAGGTTTGGTCAAAAATCGCGACAGGTCTTCACAAAGGCCAGGTCATACGCATGGAGAAATCCAAAGGTATTGTCGGCCACGTAATATCCACCGGCGTCGCTCTAAATATTCCAAATGCCTATTCAGATGCAAGGTTTAACCCGGAAATAGATAGAATCACCGGGTACGAAACCCGAAATATCCTTTGCTTTCCGTTAAACACATTCCGAGGTAAGACCATTGGGGCCTTTCAGGTCCTTAACAAGACTGGTGGGCCTTTCACCAAAGAAGATGAGCAGATCCTTTCAGTGATGGCATCACAGGCTTGTGTCGCGATTGAGAATGTTCAGGCGTATGAAGAAACCGTACGGAAACATGAGACGCTGTCGGAGCAAAACAAAGACCTAAAAAAACAACTAAAAGGGAAATACGCTTATCCTACCATCGTGGGTGATAGTCCACCGATTCAAGAGGTAAAGCGGGCTATCGATAAGGTGGCGAGCACGAACTCAAACGTGCTGGTAACAGGGGAGAGCGGGACGGGAAAAGAATTAATTGCCAGGGCCATTCACGCCATGAGCCCTCGGTCGGAAAAGCCATTCGTCGCCATAAATTGTGCAGCCCTTCCGGAAACCTTGCTGGAATCAGAACTATTTGGGATTGAGAAGGGTGTGGCCACGGGGGTCACAAAGCGCCTTGGGTATTTCGAGCAGGCAAACCATGGCACGCTTTTTCTAGATGAAGTTGGGGAAATGAGCCTTGGTATGCAGGCTAAGCTTTTGCGCGCTCTGCAGGAGCATTCATTTATTAGAGTCGGTGGAACAGAAGAGGTGCATGTCAGTGTGCGCGTGATTGGCGCCACCAACATGGATCTCATCCGAAGTATTCATGCAGGACTGTTTCGTGATGATCTTTATTATCGGTTAAATGTTTTTCCAATTCATGTGCCAGCCCTCAGGGAAAGAGGCGATGATCTTCCAATTTTAGCCCGGTTTATCCTGGGAAATATTGTTGAAAAACTGGGACTGCAACCAAAACATTTTACGGAACGATCATTGATCGAGATACAGCGCTACGGATGGCCCGGGAATGTTCGTGAGTTAGAGAATATGATTGAACGCGCGGTCATAATGAGCGATGGAGAAGACGTCGATATGCATTCCACTGTTGAGGGTTTGTTGCGAAGTGGAAGCGGAGAAAGGGGCATTAACAGGCATAATTTGGGGGAAATTAGTGAACCAGGAAATCCCAAGTATTTTGACCCCGACAAGCTTGATATGAAGCAAGCTGTGCAAACACTTGAAACCGAAATGATTTCACTTGCATTGAAGAAAACCAAGGGAAATCAACTTAAGGCCGCAGAAGTC
>JAOULM010000032.1 GCA_029882015.1 Candidatus Nomurabacteria bacterium
GGTTACAGGGGCAACAGGAGCAGCTGGGGCAAATGGTATAACTGGTCCTACGGGAGCCAAGGGGGATTCAGCGACAGATGATCAGGTGTTATTACTGTTGAATGACACATTGGCTATCAGCGGTGGAAACACTGTTATATTGGCAGACAATGACCCCATTAATGAATTACAGGTACTTTCAATTAATGGTGACACCTTGTTTATTAGTGATGGTAATTACATTATTTTACCTTTGACCAACAACTCAACAAATTGCAGCGGTTTTATGACTGACCATCGAGATGGTCAAGTTTACAGGGTTGGTCAATTTGGTACGGCATGGTGGTTATTGGAAAATTTAAATATTGGAGTTTTCAGAGACACATCTCAGTCTCAAAACTTCAATTTTACTTTTGAAAAATATTGCCCTAATAATGATTCAAACTTGTGTGAATTATACGGAGGATTATACAGATGGACAGAGATAATGGATGGGTCAACGGTGGATGGGTCTCAAGGGATATGTCCAGATGGTTGGCATGTTGCAACAGACCAAGACTGGGCAAATTTAGAGAGCTACTATTCATCAAATCCACCATGTTCGTCAATAAGATATGGCATTGAGTGTAATTATTCTGGTGATGAACTAACCAAAATTGGACCGTGTTTTTTTAACGGAGGGTATTATTATGGATATTTTCAGGAAAGTGCGAGTATTTTTCATCATTATGGGAACAGGGCATATTTTTGGACGTCTAGTCAAAATTCTTCCAATATTTCCCAGTTGAGATATTTTGAATTTGGAAATTCTGGGGTAGGTAAGCATGAAAGCTTAAAAGAAAATGCAATGTTTTGTCGATGTGTTCATGATTAAAAATCTAAAAGCCTTGGAAATTTCCAGGGCTTTTTTATTTGGGTTGAAATTGGTATAATGGCATTTATATGAATAAGAATAAAAAAATCATTGGAATTATTATAGTTTTAGCAATTATTGTTATTTTGGTCATCATGGCTGGTGGTAATCAGACTGTGAATGACAATGGAAACGCCACAACCGTGGATACAGGGTTGGACACGGCAACCACAACCCCAGGCGAGGCAATAAACCCAGATATTGCAACATTAGGTGAAATATTGGATGACGCTGCGAAATTGATAAAACGTAAGAAATATCAACAGGCATTGGATTTGTTGATGGAAACACAGTCTTTGACTGGGGGTGATTATCAGCGTGTTCAATTATTTACATTATTGCACCAGGCATATGATGGATTGGAGCAATATCACGAGGCAGCGCTGGCGCTGGGCGAGGTAGCCGTAGCGTCTGGTGGACGCTCAACGCCGTGGATTGATTTCTTGGAATATGCTCAGGGACAGGCAGGATTTACAATCGCAGAATTGGATTCTATGTACAACGATGCACTAAGCGCACTGGGTGCAAGCGGCAAGGCAGACAACCCACAATTGGTAAATATTTACACTACATATTCACGTTTCTTGGCTTGGACAGTAGGAGATTTCCAAGGTGCCATAGATTATTTGAAACTGGCAATCGATATTGATCCGGAACGCGCCAACATTTTTAACGCAGAAATAACTGATTTAGAGAAAGAGCTATCAGTTCAAAACAAGTAATAACACAGGAACAACAAGTCAAAAACCCTGAAATTTCAGGGTTTTGTGGTATATTGGTGGTCATAAAGCTATGCATGCAATCAAAAAAACAGAAAATCCATTGATCAGTATCGTAATGTCTGTTTACAATGGTGAAAAATTCGTAAAAGACGCAATAGACAGTATTTTGGCGCAATCTTATGAGAATTTCGAATTTATCATCATTGATGATGGCTCTACTGATAATACCAAGATAATCATCGAATCTTTTGATGATACTCGCATAAAATTTGTATCGCGCGTTAATCGTGGGCTGACAAAATCATTAAACGAGGCTATACAAATGGCTGGTGGTAAATATATTGCCCGCATGGATGCAGACGATATTTCTATGCCAAATCGTTTGAATGAGCAAGTAAAATTCATGGAACAAAATGGTGGTATTGCCATGTGTGGATCGTGGGCGCAGTTTATTGATGAAAAAGGGAAAAAAGGGGAAATATATAAAACTCCAGTTAATGATAATCAAATACGAAAAAAATTCATTTTTCATAATCCATTTATACATCCCAGCGTGATGATTCGTCGAGATATTTTGGAAGAAATTGGTCTATACAATGAATGTATAAAATATGCGCAGGATTACGATTTGTGGTCGCGCACAATTAGCAAATATACAACAGCAAATATACCAAAAATTTTATTGCAATATCGAAAAACAAAAACAGGAATTACAAAATCCAGTAATACAAAACAACGAATTTCAGCAACAAAAACACGAGTAAGGCATCTATTTAGATCCATATTTACAAAAAAACTTTACCTGAACAAATACGTTATTTGTTCACCGCAATATGGATTGCGCCCAGATTCATTTTCTGGCGGGGAAGTCTATGATGAAAAAATACTTGCGGGGTTAGCTGAAAATGGCTTTCACGTGGAAATTATTTTACCTTTTGGTAAGCAATTTAATAAAAAACAAAAAAATTGGCACGTAAAAAAACTTTGGTTGCCATTCATCCACGTGTCATTTCTTTTTAATATTGTTATGTTACCTTATTTGATTTTTACATATTGGCGAACGAGATTTCAGGTTTTACGTATTCATTCGCCTTATTATGTTGGGATAGGGGCCTGGATATTTAAAAAAATATTTGCCCGCAAAGTTGCCTTAATTGCGACGTATCATCACCTTGAAAAGAATAAAATCTTTCATAGTATTAACAAAATTTTTATAAAAAAATGGGATGGAATCATTGTTCCGTCGGATTTTACAAAACAACAGATTATAAAAAAATATAAATTAGCCGAGGATAAAATCCAGGTTATATATAATGGTGTTGCAGAATATTACAAGTCTGGTGTAAAAGATTCAGAAATCTTAAAAAAATACGGAATAACAACAAAGTATAGTTTAGTTTACTGTGGGTATTTATTACCTCGAAAAAATGTACCCTTTTTATTCGAAATAATGAATACTCTGGGGCGAGATGACGTTTCTCTGGTGATTATGAGCGATGGCCCAGAACGGAAAAAACTGGAAAAACTTGCCAATAGTGTGTCGTCTGGTACAGTTATATTTACAGGCTATATACCAGAGCAAGACAAATTAGAACTGTTTCAATCGTCTGATATATTTGTTTTTCCGTCTCTCATGGAGGGGTTCGGTATGGCTCCTGTCGAGGCAATGGCAACAGGGATTCCCACCCTTGTCAGCGACCGTGGAGCCTTGCCAGAGGTTGTGGGGAAGGGAGGCAAGACCCTGGAGATCGATAAAGATATCTGGATTAGTGAAATTAATCATCTGCTGGATGACCCGTCATATCGACATACTCAGGGGCAAAAAGCACAAAAACATACACAGATGTTTAGCTGGAAAAACACAACCGAAACAATGAGCAATTTTTTAAAAAAGTTTTATGAATAACTCAAAGATAAATATTCAATACCCAATGCATGTTGGCCCGTGGGGCGGGGGGAATCAATTCCTGAAAGCTTTAAAGGTGGCTTTGCAGAATATGAATGTTTACGAAGAGTCCCCAGAAAAATCTGATATTGTGTTATTTAATAGTTTTGATTCTTTGGGAAACATAACAGCTATTAAAAAAAATAATCCAGATATATTATTTGTTCACCGTGTTGATGGGCCGATTTCTCTTATTCGTGGGCACGGCAAAATTTATGATAAAAAAATATTTTCCATAAACCACGCTGTCGCAGATGGAACAATATTCCAATCAGAATGGAGTAAAAACAAGCTTCAGGAAATGGGAATGCCTCGCAATAAATTTGAAACAGTCATTCATAATGCAGTTGACACTGCTGTGTTTTTCCCAAAAGACACACCCAATAAAAATAAAAAAATAAAACTTGTGGCGGTTAGCTGGTCTAACAATATAAACAAGGGATTTGATGACTATGAATATCTGGACAAACATCTTGATTTCGATAAATACGAAATGACATTTGTAGGACGGTCTCCGGTTATATTTTCAAATATTAAAATGATTGACCCTGTATCTTCGGATGAATTGGCAGGCATGTTACGCTCACATGATATTTATATAACCGCCAGCAAGCACGACCCATGTTCGAATTCATTAATCGAGGCAATGGCATGTGGTTTACCTGCCGTTGCGTATAATGATGGTGGGCATACAGAACTAGTTGGAAACAATGGAGAATTATTTTCGCACCAGTCAGAATTGATAGAAAAAATAAATTTGGTTGCATTAGATATGGGAAAATATAAAAAGGGGGTCAACGAACAAGAATCAATCGATGCTGTTGCGAAAAAATACTATAATTTTATGTCTGGCATATACCGCGCTAATCAAAATAAAAATTATACAGCCAAAAAGCTTGCGCGTTTGTATTGGCTTCGTCAGATCTCGTTTTGGTTTTTGGAGCAGCTTTTTAGGGTTCGATTAAAACTAAGCAATAAATAATATGTCTATTGGAATACTACTTTCATTTAAATCCTCTATGTCTGCCTTGAAAAAATCTGGGCAAGACAATCGTTTTGTGGAATATTATCTAGAGAAATATACCCAGTCTTTTGGTGATGTATATGTATTTAGCTGGAACAAAGAAGTCTATAATTTCCAAAATGATAAAATTATTCTGGTTCCGAATAAATGGGGAGTTCCAAATTTTTTGTATATATTTTTAATGCCATTTATAGAACATCGTGCGTTTAGAAAATGTAGCAAGTTGCGATTAATGCAGTTCACCTCTGTTGTTACCGCCAGTATAGTCAAGACTTTATTTGGGGTAAAATTTATCGCAACATATGGGTATCCATATGGTTCATTTTTCAAAATTCGTGGATACCCATTAAAATCTTTTATGTGGGGGGCGATAGAAAAATTATTTATTAATTTCCCTGATGGAATTATTGTTACCTATAATACAATGCACGACCATATTGTATCTTTGGGGATGCCAGAATCACGTATACACGAAATTAAAAACGGCGTTGATGTGGAAATATTTAAACCACAGCATAAAACTGACAAATCTGCGGGCAGCAAAACATTCAATATATTGTTTGTGGGGAGATTTGAAAAAGAAAAAAATATATTAAATCTCGCAAAAGCATACACGAAATCTCGATATAAAAAAACAATTCAGGCAATTTTTGTAGGGCGTGGATCATTGGAAAAAGAATTGATTGATGTTCTGGATGATGGCGGGGTATCTTATAAAATATATCCATCAGTACCGCATGCCAATCTCGTTGAATTTTATCAATCTGCAGATGTGTATATGTTGCCATCATTGCGCGAGGGACAACCAAAAACACTGCTCGAGGCAATGTCATGTGGTCTGCCTGCTGTCGTTGGGGCATATCCAGGTCACGAAACATTAGTTAATGATGGTGATAATGCAGTCGTTTGTGGGCATAGTGCTGATGAGGTACAATCTGCACTAGATGGATTACTGGGTGACGAACAGACTATTGATATAATATCTGTACAGGCTCGTAAATATATTGTTGAAAATCACAATATACACACGTTGGTTTCCAGGGAGATACAGATAATAAAATCACTATGATAAAGATAATTAAAAAAATATATATACGTTTTGTAAAAAAATTGAATTATATTGGGTCTGGTCTTTCTATGCGATTGGTAAAATGGACAGGCAAGCATGATACACATATCCACCCAAAACATCTCATAGAGAAGTACCCAGAATATATAAAATATTTTAAATCTGATGATATTGTTTTGGATATTGGTTGCGATCATGGGGGGAGATCATTTTTAATTGCTCCGCATGTTGGTAGTGTAGACGCTTTTGATTACAATCAAAAACGTATATCACAGGCACAAAAAGAACAGCAACGAAGAAACATTGCCAATGTTACTTTTTCCGTTTTATCCGCAGAAGACCAACTACCTTTTTCCGACGATAGTTTTACTAAGATTTTTTTCTATGACGTTATAGAGCATTTATATAATCGAGACCAAATAGTTTCCGAGTGTTTTAGATTGTTAAAATCTGGTGGGCAACTGCTGGTTACGGCACCAAACAAGAATACTCCATGGAAGAATTTTCAGAAATCTGTCGGTTTGCCATATTACGCAGACGCTGATCACAAGATTGAATATGATCAACAGGAAATTGAAAGCAAGCTGGTGCGACACGGGTTCACCATCGAATCAATAAAACCGATTGTTTATGATACACCGTGGAAGGGGATGATTGATTTGGTGGGTGGGATT
>JAOULM010000006.1 GCA_029882015.1 Candidatus Nomurabacteria bacterium
CACACACTAGTTAATAGATACAGACCTGGCGGGAATAACAGAGTCGTGTGTAATGTCCGATATTCTATCAGAATGCCAAAAAAGGTCAAGGGGATAATGGAATTATCTTTTATACCTCGAAAAACATTGACGAACCGGGTAAAATCATTGATAATAAAGAAAAGTTAAAAAATATGTCATGGAAGCAACAGGAGAAGATTATAAAATAGCAAAAGCAAAGCTGTTAAGTAGATTACAGCAACTTGTCGCCAAAATATCAAATAAATTAGATTTGATAAGAAATGCTGACGATGATGCAGAATCAATAAAAACATCCATCGAGGTATCCGGGTATGATATAGAAAAGTGGCAAGAATATCTCATTGGTAGAATCAAGAACCTGGATGATCTTGATTATCAAAATTACCACAATATTACCAAAAAAATATTTGAACTAATTTCTTGGTTTTCATCTGAATCTGTACGGGGAAAGTTTGATTATGTAAAACACCTTGGAGAAGTCGACAGGCTCGAGGGGTTGCTTAGCAGGCTTGATAGAAAAATCAAAAAGGAAATATAAAACCAACTTATGTATATTTATACATAAGTTTTTTTATAATAAAATAAATAATTGACAAAATCCCTAAAATCAATAATACTAAAGAAAAATTGAATATTATGTTAGAAGATCTATATGATGACCAACCGTCAAATAAAGCAACAAAAGAAGGAAGCCAAGCGTCTTTTATCCTTATTTTTATTGATTTCATAGATGACAAATTGGACCAAATAAGAAATATCGAGGGAGACCCAGAGGCTATAAAAATGATACTCGAAACTGGAGACAAAATATCTGACCTGGAAATGTATATCCCAAAACTTACCAGAGAAGCTTTTACAGAGGCGCATATTCAGCAGGAATGCAAAATACTAACTGATGAAATATTTAGATCTATCGAGTGGTTCACAGCAAAAGAAAGAGAGGTTTATTTTGATTTTAGAAAACACAACAAAGAAATAGACCGCTTGAAGGTATCTTTAGATAGTTTCAGAGCCTATCTATGACATAAGCCAGCATCAAAAGATGCTGGTTTTTTTATTCCCCTGTAAATATTGATAAACCCACCAAAATTGGGTAAATTAAAGAAAAACTGAATATGAAATACCACGACTTATTTTACGCACAGGATCCCCCTCCTGATAAAAAAGACACTCGTTTTTCCAAATATTGCTCTGATTTTATAGATCTTGTTGATTTTCTAAGAAGTAAAACAGAGACGATTAGAGAGACAGAGGAAAATCCAGGAGAAATACAAGCAGCTCTCGAGAGAGATGATTCTGTAAAAAATATGTATAAATTTATTTTATTCTTTGCAACAGGTCTTCCAGAGAAAGAAAGGAAGGATATCCTAGATCAATCTGAAAAAATATTTGGACACCTGTCATGGTTCACGGTAAAAGAGAGAGAATCTAATTTCGACTTTGCCGATCACAACAGAACGGTTGATGCATTAGCAGAAAAGCTCGATATATTAAAAGAAGCCCTCGAGAGCCTGTAGACATAAGCCAGCATCAAAAGATGCTGGCTTTTTTTATTTCCCTGCGAATAACATCATTGTCTTTAGACTACCTCAACCCCCTATTCCACCATGATTTTGACACAAAAAACCAATGGCTCACGCGTGAGCCATTGGGGTTTAGGGGGGTTTTTATTCCCCGGCGAATAGCATCATGACTTTGAGCTCGTCGAACGAGAATTGATCATCGAACATTTTCTTTAGAGCAGTCAGCCCAATAGCTGGGTCATCCTCGATGATGTTTTTTAATTCTGACATTGATTTCTTGATTTTTTTATCATCTGGCCTGATCTGTTTTATATCTGCGTGTTTTATTTTTCCCAAGTCTAATAATTTTTGCAGATGATTAACGATAGTCCCTGTGGTACACCCACGTTCATCCGCCATCTGTTTCAGATCCATTTTTTTACCAATCAATTCTAACGTCAATTCATATGTTGATTTTTTCTTGTCAGTTTTTTTCTTGGCGACTTTTTTGGTGTCCAGTTCCCCACCAACAGATACGACAAAATCATCTTGTATTTTTTTCAGTTTGTCTGCTGGGGTAATATCCAAACGACGTGCTAGTTTTTCTGAACCCGACTGAAACATACCATCAATATCATGCACCGCCGGATCCATCATCAGTGCATTTTGATTTATACCGTGCAATTTCAACCCCGACAAAGATTTTACACGTGACAATGCAACATATCCCTGCCCTGGCGTGAATGCCTTGGATAAATCAATTTCTGCCGCGTCCAGTGTCATACCTTGGCTCTTGTGAACCGTAATTGCCCATGCCAAACGCAATGGAATCTGACGAACCTCGGCCAGAACCTTGCCATTATCATTTTCAATACTCCATGATTCATGGCGAACATGAATATCCCGACCATCGTGTGTCCCAACCACCGGCAAGCCATCGCGAATTTCAGTGATTGTCCCCAATGTTCCGTTTACATAGCCTTCCTCGTAATTATTTTTTACAAACATAACCAGAGCCCCCTCTTTGAGACCCAGACGTTGAGGCGTCAGTAATCCTTTGGTTATGTTTTCGATATGTTTTTTTGCTCCTGTGGTTATCATATCGAATACATGCATATCTGTATCTAGTTTTTCTAATTCCTGATTATTTATTTCATCAACATCAACATTGTGTGTATACAAACGTGTTGCCTGCACATCATCTACGGTTATTTCATCCTGTTCACCCAGTGTTGTATAAATAGATTCATCAAAATTTCCCGAACGAATCGAATTCAAAATATTTAGCAATGCATCATCATCTTGGCGGTGTGATTTTTGTAGATAACAACTGTGTATACCAGAATTCCTCCAAGCATCAGATTGAAACGCATAAGCCGGACGATTGCTACCTCGTCCAACTGGGGGTAATTGGTAAAAATCACCAACAACAACCAACTGCATGCCTCCGAATGGTTCATCATCTTGTTTCATCGCCCGCGCCAGCCTATCCAAACTATCAAAAATATCTCCTGATAACATAGATATTTCATCTATGATTAAAACTTGTACTGATTGCCACCTCTTTACCAGGTATTCTTTTTGGGATAAATTATCAATATCCCATTCTGACAGATTGTCTTTGATTCCCAGACCTGACCAGGAATGAATCGTTTGCCCTTTGATGTGGGTTGCTGCAATACCAGTAGATGCGGTAATAGCAACAGCAACGCCGTGCTGTTTCAGCCAATCAATATATTGATTAATCACGTATGTTTTTCCTGTCCCAGCAGAACCAGTCAGAAAGACATTTTTACCCATTTTCAAAATATCTAAAGCTTGCGATTGAGTCATAATGTAAAATAGTATAACAGACCCGGTATAAATTACTTTCCCGATCGCCACTCGTCGATTTTTTTCTGGTGACCAGACAATAATACTGGTGGCACGCGGTAGTTTTTCTTTTCAAAGGTTATGGTGTCTGGGCGTGTGTATGTTTCGTGGCTGGAAATGCGGTTTTCCTCGACAGATTCAAATTTTCCCAAAACTCCTGGGATTTGTCGTGACATTGCATCAATCATAATCATCGCAGGCAATTCCCCTCCGGTCAGTACATAATCACCAACATTTATTTCCTGGGCATGCAAAGCCTTGCGAACGCGAGCATCAATCCCCTCGTAGCGACCACAGATAATAATAATGTGATCATGTTTTTTAGAAACATTTTTCGCATAGGCATTGGTGAACTCTTTGCCTCCGGCGCTGGTCATGATAATTTTGACGTTTTGTTTTCGTCCGCGAGCTTTTTTGACAGCACGTAAAATAGGTTCAGCCTGCATCACCATTCCGGGTCCCCCGCCGTATGGTTTGTCATCAACACGGTTGTGTTTGTTGGTGGCGTTGTCGCGTGGATTATAAAACTTTACAGCGATTTTTTTATCCGCAATTGCGCGCGCCAAAATAGACTCGCCAAGGTACGAGGTAAACATGTCTGGAAAAATTGTGATGATATGAAATGTTGTCATAAATAAAAACTACATGCGATTGCATGCAGTCTGTAATATTTTTAGTGTTTTGTCAATTATTTTTGGTTTTAAACCCATATATCAGCATCAAATATAACTTTTCTCATTTTTATTAACATAAAGAAAACCAGCCGTTATAACCAAAGCTCCATATAATGAAGTCACCACAAGTGTGAATAGATTAACCTTTAAAATATCACCCGAAGAAGTCACAGCTAAAATCATAAATATGGTAAGCCACTGAGACAAGAACAATATGACGGGCACAAGTATTTTATTATTTCTTTTAAATAAATTTTGTTTTTTACTTTCCATAATTTAATTGTTTTATTTAATTGTACGAATTTGCCGCGCAATGTCAAAAATGAGCAAATTGTGTTAGTCGCCATTTCGCACCACAGGAGTATTTCTATTTTTATATTCGTTACCTCATTAAAAATAAGTCAATTTGTGCAAAGCCAAACAAAAAACCGCCGAGGAGGTTTTTTGTTTGGTTCAAGATATATTAAATATCTGTTTTTAAATCGTCTATTGCAGCATCCATTTCGGATGATGGGCTAGATGATCCACCGTCAGCTCGGGCAGGCTCATTAATTTTGATATTAACTCGCGCGTTGTTTGCCATACCGTTGACTCGCGCCAATGTTCGGATGGCTTTTGCGGTTGATCCCTTGCGGCCGATTATTTTTCCCATATCATCGGGATGTAAATCAACGGTTAACAGGACCCCCATATCGTCGACTGTTCGAGTAACTTTTACGTCCTCAACATTATCAACTAATGATTGAATAACGTACGTTACAAATTCTTCTGGAGTGTGATTCATACAAATTTTGTAGAACTTAGACTTACAACATATCAGTACAACATCGACAGTGCACCGTTATTACCAGTATAGCAAATTTCAAGACGCTTGTCAAGCTCGCAATCCCATGGTGTAATAAAAAACTGCTCGGAAGCAGTTTTTTATTTATTCCTCTGTTGATTCAATTTCTGCTGCTGGTTCTGCTGCGGGAGCTTCTACAGGAGCTTCGGTTGCTGGAGCCTCTACGGCTGGAGCTTCTTTGGCTTTGGCTGGTTCTGCGGCAGTCTCTGCAACTTCTTTTACAATGGGAGTTTTCTTTGGAAGAACGTTTTTCTTCTTGCCTTTTAGGATTCCATGAGTTACAAGCATGTTGTACACAGTATCGCTAGGCTGAGCCCCGGTGTCTAAATATTTTTTAGCGGCCTCGGCATCAATTTGGATATCTCCTAATTTTGCGTTATATGAGCCAACCTTGGCAACAAATTTACCTGATTTTGGTCCTTGACGAGAGTCAACCACCACCATACGAAAATGGGGATCGTGACGTCGTCCAATGCGTTGTAATCTAATCTTTAACATAGGCGCTATCTTAGCAGAATTGAGATTTTTGTCAACAAAAAAGCCCAGCGAAACTCGCTGGGCCTTAGAAACTCTTTATTGCTGTTCATCAACAACCACAAAATATATCTGTGTTTCAACTTTAATCTCCACATCTTCTTTGTAAAAAATAAAGTCTTTCTTTTGCGGGTCATAACCTGGATGTAGGCAAATATAACCTTTTTCTCCAGCATGAAATGCCTTCACAAATGGAATAATAAAACCATGCTTATTACCTTTGTGTAAAGCATGATATAAAAACACAGCTTCCGACAATAATGGACGTCTTGCACCATCAATTGCTTTGATCCAATCAAGCAAATCAGCCCCTTTGAATCCCGATAAATTTATCGTAATAATTCCTACTTGCTTTAATCGTCTTTCCATAAAAATTTCATTCTGAGAAATCCTATATCCTTTAAAGTCAGAGGTTGCACTTTGATCCAGGGAATTATTTTGGAGCCATAAAAGTTTTTCATGGATAGAAGTTTCCGGCACTTTTCCATCCAATTCTTCAGATATGCTTAACCCTTCTACCACACGATACATCTCCTCTGAGATATCCAGGTGCCCTGGTTTTTCTACATTAAAAAAATTTACAGAATAATCACTCGTAATTTGTGATTTGAACGGTTTTTTCTCAACAGTTTTATCAATCATTTTTTTTATTTAAAAAGTACAAAAATATTATTCGATGTGGCTACCCACTCGAATTCATTACTATACCACCAAAATGAACACCTGCGCAAGTTATTAGTTTGTAATTATCATCAAAATATGGTTTGATAGGTAAATAATATATGACAAATAATAAAGAAAATCTCCCAAAAACTCTGACTGGTCGCATGGCAATCGGTCGCAATGGTATAGGCTACGTTCGCAGCAAGGACTTTGAAACATCTATAGAGGTCCCATCGCACGAAACAAACACCGCATTAAACGGGGATACTGTTATTGTGGAAATCACCAGTAGTGCAGAATCAACTACTGGTCGTGTTACAGAAATCGTGACTCGCACAAAACGCGGGTACGCAGGAACTCTTGTATTAAAAGGCGAACATATGTTTCTGAAGCCAATGGATTTTCGTGACCCAGAAATATTGGTTCCAAACGAAAACCTAGGCGCAGGAAAAGAAGGCGATGGTGTTTTTGTCACCATCACAGCATGGAAAGACAACAGCCCCATTGGTTCTGTTGACCGAGTCCTAGGTGATGCAGGAGACCGCAACGCAGAAATGATAGGTCTCGTTTTGGAAAAAGGATTCGATGACAAATTCCCCGATGAAGTCGAGAGCGAATCAGACGAAATTCACAAACGCGGAATGCCTGAATCTGAATACAAAAATCGCCGTGATATGCGAGATATTTTGACGTTCACCATTGACCCAGCAGACGCCAAAGATTTTGATGATGCGTTATCTTATCAAAAGCTTCCCAATGGAAACTTGGAAATTGGTATTCATATTGCTGACGTATCATATTTTGTGCGCCCAGGGACAGCAATGGACCAAGAAGCCCAAGACCGCGCAACATCGGTGTATCTCGTCGACAGGACCATTCCAATGCTCCCAGAGGCCATTTCCAACGACTTGTGTTCCCTGCGCCCCAACGAAGACAAATTCACCTATTCTGCAATTTTCGAAATCAACCCAGAAACTGGTGATATTATCAATGAATGGTTTGGCCACGCAGTAATTCACAGTGACAAACGATTCACATACGAAGAAGCCCAAGATATCCTGGACGATGGTCACGGACTCTATTATGACGAGCTAGCTGATGTCAATCGACTAGGTAAAGTCTACACCGTGAACCGAATGAAAGAAGGCGCTCTGGATATGGATCAAGACGAAGTAAAATTTCTGCTAGATGCCGAGGGAAAACCTGTCAAAGTAAATGTAAAACATCGAATCGACACAAACAGATTAGTCGAGGAATTTATGCTTCTCGCGAACCGTCGCGTTGCAAAATTTATGAGCACCCAACAAAAGCATGGGACGTTTGTTTATCGTGTTCATCCTGACCCAGCACCAGACCGTACTGAAAATCTAAAAATATTCTTGAAAGCTTTGGGGTATGACATAAAAACCAAAGATGGAGTAATCCCATCTAGCGAAATCAACTCACTATTGCGCGAGGTTGATGACAGCGATACAAAAAATGCAATTCAAACTGCAGTAATCCGTAGCATGTCCAAGGCAATTTACAGCACAGAAAATATCGGACATTATGGACTGGCTTTCAAATTCTATACACACTTTACCAGCCCAATCCGTCGATACCCCGATATCATGGTTCATCGACTTCTTGATTTATGTTTATCTGGACAAGTCGTCGCTCCAGATGATATCAACACATACAAACAATTAGCAGAACATTCATCATCTCGCGAAAAAGATGCTCAACAAGCAGAATGGGCTTCAATCAAATTCAAACAAGTTGAATATATGTCCGAGCGTGTTGGACAGACTTTTGATGGTGTTGTTACAGGAATGACAGGTAAAGGAATATTTGTTGCCGAGCGCGAAACCAGGTCCGAGGGTATGATAATGTTACGTGATCTTCCTGGTGATTTTTATGAATATGATGAAAAGAAGCTAGTTGTTGTCGGTAAAAAAAACAAAACGAACATTTAGACTGGGAGATGTTATTGCAATAAAGGTAAAACGTGTAAACCTGGAACGACGTCAGATTGATTTTATAATGGTTCAGACAAATAATTCAAACAGAAAGAATATTGCTAAATATTAAAATATGCATATTACAAAACAACAAAATATTGGCTTATTTATTTTAAAAATATTTGTTGTGTTTGGGTTAATTATAATTTTTATAATCCTGTCTATATACCTCAAACAAAATGTACTAGCTAAAAATACAGAATCTAAAAATGTATCTGAATCCACAAAGGATTATTCAACTTTTTCTGGATATAGTAAAAAAATAGCCATGATACTAGAATATAAAGATAAGGCAGACATGACCCTAAATCCTCCCGCCCCTGATCCATACGCCTATTATCCATCATGGTATGCGGATCTTAAAAGAATAGAAAAAGAATACGAAGAACATGCCAAGGCTGAGAAAGTGGTGACTCCGCAAACAATTACTCCACCCCAACAACAAGGAACCGTTGATCCAAACAAAACCCAATTTATTGCTATTTCATTTGATGGCTCAAAATCACTTTATATGTGGGAAACTTTGGTGAACCATTCTCGGGCACGTAAAGCTACCGGCAAAGATATTCGATTTACCTTTTTTGTGAGTGGAGTTTATTTTACCTATGATGGTAATCGCGCTTTTTATAATCCTCCTCGTCGTTCCGCGGGTCGTTCCGACATCGGAGTCAGCGATTCTCGTCAAGATATAGCTACGCGTGTCAAATGGATTAATACCGCTTTTGCTGATGGGCACGAAATAGCATCACATGCGAATGGCCATTGGGATGGAGCATCCTGGAGCTACGATGAATGGGTCCAAGAATTTGATGAATTTGATGAGCTTTTCTTGAAATCAGAATCTAATGCAGGATTACCCACAACACTGAACATTTCCAAAAAAGACATTGTCGGATTTCGCGCCCCATTATTGGCTGTAAACAAAGACACCTACAGGGCTCTGGTTGATACGGGCCATCGCTATGACGCCAGTGGTGTCGCCAGTATGACAACATGGCCATGGAAAGATTCATTTGGAATTTGGCATTTTCCACTAGCGTCATTACGTGTTGGAGGATATCGTTCATTGTCGATGGACTATAATCATTTCTTTCTTCAGACAAAAGCAAAATCAACAGCAAAGCGCGGAACCCCAGAATGGGGCAAATATTATTCCGATGTCTATAATTCTTATATGAATTATTTCAATACGAATTATAACGGAGCTCGCGCGCCACTACACATAGGCCACCACTTTGCATTATGGAATGACGGGGTCTACCTACAAGCCCTACTCGATTTTGCTGACCAGGTATGTGATCGTGAACATGTTGTTTGTGGAACTTATACCGAGCTGGCTGATATGCTCGATAGTGGAGCTTTGGCCCCATAATAAAAAACCCCAAGGAAAATTTCCTTACTATCAGCCATCTGCTCAAACTTCCACCCTCCTTTATTAGGAATAACCTCAAGAGGACAAGAAACAAACAAACTGGGATCACCAGTAGTTTTTGTATATTTTTCCGGTGTTCTCTCGGAAAGATATTCGATTGTCTTTTTGTTTTTAAACAATATGCTGATTTCGCCCATCTTATTCTTCTTTGCAGATTCAAAAATATAACAATCAAATTTAACTGTGGCTGTTCCATCGGGATTTAATAAAACGTGCCCCGGATTAATAACATCAAATTGTTCGAAGAAGGACAAGTCTCTTTCTTTAAAAGTGTAATTTAGCCTAACAAGAAGCTGGAATATTAATTTTTTCATAATCTCTAGTTTTTCTTTCATCTTACACGCAAAAAAAGCCGGGGTCAAACGACCACGACTATTTCTGCTGATTGTTTATTTGATGTGATAACAACCGTATGTTTCCCTTTTTCTTTGATGGGTTTTTTCAATTGCACCCACGAGGCGTCAATAACAACCCCCAATTGTTTCTTTATCTCTGATGTGACATCTCCAACTCCGATTTGTGCGTACAGTGCCCCCGAACCATTCGATTGATTTTCAATCACGATTTTCTTGTTGTTTATTTTATTCAAAGTATCCGAGATTTTTTGCTTTTTTTGCTCTGACTGTTCTGATTGTTTATTTTTTGCATCATTAATCTGTTTTATGTGTGCGTCGTCAGCTGGGACAGCCAGCTTGTTTGGAATCAAATGATTACAAGCATAACCATCGGCAACGTTTTTTACGTCCCCTGGTTGCCCTATATTTTTTATCTTTTTTAGCAGAATGACTTTCATATTTACCATAATACCTGAAAGAGGAGTAATTTGCCAAGAAAAAAGAAACGTAAGAAATATTCCTGGATCCCTTGGCCTCTGCCCGGGAAGAGGAGAGAGAATATAGACTATTCCCCCAACAAAATATCTACGGCTTTTTCTAGTTGCGTATCGATATCATTTTCGATATCTTCGTCGGTAAATTCAACAATATAATCTGGTTCAATTCCCCCCTCGGAAATAGAATTACCATCTGGGGTCAACCATTTTGCAACGGTTACTTTCAAAGATGTTTCTGGTGTGATTTTTACCAATTCCTGGACTGACCCTTTTCCAAATGTTGTTGCTCCAACCAATGTGGCAATACCATGTTCTGATAATGCCCCCGCCAAAATCTCGGATGCGGATGCTGATCCACCATCAACCAACATAACTAATTTGGAATTGTTATTAAAAACATTGTAGCCCTTGGATCGATAAACTATTTCTTGCTCGTCGCCCCCGAACTCTTCGCGTACAATTGGTTTACCTTCGGACAAGAACCAACTAGCAATATCAACTGAAGCCTCCAAGAATCCACCCGGATTTCCACGAACGTCGATGATTAGCTTATCAGAACCTGATTCTAAAAATTTTGCCAACGCATCACGGAATTTTTCAGGAGACTGAGCATAAAAATTATAAAGAGAGATTATAAAAACTCCATTATCCCTAAGTTCAGTTTCAATGGTTGGCACATTTATAATTGCGCGAGTAACAGTAATCTCCAAAGGTTCGTCTTGGCTGTCGCGCACAATTGTCAGCTTGACGTCCGAACCGACTTCGCCACGAATAAAAGAAATTACTTCATCAATTGGAGTATCAACAACGACAGTATCGTCAACCTGAATTATCTTGTCGCCAGCTTTTATTCCAGCTTTGTATGCAGGGGTGTCTTTTAGCGGAGAAATTACAGTAATCAATCCATCGCGTGAACCAACCTCCATACCAACACCACCGAATTCCCCACTGATATTTGATTCAAAGCGTTCTGATTCCTGTGGGTCAAAAAAAGTTGTGTACGGGTCACCGTATGCGTCTGCTAACCCCTTGATTGCTCCCCACACGCGGGCTTGTTCTATTGGGGCTGTGTCTTCGAATGGAAATTTCGCATTCAAAACCCCCCAAGCTCGCCAAAATGGACCAAAATCAGCCAACAATGTGTCTGGTGTATCCGAGCTCTCTAGACGTACAACATATGTGTCGTCTTGTCCGGCCCCAGCATAAAATCCAATCCCAAAAGTCGCCCCCGCCAATATAGTGACGATAACAAATTGTTGCCAAAATTTTCTATGAGTACGAATATTCATCTTTGATTATTGTAACACGAGCTCTTTTCTTTTATATGCCGAAGCTGTGTATTGATTGCGTGGGTCCCATATCATCCATGAGTTCAGCCCTGCGTCGTATGTTGCCTGTATCTGTGCACGCACCATATCGGCGGTATACGTTGCCTTGTAATCAAAATCCTGTAGCCATGGGCGTAGTTTGTTTGGGTCCTCGCCAATTGCCTCGAGCCTCTTGCGAGCAGTGTTCATAGAGTGAAATACAACATCGTAAGGATGATCTGCTGGGTTAGCAAATCCACGAAATCCATTTGCGTAATGTGATGGATACACCATAGGCGCAATATAATCAACCAACGGAGCAATTCGCTCTATGATTTGTCCAATACCCATATCATTTTTTTCGACAGCCGTCAGCCCGAATACGTCTGCGGATATTACAATTTCAGTGTCATTAAATTTATCATACATGAATTGAAAAAATCTAACCAATGAATCTGCCCGAATATCACTGCCAGAAATTGGATAAAAGACATCTGACAAGTCTCCGTCTGATGGATACCTGACATAATCAAAATTTATTTCATCGAACCCTAGATCATAAGCCTCGTTAGCAATTCGTGCTGTGTAATCCCAAGTAGCCTTTGAGCCAACATCCATCCAAGCTATCCCCTTGTTATCACGCCAAACATCTCCGGTCGAAATAGACCGCACGGCTTCGTCTGGCCATTTTTCTGCTAAAAAAGGATCTTGGAAAACTTGGACACGCCCAATAACATAAATTCCCTTGTTGTGTAATTTTTCCAACAATGATTCTATGTCTGTGATACGTTTTGATGTCGCTCCGACTTGGTTAATCATCGGGTCATACATTGGGAATGCTATGTACCCTGTTGCGTCTTTGATATCTATTATCACAGAGTTTAGTTCAGTGCTCTCGATCAAATCGATAACCCGATTGCGAGCGCGTGATGACCCGGCTACATAACTGGTCATATAAACAGCACGAACAGAATCTGGTACAGATTTATGTTTTGCTATTTTTGCTTCTATGCCGACTATGTCGATATTTTCTTGGTATGGATCAAAAGCTTCTTCGTCTGGAATATCGTCTACAGGCTGCAAAGCTGTCGAATAATTCATAACGAAAAATCCAGCCAAACCAACCAATACTATTCCCAAAATTCCAAATACCCAACGCATAATTATTTGGAAGATTTTTCTTCTGATAATATAGATGCATTTTCCTGTGTATCTTTGTTATTTTTTTTAAATCCTAACCGTTGCGATATTTCATCCATCACAGGATGATTGCTGTTTTTTGATTTGTCTGCTGTTGTGACGGCAGACATAGCTGGCGCCCGTGATTTTTTTTGTTTTGGTTTAGACCGCATCTCGAATGCTCGCCCGACAACACCAACAATAACCAACACCGCCCCCGTTCCAGCAATAAAAAATATTTTCCACGGCAATGGAATTCCCAAAAATGGAACTGCAATGGTCCATAACCCTAAAATAATAATCAGATTTGCATATTTCATGGTTATTATTATAACACTTATTCAAAAAATCCCCTGCGGGCCCATGGGGCCCGCAGGGGATTTTTCACCAAATTATTTCCCGCCAACAATCACTACGAATTCTCCACGTATTTTATCTGGATTATTTACAAAGTAATCCTGGACCTCGGCCGCAGTTCCTCGTACAAATTCCTCGTATATTTTTGTGAGCTCGCGCGCCACCACCACCATTCGATTATCATCCAGAACCTCGGTCAATGAAGCCAATGTTTTTTCAATGCGGTGGACTGATTCGTAAAAGACCATTGTCCGCTTTGATTCTGCAATTTCGGTAAATAATTTTTGACGTCCTTTTTTGTGGGGCAAAAATCCCAAAAATGTATATTCTGATGCGGGGATTCCACACGCAGATAACGCAGTGATAACCGCGCTGGCTCCAGGAATAGGAATTACAGAAACATCGGCAAGCTCGCCGTACACGCGCGCAATAATATGTACCCCAGGATCAGAAATAGCCGGAGTCCCAGCATCTGATACCAACGCCAGTGTTTGCCCGCCTGCCAACATTTTCAGAATCTTGTCCTCGGCACCCGCCGATGTATTAGCGTGATAACTATATGCTGGTTTAGAAATTTCCAAATGATTCAATAATTTTTTCGTCACACGTGTATCCTCGCAAATTACCGCATCAACCGATTTCAGTATTTCTACGGCGCGCACAGAAATATCCCCCAAGTTTCCAATAGGAGTTGCCAAAACGTAGAGTGTTCCAGATTCATTCATGTCCGGTAGTATAACAGAAACTTGACTTTCGTCAAAGAAAATGCTATAAATAGATGGTATGAAGATACAGAAATGTCACAACTATACAAATGTTGCCCTTTTGGGCTCAATTATGCCGGCGAATGCCATGGCGCTTTGTGGTTGTGATATGAATGTATAAATCTATTTTCTCGTGACCAGAAACTGCTGTGGTATTCACAGCAGTTTTTTGTTCACCTAAAATTTAATAAATTATGAAAAAAGAAAGAATTTTCTTTGCCCGAGGAAGCAAGGCTTCACTCGTGTTGCTCGACAAAGAGCAGGATCTTGATCTTATTTTAAAATGGAGAAACAATCCGGAGGTATCACAGTACCTTAGCGTTGTTTCCCCTCTTTCACGGGAAAAAGAGATTGAATGGTTGGATAGCCAACTTGCAAAAATGGATAAACAAGAGCATTTTTTGTTTGGTATTTGGGATAATAAACAAGACAGACTCATTGGTAATATGGCAATACATGATATCGACCATATCAATAGAGTAGCAACTACAGGAGCCATGATTGGTGAGAAAGATTGCTGGGGAAAAGGATTCGGTACTAATGCCAAAATGCTCTTATTGGACTTTGCATTTAACCAACTAAATTTACGTAAGATTTATTCCAAGGTGCTTGAATTTAATGAGCGAAGTGCCAATTATTCTAAAAAATGTCACTACAACGAAGAAGCAAGAATCCCAAATCACTTTTATCGAAATGGTAAATATCACGATGAAATTATTCTTGCGGTGTATCAAGATATGTGGCAAATGTTTTGGGACGAAGAAAAAGAAAGATATCTTCCTGAAACAAAATCATAATATTAAAATCCGATACATTTGTATCGGATTTTTTATTTTACTCTAAAAATTTTACCAGCAGGTGGGTATATTTTTACAAGCGGATCAACAGATGTGTCGTATTTTCGTGCAGGGGCTATTTCACGTCCGTATTGCTTCATATAATATCCAGCGTTGCGCCACTGGGATTGTGGGATTATTTCCATTAAATCTCGCTCTATAATAATTGGATTTTTTGAGTCGGTCAAACCAAATCGAATGGCGAAACGGCGAACGTGGGTATCCACCGCAAATCCGTGATTAATCCCCCACAAATTCTGCGAAACAACATTCGCAGTTTTGCGTCCTGCGCCGGGGATAGTGATCAATTCCTCTAAAGTTTTTGGAACTTGTCCGGCAAAGTCATCTATGATTTTTTTCGCGGCACCAATAATATTTTTTGTTTTATTTCGATAAAATCCAGTACTGTAAATATCCGACTCGAATTCACTAATATTTGCGCCGGCATAATCCTGTATTTTTTTATATTTTTTAAATAATTTTTCCGTCACCATATTCACCCTGCTGTCAGTGCATTGCGCCGACAAAATAACCGCCACCAACAATTCCCATGGCGAACCAGAATCCAATTCGGTCTTTTTCTCGGGGAATAATTCTGCCAGTTTTTTCAGTAGCTTTTTCGCTAGTATAGTGCGCTGTTTTCTTTGTGCGTCAGTCATTCCAACAGTATACGCATACTGTATCTTATGTAAATAAAAAAAAGACACGCATTGCGTGACTTTTTGTGATTTATAATTTTTCAATAACGGCGTATATTATCATACCAATCATTCCTATAGCCAGTATGACTACCAAAGCAGTAAGTCCATTGGTAGATAAATAATTTTTTATTAATCTCATATCTATTTATTTTATTTGTACTGTACTCCCTTACTTTGTTTTCGTCAATCAAAAAACTGCCTTTGGGCAGTTTTTTGATTGACGTGTTTTCTATTGAACGATTGTTGTCATATCAATAGAATATGTTTCTGTAAGATCTGGTATTTTTTTATCAACTTCGTAACGGCGATTTTTTGCGATTACATTAACTCCGTCTTGGAATAATGCGATTTCAGAAATGCTATTTTCCCACTGACATCGAACAAATGACAATGGAGTAATTTCTGTGTTATCAATTTTTTCCAATATTTCAACAGTGCCACATGTTCCCTGGTATAAACCAAGACGATATGGATTGTTAAAACGGACAGGAGAACCATCACGACGTGAGAAATTATCCAAGAAAAATGCAACTTGTGTTTCGGGAACACGAGCGCCACCTTGTTCTGTGGTATCAAAAACCCATTCGATACCATCAAAATCATACGTGAATTCTCCCTGGCTTATTGGTGTCATCTGAAAAACAGATGATCCGTCTTTGATTATTACATCGCTGTCATCAGGTTTGTTAGTTTTACCTTTTGGTAAAACTATAGCCAGGATGATTGCTAAAAATAGTAATCCCCCTAGAATACTAAAAATAATTCGACCGCGACGCAGTGATTGTTGTTGTGATTGCTCTGGTTGTTGTTGGTTTCCATCGTTCATAGTGTTATTTTCTTCCATATGCTACAAGCTAATTTAACGAATATACTCTTATCATATATGAAAAGACCGCCCATGTGCAAGCAAAGCGGTCTTGACATTAGTATGTATTGTAATTATGCCGTACTAGACAGTGTGTAAAGTACCATATAAAACGTTGTACATATAGCCAAACCACCAATTAATGCAAAGTTTCGCATGAAATTATTCATGTTGACCATTTTTGTCTGTGAATCAGTATCCGCCCAGAAATTGTGCATCATAAATGCCGATACGAACAAAAATAGTGCCAACAATGCTGCCGCGATTGGAACATAGAACCAAAGCAAAATACCCAAACCACCAACAATCAAAGCTAGTCCCGTAAGAATAACTGCGACTTTAGGGAAAGGAACTTTTTTGGATATTGCATACGATGTCATTGATTTGAATTTTGCAAAATGATTTATACCATAAAACAAAAATAGCCCAGCGAATAGAATACGTCCTATAAGAAAAATAATTGCCATAAATAAAAAAATAAACTAATACCTGGCACCATTATACATTAGTTCATGAAATAATTACAATCCACAATGTATGTATTTTTTGTGTTGCAAAAAATACATTATCCCTGTATTCTAAAAAGGAAACAAATTTGAAAAAATTATGGAAAAGAAAACTGGCACAAGAAAAATCCATAAGATTATACTTGCTCCAATTTTTTTTGGGGCTGGAATGTTATTACATACGATATACTGGATTGGTGACATTGTTGCCTACCAGATATTATTTAATAAACCAAAAAATAAAAAGGAGTTAAAAAATGATATACAAAACTAACGCTAATGATGAAAAAAAAGAGTGGGGGTCCCTTATTTTTGGTATAGCAATAATAGTGAGCTGGTTTTTGTTCCCAGTTGGCGGAACACCTCTGGTGATTGGTCTGGGCTTCCTATTTGGAAACTACCTAACTAATTATTATCACTAATTTGTGATAATAAAAAAACCTTCGCATTAATGCGAAGGTTTTTTTATTATTTACGCCATTTTTTTGCTATTTTTACTCGGTTCAGTTCTTTTGCCATAAGACCTTTGAAATGAGCAAACTGTGTATCAGAAAGATTTTCAGCTTTGTCCATTGCCTGCTCTGCACGTTTGTATGCTTCCTCGGCGCGGTCAATATCAATATCTATCGAGCGTTCTGATCTATGTGCCAAAATAACAACACGACTGTCTGGACGAACCTCGAGAATACCATCGTCAACAGTAAATGATATTTCATGTCCATCATGTTGGGCGCGAATTTCACCAACAGCCAGAGCAGATACCAGCGGCATGTGGTTTGGCAACACGGTAATTTCCCCATCACGTGTTGGAATCACCACCGCATCAACAGCATCATTATTATACATGGTGTTTTCTGCTGTAATTATATGGAGTTGTATTTTTGTTTTTGACATTGTAATTGTTATTAAGCGACAACATCATCGATTCCTCCTTTCATATAGAACGCTTGTTCTGGCTTGTCATCATGTTTACCATCCAAGATTTCTTTGAACCCGCGAATAGTCTCTGACAATGATACGTATTTACCTTCGGCTCCGGTGAATTGTTTTGCAACGAAAAATGGTTGTGACAAGAATTTTTGAATCTTGCGGGCACGCATAACGGCCAGCTTGTCATCGTCTGACAATTCATCCATCCCCAAAATAGCAATGATATCTTGCAGGTCTTTGTATCGTTGTAATATTTGCTGAACCCCACGAGCAACATCATAATGTTCTTGACCAACAATTTGCGGATCCAAAATAGTCGATGATGAATCCAGTGGGTCAACCGCAGGATAAATTCCAATCTCGGTTAATGAGCGATTTAATGCAACGGTCGAGTCCAAGTGAGCAAATGTGTTCGCAGGAGCTGGATCGGTAAAGTCATCGGCGGGGACATACACAGCCTGAACTGATGTAATCGAACCTTTGTTTGTTGACGTAATACGTTCCTGTAATGTTCCCATTTCGCTAGCCAAAGTCGGTTGATAACCAACAGCAGATGGCAAACGCCCAAGCAACGCCGAAATCTCGGACCCGGCTTGTGTAAATCGAAAAATATTATCGATGAACAACAATAAATCTTTTCCTTCTTCGTCGCGGAAATGTTCCGCCATAGTAAGAGCAGACAGAGCAACGCGGGCACGGGCACCAGGTGGTTCATTCATTTGTCCAAAGAGCATCGCAGTTTTATCCAGAACGCCGGCTTCGGCCATTTCACGGTACAGGTCATTCCCCTCTCGGGTACGTTCACCAACACCGGCGAACATGGAATATCCTCCATGTCCTTTGGCGATGTTGTTGATCAGCTCCTGAATGATAACTGTTTTACCAACACCGGCACCACCAAATAGTCCAACTTTTCCACCCTTTAGAAAGGGGCAAATCAGATCGATAACCTTGATCCCCGTTTCCAAAACCTGAGTTTCAGTAGACTGCTCCTCGAATGATGGGGCTTCGCGGTGAATTGGTTTGTACATTGTTGTAGCAGGTGCTGCCTTGCCATCGATAGGTTTCCCTGTGACGTCAAACATGCGTCCCAGGACCTCTTTACCGACGGGAACCAATATTGGTGTCCCTGTGTCAGTTACAACCTGCCCACGCGTCAAACCGTCTGTTGACGACATAGCAATGGTGCGTACCTCGTCCATTCCAATGTGTTGTTGAACTTCTAGTGTCAGATTTTGATTATCACCAAAAGTTAACTCAAGAGAGTTGTAAATAGCGGGTAGATTTCCACCAGCAAAACGCACATCGACAACGGGGCCAATGATCTGAGTTACAATTCCCTCTTGGGTTTTTTCTTGTTTTGTTTCTTTGCTCATAGTTGTTTCCAATAATACTAATAAATAATGCGTTGCTCCGGCTTATTTCCGGATATCAATTCACGCAATATTCGTGAACTGTTATCCATAAACAAGATTAGCTTCCTATACTTCCTCCAACTATCTCTGCAATCTCCTGTGTGATTGCTGCTTGCCTTGCTTTGTTGTACGACAGGCTTAGTTCGTCTTGTAATTCCCCGGCGTTATCAGTTGCGGCTTTCATTGCGACCATACGTGAGCTATGTTCGGATGCGGTAGATTCTAATAAAATTTGAAACATAACAGACAATAAAAGAGAAGGCAGTGTTACATCCAAAACTTCTTCTGGGTTTGGTTCAAATAAATATTCCTTGAGTGAATCTTTTTCAAAGCGTTCGTCACTACGCCCATCTTCGGGAGTTTCAATAATGTTACGAATTACTTTTGGGTGAACTGGAATAATTTGACGAACGGTTGGTCTATATTCTGCCGGCTTGATAAATTGTGTATAAGCAACAACGACATTTTTATATTCATCGTTTTCCGAATATTTGTCGATAAACATATTAACCATGATGCGGACCTCGTCACCACGCAAGCTCTCGGAAAAATCAGTAAAGCTGGCAACTATGTTCAACCCCTGACGACGCGCTATCTTTTCAGATTGTTTTCCAATAGTTATTACATCAACATCAGAATCGTTATGGCGAGATTTATAAGTCCGCACAGCTTTGTCGATATTTATATTATATCCACCAGCTAGACCTTTGTTTGACGCAACAACAACCATCAACGTTTTACCTGTTTCGCGCGTGGCAATCAGTGGGTGTTCGACTCCACGGTCCTTGCCCAGGTTAACTAACAGCTCCAGAGCAAAACGCCCGAATTCACGCGAAGAAGTCGTTTTGGCTACCGCTCGACGCATCTTTGAAACACTCACCATTTCCATTGTTTTGGTGATTTTCTTGATGTTACCAACGGCCTTTATTTTTTCTTTTATATGTTTTGCTTGAAGTGCCATAAATTTAGTGATTTGTTTTCTGTCTATTTCCCGCTCTTGAACTCTTCGACTGCGCTTTTCAAAGCTTCGACGATTTCGTCACTCCATCCCCCCTCGATTTGTTTTAACAATTCAGATTTTGATGCATCCATAAATTGGTAAAAATCTTTTTCCCAATCCCCTATTTTATTAACGGCAACATCATCCAAAAATCCGTTGTTAACAGCGAACAGTGACGAGACTTGTTTTGCAACATGAACAGGAGAATACTGTGGTTGTTTTAACAATTCTGCAGTACGCTTTCCGCGGTCCAATTGTTTTTTTGTTTCTGGATCCAAATCTGAATCAAATTGTGCAAAACTTTCCAGCTCGCGGAATTGTGCCAAAGCCAATTTCATGGGGCCGGCGTTTTTCTTCATTGATTTAATTTGTGCGGAACCTCCAACACGTGATACTGACAATCCAACATTAATAGCTGGTCTTATTCCTTTGTTAAATAATCCTGATTCCAAGAAAATTTGTCCATCAGTAATCGAAATCACGTTAGTTGGAATATATGCAGACACGTCCCCCGCTTGGGTTTCGATAATCGGCAACGCGGTAATAGAACCGCCTCCATGTTCTGGATTCAAACGTGCAGCACGTTCTAGCAAACGTGAGTGCAAATAGAATACATCCCCTGGATACGCCTCGCGTCCTGGTGGACGACGAAGCAAAAGTGAGATTTCACGATACGCAACGGCATGTTTTGACAAATCGTCATACACAACCAATACATCTTTTCCTTGTGCCATAAAATGTTCTGCAATAGTTGCCCCTGTATAAGGGGAAAGATATAACATAGATGCTGAATCAGATGCTCCAGCCAATACAACGGTTGTGTATTCCATTGCTCCATGTTTCTGCAATTCATTAACTACGCGCATTACCTTGGATCGTTTTTGACCAATCGCAACATACACACAAATCATGTCTTGGTCGGCTTGGTTTAATATTGTGTCGATTGCAACGGCTGTTTTTCCTGTTCCACGGTCACCAATAATCAATTCGCGTTGCCCACGTCCAACAGGAACCAATGCGTCGATGGCTTTGACACCTGTCTGCACAGGCTGGTCAACTGGCTGTCTTGCCATAACCCCCGTAGCAATCTTTTCGATTGGTCGCATTTTTCCCTTGCTCATTTCTCCGTGTCCATCCAAAGGTTTCATCAATGGATCGACGACTCGACCTATTACGTCATCCGCAACAGGAATCGACAAAATTTGTTTTGTACGTTTTACTTCTTGCCCTTCGTGGACCTTTGTAAAATCACCCAAAATAATGGTGCCGACTGTGTCCTCTTCGAGGTTCAAGGCAATCCCTGAAATACCATTTCCAAAATCAAGCATTTCAGATGCCATACACCCAGCCAGTCCAGAAATTTGTGCAATTCCATCAGCCACAGAACGGACGATTCCTATTTCTGTTTGTTGTGGATCGATTTCAAATCCTTCGATTTTTTGTTTCAGTTGTTGTATCAATTTATCGACTGCCATAATTAATTTCCGTTAGTGAGTAATGCCTCTTGTAATTTTTCTATCTGACCCTTGACCGAGGCGTCATATCGTACATTATTATACGTTGCTATAAACCCCCCCATAAGCTTTCGGTCTGTATTAATTTCAGTCTGCGTGCCAATTTCAGCTCCGGTTATGTTTTTAATACGTTCCAAATTTTTGTTTGATAATTTGTTTCCACCAACAATTTTCAAAGTATCCAAAGATTTTGCTCGCCCATCAAAAACATCCAAGTAATTTACTATGCTTGGGATTTGCCCAGCAAGAGAATGTTTTTTAATAAAACTTTCCAGATGTTTTGCAACATCTACAGGATTTTTACCTTGGGATAGCATGGCTATGAGACTCTTTGCAATTGTTTCGGAATCAAAAGTCATAATTATTTACGCATCATATTCAACGCTCGGTCTGCAAATTCACGACTTTTACGAGGTGTTAACTCTTCGTTCAAAATAGATTCAACCGAAGATACCACCAGCTGGACAGCCTGACCTCGTAATTCTGATTCCATACGTTTTTTGCTACGCGCGATTTCCTTGTCGGCTTTTTTTACCAAGGCTTCGGCACGCTCGCGGGCTGTAATTTCTGTACCAGACAACAATTCATCACCGCGCTGTTTTGCAGATGCGATTATTATGTTTGCTTGTTGTTTTGCATCCATAACAATTCCATCTTTTTCTTGTTCCGCCATTTGCAATGCTGTTCTTGCTGATGTTGCGTTATCTAGACCTTCGTCAATTTCTTTGCGACGAGCTTCTATTCCACGCGCCAATGGTTTGAAAACAAAATATTTTAACAAAACAAAAATGATCAGAAAGTTAACCAAGTTCGCAAGTGCTACCGGCCAATCAAATCCAATTTTTCCAAGAATTTCTAATATGTTCATAATAAAGTTTGTTGAAACCACACCGCTCAATCTTCTGTCGTCCTGAATTTATTTCAGGACCTAAGATCAAGCAACTACACCCACGAGATCCTGAAATAAATTCAGGATGACAGTGGTTGTGCTTAGATCAAGAAAAACGCAACCAATGCGTAAATCGCTGTTGATTCCGCCAACGCTACACCAATAATCATACGTGTAAATATAACCCCCTGCATGTCAGGGTTACGACCCATTGCCTCTAGAGCTTTTCCGATCAAATATCCCTCTCCGATACCTGAACCGAACATAGAAAAAGTTGCTAGACCTTTTCCGATAAGTGCTGCTGCTTCTGCTTCCATAAGTTAAAGAAGTAGAAAGAAAGAAGTAGAAAGAAAGAAAAATTACTTTTACTTTTTATCTTCTACCTGCTATCTGCTACTTGCTACCTAGTAATGTGAAATCCCACTTCTTTTGTTTTCGACGACAAAAGACGTGATATCGACGCGCCACATATGTGACGCAGCGGTATTACGCCTCTTGAATAGCGTCAAACGCGACTTCGGTTTTTTTACCCCCATCTTCGCGCGAAGCCACGTCTGACGTGGGCTTGATTGCCAACATATAATACGCAGCAACCAAAGCAGAAAATACCATGGCCTGTAGTATACCGACGAAAATATTCATAGCAAGCCATATTGACGGAATAACAAATGCCAACGCACCAAATATAATAATCATCAACACTTGTCCGGCATACATGTTTCCAAACAAACGCAGAGCCAGAGATACGACCTTGGCTATTTCACCAATAATATCCAGCAACCCCACAAAGAAATCAATCAATGCAGTAAACCCGCTAGCCATCCCTTGGCGGAAACCTTGGTAGACTTCTCGGAATCGAAAAAATTTACCCAGGTGTCCCAACAACCCCCAATCGCGGATACTGACAATATTAATAGCAATAACAGCCCCCAGCGCCAAACCAAATGTCGTGTTGAAATCAGCAGTTGGTGAGCGGAAAATAGGAGCCCCATTTAATGTTATCTCTGTCAGCCCAGGAATAATTGAAATTAGATTCGCAACAACCAAGTAAACAAATATAGCCCCAATAATAGGAAAGATTTTTTTCGAGTGATATCTATCGTTAGTAATCTGGTCAACTAACCCGACGACTTGCTCGTATATCATCTCGATAAACACCTGGAATTTTGTTGGTCGCAATTTAAATGTCCCAGCAACCACCAATGCCAACACAATAAAGATCAAGGTAATCAACCAGATGGTTATCGTTGTGTTTGCAATTGGAAACCCAGCTATACTAAAAATCGTCTCCGGTTCTAGCGGAGTAATATCACGTATAATTCCAAGTTTTGCAAAAAATTCACCCATAATTTATTATTCGATTATTCCCTCTTCGCGTTTTTTTGCGCGAATCATGTCATCCAATGTTTTCATTTGTTTCGCCAATTTTTTG
>JAOULM010000033.1 GCA_029882015.1 Candidatus Nomurabacteria bacterium
GTATCGATTCATTGGGGGGCTAATATAAAACACGTTCAAATATAGACCAGCAAAATTTAGCGCACGAATGGATTGACGCTGGGGCGGATGTTGTTATTGGCCACCACCCACATGTTGCACAAGAAATTGAACGTTATGGAAATGGATGGATTATTTATTCACTGGGGAATTTTATCTTTGACCAAAGCTGGAGCGAGGAAACCATGCGTGGACTATTGGCAGATATCCAGATACAAAATGGGGAAGTCAGCGACGTACAATCTAACAAGATACAGTTGACAAATGACTTCCAACCGTACATAGTTAAGTAGAAAATAACTCTTTTAGAACATAAAACAAATAAATATGAGAAACGAAACGGAAGACCTCTTGAATCTTTCACCAAACGAAAGGGTTGAAATAGCAAAAAATGCGGAAGACGCAATAAATGATTTGCTATCAAAAACAAAAGTTACAAGATGTCCAACGATGAGGCATATTATTTTTTCAAAAATAAGAGATGCTGAAAATAAAAGAGGCATCACTTTTGAAATCCTTGATGGTAGATATGGGACAATGGAAACTTCTGTATTTCTTCGGGATTTTTTTAATTTTTTAATTTTTACCGCCACCATAACTTTTGTTTTTTCAGTGATAGCCAAGATATTTATTTTGACAGTCATATAATTTTACAAGTTTTTTGCGAATGCAAAAAACTTGTAAAAACCCGACAAACCGGTATACTTGTGTATAGCGGTTTTTATTTACTTGGTATAATAAAAACAACACATTATTCGATATTTTTTGCCTCAATATGTCAGATTCTTCAATGCCTCCGTTCAACAATTTTACAACCAAAGCCAAAGACGCGATTAAAAAATCGCATGAATTGGCAATAGAACGTGGTCAAAACCACGTTAATTCACTGCATATGATGACAGCCTTGATGCTTCAGGATGAATCCATGATTATTTCAATCTTGGAAAAATTGGATGTGGACACAATATTGCTAACAGACCAGTTGCTGGAACTAATCGAGGGGGATGATACAGGAGAAGTCATGTCACCATCGTATCAGATGTATCTGACTCCTGATTTGGCACAAACTATCGAAACATCCGGCAAGGTCGCCAGTGATTTGGGGGATGATTTTATTTCAACAGAACATTTATTTTTGGCTATCTTGGAAACCCCAGGAGAAGCACAGAAACTTTTCAAAAAATTCAAAATTGAACGCAAACGCGCTCAGGATATCCTCGAGGAATTTCGTGAGATGGATATGGAAATACCATCGGGCAAAAAATACAAAATTCTAACAAAATATACTCGCAGCCTGACGAAACTTGCCCGCGAGGATAAACTAGATCCGGTAGTTGGACGCGACAAAGAAATAATGCGAATCGTTCAAATTCTGTCACGTCGCACAAAAAACAATCCGATATTAATTGGAGAACCTGGAACAGGAAAAACAGCAATCGCCGAGGGGTTGGCAAACCGAATAGCAAAAAATGATGTCCCGGAATCACTTCGTGGCAAAGAACTGGTTTCTCTGGATATTGGTTCGTTGATTGCCGGAACAAAATATCGCGGTGAATTCGAAGAGCGCCTGAAAAAAATAATGAAAGAAGTCGAAGAAGCCCAAGGAGATATTATTTTATTTATCGATGAAATTCACACTATTGTTGGGGCTGGAGCCAGCGAGGGATCAATGGATGCCTCGAACATGTTGAAACCAGCACTGGCTCGCGGAGATTTCCGAGCCATTGGCGCAACAACAATTGCTGAATACCAAAAACATTTTGAAAAAGACCCAGCATTGGCTAGGCGTTTCCAACCTGTGTATGTAGACGAGCCTAGCATAACTGATGCTGTGGCAATTTTGCGCGGATTAAAATACAAATATGAACTGTATCATGGTGTACGAATAACCGACGATGCTTTATTGGCGGCTGTTAATTTGTCATCACGATATATTACTAATCGTTTCTTGCCAGACAAGGCAGTAGACCTGATCGACGAGGCTGCGTCAGCTCTGCGTATTAGTCTGGGAAATAAACCACCAGCACTCGAAGAGTCTCAACGTAAAATTATGCGTCTGGAGATAGAAAAAGAGGCCCTGAAAAAAGACGCAGACAGCGACAGCGCACCTGCTGATGAATCAAAACGTGCCCGTGGACGTATTCATGACATCAATAGCGACATTGCCGAGCTAAAAGAACAAACCAGAGAGTTGGAAATCAAATGGACAAATGAAAAAGAACTTTTGGAAAGTATCCGAGCCATGAAGCGCGATCTTAACGAAGAAAAAAACAATGCAGAACAAGCTGAATTGCAGGCTGATTTGGCTCGCGCAGCAGAAATACGTTACGGTAAAATTCCAGCACTGGAAAAAACTTTGCGTATTAGCATGGAAAAACTGAAAAAACTGCAACGTAAAAGGCAGATTCTTCGCGAGGAAGTAACCGACGAAGACATCGCGCATGTTGTTTCAAAATGGACGAATGTTCCTGTTTCTAGAATGCTCGAAGAAGAAATCAAGAAACTAGCCCGAATGGAAGAAGAGCTAACATCTCAGGTAAAAGGTCAGGATCAGGCAATATCTAAAATCAGCGACGCTATTCGACGTAGTCGTGTCGGAATTTCTGACCCTCATCGACCAATTGGTTCATTTATATTTTTGGGACCTACCGGTGTCGGTAAAACCGAGCTAACAAAATCATTGGCTGAATTTATGTTCGATGATGAAAAAGCATTGATCCGTGTGGATATGTCCGAATACATGGAAAAACATTCAATTTCAAAGTTGATTGGTTCGCCTCCTGGATATGTTGGACACGAAGAATCAGGGCAGTTCACAGAAAAGGTACGACATCGACCCTATTCGGTGATACTTTTTGATGAGATAGAAAAAGCTCACCCCGAGGTATTTAATGTTTTGTTGCAGGTTTTGGATGATGGTAGATTGTCTGATGCAAAAGGTCGCGTGATTAATTTCCGCAATACGATTATTATCATGACGTCTAATCTGGGGTCACAACATATTCAAAAAATGCAAAAGCTTGGATTTTCAAATAATGATGCCGAACAAGATTACTCGGAAACAAAAGAAAACGTAATGAAATCTTTGAAAGAGCATTTCCGACCAGAATTTTTGAATCGATTGGATGATATTATCGTATTCGATGTATTGTCTCCCGAGGTAATCAAAGACATCGTAGAAATTCAAGTCGCACAGGTTGTCAGCCGTCTTGCAGAAAAAGAAATTAAAATACAACTTGGTGACGAAGCTTTGGAATATCTAGGGCGCGAAGGATACGATCCGCAATATGGAGCTCGTCCACTGCGTCGTTTGATTCAGAACAAGATTTTGAACAAAATTGCCAGCCTGATGATTAGTGGGGAATTGGTTGCTGGAAAAACCGCAATCGTTGACATGAAAGATGGCGAAATTTTTATCACCGTAAAAGGACGCAAAAAAGGCATAGCCAAAAAGAAAGCATTTGTGAAGGTGTAAAGGAAGACAAAATAAAAAATCCTCGAATCTGAAAAGATTCGAGGATTTTTTTATGTGCGCCGGGCTGGATTTGAACCAGCGTAGACATAAAGTCGTTGGATTTACAGTCCAATGCGATTGACCGCTCCGCCACCGACGCATTTGTACATCGTACTGCGTGTGAACAAATGTGGGTGTCGGCCCACTTGCCAGCTGTTCGCTAGCGCTCACATCGCTGTCTGCCAGTAAAACTGGCACCAGATGAATCGTAAAGCAGTTTACGATTCATCCACCGACGCATTACAAGAGAGTATAGCAAAAAACTGATTTAATTCAATACCCACTTGATTTTTTTAGGGGTATATAGTAGTATCTCTGTTATCTATGGCACAGAAAAATGTAATAACTTTATATAGCAAAGAGGCAAATGAATTCATTACCTCTCACAAAAACACCAAGAAACTAGCTGGGATTAAATTGGCGTTAAAAAAATTCAGTAAAAAATTACGAAAACAAGTAATGTTCAAGGAAACAAAGCGTAAATTCAAAAAGAAATAACCACACAGCAAAAAAACCGCCACAGGCGGTTTTTTGTATCACCGCAAGACCTGACGCGTCTTCCCGGTCAGAAGGCAAGAGATCTAGACAGATCTTGCTGTCATTGACACTGTTAGCTTAAAAAGTAATACTACAATAAAGAACTATTGAAAAACAAAAAAATAGAAGCTATGAAAAAGATATTAATATTGATACTGGCCATGTTTATGGTTGGGTTTGGTTATGCTCAGGGTGTCGACAAGCTTACCAGAAGGGAAAAAAAGAATGGAGACTTTGCTGGTGAAATTCGTGATGAAAACGGACATGTAGTGATTTTGATTATTCACAACAAGACCAGGAAAAATCCAGACGACAAGAAAAAGGAAACTGTTTCTGTGGCAACCATAAAATTGATGGATGATCTTGCGTATTCTTATAAAAATCCAGATAACGGAGATGTGACCATAAAATATAAACCTCTTAAAAAAACAACTATCGAATATACATTCATTAATATGGAGATACTTTCAATAGAGGTGGTTGTTGGGGACGGACTCGATTATTTTAGAGTATCAACATTTACACACAAATACTATATTGTAGATGGGGAAAATATATACACACACGTCGATCATGATGGTCAGGAGCGATGGTATATGGGCGTTAGATACAAAGATTATAAATTCTTTGTGAAAAAATTGGATACAGTGTTTAAAATATTTAACGCACTAGACAAAAAGCCTTGATCAAGGCTTTTTATTTTCATAGAATATTATTTGACTTTATCTTGAAATTATGTTAATGTTTATTTAAATAAAAACAATTTAATAACTAAAAACAAAAAAATATGAAAAAATTATTTTTTCTAATTATGATCTGTTCTGTTACTTTTACCGCAATAGGTCAAGCATTCTCTTTTGATGAAGGAAAAATGCCAACCCAGGAATATTCTTTCGTCGATCCAGACAACCTTGTTTGGAGTGTAAAAATTTCAGATGATTTTTTGAAAATATCAGGGAGCTATGTAAAAATAAAAAAAGTTAAAGTCATTTGGGGGGATTCCCTTTTGATTATTGACCCAGCAACAGGTATGGTAACCCAGGTTACTATTGACCCTCATGGTGATGTTATTTTTTACTTCAACAAGGGGATACTTGTTGTGGTTGATATAGGTAAGGCTGATTTTTTTGATGATTTTGGGGAGATGAAACTTCTTGAAATCAGATGGAATCTTGTTCCACAAAAAACCATTAGTCTTTCTGGGAATGAAGGACTAATTGGAAACAGTCTTTCTGGAAGTAAAGTTCTGCATCAGGTTGCAGAAAAAGCTTTGTCGCCACTTGGTGATAAAAAATTTAGAAAAACTAAGAAAAGAAAAAAAAGAAAAAAATAGCCATTACAAAAATGGTGCAGCCCTTGGATATAATCCAAGGGCTTTTATTTTTATGTAAAATGCGATACCATAGTCAACAGCGATGGCTGTGTAAGCTCCCACTCGCTCCTCACTCGGGTCTATACAGATTGTGTATACCCGGCAACTCGGACATTATGAACACTACGTGCTCATATGCTCCTCGTTTGGGTCTATAGTTCAATGGTAGAATGCCGGTTTCCAAAACCGTTGATCCAGGTTCGAATCCTGGTGGACCCGCAAATGAAGTCAGTTAATAAACTTAATAAACAAATTGCCAGGACTACAGACTTATTCTATTCAATTGACTTGTCAATTGAAATTTCTGAAATCTACAAAAATGACTTCTTCGACAAAGAAGAGAGGTCTGTCAGATTATGGATGAAAGAAGCTTTTGGAAAGACTAAGTATAAAAATGATTATTTGTTTAAGCTTGGTTTAATAATTTTATATGGACACTTTGAAGAATTTAGAGAACGGACAGCAGTTTCTTTTTTAAAAAATGAATTTCCAGAATATTTCATAGAGTCAAGAAATAGCACGGCAAAATGGTTAGAATCCTTTGGAAAAATCTTTGGTAAAGAATTATTGGAACCACATGAAGCTTCTTTATTGCTTGAAATTGAAGTGCTTAGACATAAACTCTTACATACCGATGGAAAGGTGGATAAACGCCTTATGGAACTTGTTGCA
>JAOULM010000007.1 GCA_029882015.1 Candidatus Nomurabacteria bacterium
ATCCATTTCCATAACGTTCAATTTCTTGTGCAACATGTGGGTGGTGGCCAATAACAACATCCGCCCCAGCGTCAATCCATTCGTGCGCTAAATTTTGCTGGTCTATATTTGAACGTGTTTTATATTCAGCCCCCCAATGAATCGATACAAAAATCAAATCAGCTATATCATTATTCTGTAAACCTTGTATTGTTTTAACTATTTCTTGACGGTCAAAATTACTCATACCTGGACGGTTGTCTCCTGCAGAAGCCCATTTGTTTGGTAATAAATTCTGATACGCAATAAATGCAATACGTGTTCCATCATCCAGTGTTTGAATTGATGGCTTGTTGGCTCGGGCGCTATCGCAGCCAGCCCCGACACTGTCTATGTCGACTTGTTTTAATTGAGCTGGCGTATCACACAGCGCATCTTTTCCCCAATCAAACATATGATTGTTTGCCAAGCTAACAATATCAACACCAGCACCAGCCAGCATTTGTGCAAATTTTGTATCAAAACGGAATGAATATTTTCCACCTTGGTCACCGCCCAAATCAGACATTGGACCTTCGTGGTTTGCAAAAACAAGATCGGCCTGATTCAAGTCATCTGAAATCAACCGAAACGGCAAATTGTAATCTCCGCCAGCACGATTAACCTTGGCTTCGACCCCTCGAGACAACATAATATCCCCGACTGCATACACATGGAAAATTTTGTCTCGTTTTGTAATTAATTCACGAATACGTTCGGCCGATGTCGAAGTGTTTGCAGGCATGCCAGAAACTAAAATGGTATCAGTCTTGATGACATAAAAAACCCCTCCGAATCCAGCCACAATAGCCAGCACAACTATAAATAATGAGCGAAAATTATTTTTCATATTTTTTCTTGGTAGCGTATAATTTTTTAATAATCTTTCTTAGTTTTTTAACTGTTGTTTCTATGTCTTTTTCAGTGGTGTCGCGCCCTAGTGTAAATCGTAAACTACCCTGTTCGGTATCATCATTTGGGTATATCGCCTGTAAAACATATGATTCGTCAGGGTCATCAGATGAACATGCTGCGCGAGCAGAGGCTAAAACAGCGCGAGCATCCAATTCTATAACTAATTGTTCGCTGGATAATCCAGGAAAAGAAATATTGATGTTGTTTGCAATGCGCGCCTGTCCTGTGGCGCCATTTACTCGTACAGTCGGCAACGATTCGCTCATCATATCAATCATCGTGTCGCGCAAATCGGACAGGCGCACATCTTCAGATTCAGATTTTTTTCGCGCAATTTTAAAAGCTTTTGCAAGTCCTACAATTAATGGCACGGCTGGTGTTCCAGCCCGCAAACCGCGTTCCTGCCCACCACCAAATATAATTGGTGACAAAATATCTTTGATGAATACCAAACCAGCAATTCCCTTTGGTCCGTAAATTTTCGCTCCGGAAATTGTCATTATATCAACACCCAGTCGTGGTAAATGAATATCTAAATAATTTACAGCTTGAATCGCGTCTGTATGAAAAACGGGATAGGCTGAACCTGTATCCCCCAAGACATGTTTTTTAAAATGACGGATAGTTTTTGCAATTTCACGTAATGGCTGAATTGTTCCTATTTCATTATTTACGTACATAACAGAAATCAACGCAGTTTCTATTCGCAATTTTTCTTTTAATATTTCTGCATTAATAACTCCATCTGTATCAACAGGGACTTCGTCCAACATTATTTGATGACGTGCGCGCAACACTCGCAAAGTTTCCCGAACAGATGGATGTTCAATGTTGCTAGTAACAACGTGTGGAACCTTGCCCGGGTGTTTTGTTCGCCATTTTTCTAACACACCAACAATAGCGTGATTATTTGCCTCGGTTCCACCACCGACAAATATGACATCTTGTGCGCGAACCCCGCAACCACTTGCGATAATCTCGCGTGAAATGTCTAAAACATCAGAAACATCCTGCCCTGCTCGATACAAGGCGCTGGAGTTAAAGAATTTTTCACTCCAATATGGATTCATTGCGCTAACAACATCATCATTAACCGGAGTTGCCGATGCATTGTCCATATATATAATTTTGGGACGCAAGAAACTAAACATGGAATACAGTATACAAGTTTTGCTTAAAATACCAAAATGTTGTATAGTTTACGCATGTCATTTTTTCCACTTGATTCCTTTGTTGTTTCAGTTGCCCTGTTTACATTGATAGGGCTTGTGGTTATATTGGCGGTGTGGGTTACCTTGCTCCAGAAAAAAATAAATAATTTTATGCTCGGCAAAGATGCTGCAAGCCTCGAAGATACTATGCAGTTATTAATTACCGAGGTCGAGCGAATCCATGATGCCGAACTATCAGCACATGCTCATCGAGACAGAATGGAGCATAAACTATCTCAAAGTATTCGTGGTATAGGATTGACCAGATTCAATCCATTCACAGAATCAACAGGTCAACAAAGTTTTGCCTTGGCCTTGGTAAATGCAAACGGAGACGGAACCGTGGTTTCAACTCTGTACGCACGCGAACGCATGAGCGTATTTGCAAAACCAATCCATAAATTCGCTTCTGAATTTGAACTATCAAAAGAAGAAGCCCAAGCTCTATCCCAAGCAAAACAATCACTACAAAAATAATTATGAAATCATCATCGCTACAAACGCGACCCCCTGTGGTCGCTATTATGGGTCATGTCGACCACGGAAAATCAACGTTGCTTGATACTATTAGGAGCGCCAACACTGTTGCGGGCGAAGCTGGTGGTATAACACAGCATATTGCCGCCTACGAGGCCGTGCAAGCTCACGAGGGCGTTGACCGACGTATTACGTTTATCGATACACCAGGGCACGCAGCGTTCTCGGGAATGCGCCAACGTGGAGCCGCAGTTGCAGATATCGCAATTTTAATAATCTCTGCAGAAGACAGCCTCAAGCCTCAGACTATCGAGGCAATCGAAATCATCAAAAAAGCAAAAGTGCCTTTTATTGTTGCTATCAACAAAATTGACCGCCCCAGCGCGAATGTAGAAAAAGTAAAATCAGATTTACTGGAACACGAGGTGTATGTCGAAGGATACGGAGGAGACGTTCCTTTTGCTGAAATTTCTGCCAAAGTAGGCACCGGCATAGACGACCTATTGGAAACTATTTTAATACTGGCCGACCTGCATGAATTTACATATGATCCGTCACTGCCAGCCACTGGATATGTTGTAGAATCACACACAGACCCAAAACGTGGGGTCACCGCAACATTGGTTATCAAAAATGGGTCTCTATCCCGAGGGCAATTTGTAGTAGCCGGAGGGGTATACGCACCCACTCGTATGTTGGCAGATTTTGCTAACAAATCACTAGAAAATGCCGAGGCATCATCGCCAATTAACGTTACAGGATTTTCTAATTGTCCAATAGTAGGGGCGACTTTTGACACGGTAAAAACAAAAAAAGAAGCCGAAGAGTTGATTGCAGAATTGGGTGGGACCACAATCAACTGCGGACCACAATCAGCAGAGCATTCTGACCAGTTTATTGTTCCTGTAATAATAAAAACTGATGTATCAGGAACTGCCGAAGCTGTTATAGGTGAGATTCAAAAATTAAATACCCCTGATATCTTTTTTCGTGTCATAAAAGCAGACGTCGGAGATATTAATGAATCTGACATACAATTGGCATATACAGACCCCCACACTTTGATTATTGGATTTCATGTTGGACGTGACAAGAAAATTGAATCAATCAACGGAATCAATGACATCACCATCAAAATTTTTGATATCATTTATAAAATGAGCGAATGGATAGAATCAGAACGTGATAATTTGCGACCTAAAAAAGAAATCGAAACAATCACTGGATCCGCCAAAGTCTTGAAACATTTTAGTGCGCAAAAAAACAATCAACTGGTTGGAGCCAATATCATCGATGGTATCCTAAAGGTTGGCAACAAAGTACAGATCATCCGAGATGATATCACAATTGGAACAGGTAGAATTACCGGAATGCAACAGGCAAAATCAGCAGTCGAACATGTTGGCGACGGAGAGTTTGGAACCATGATTGATTCCAAAAAAATTATCGAACCCGGAGACATCATCCAATCTATCAGAATAGACGAAAAATAATATGGCCAGCAACCCAGAACAATTTGGTAAAGAAATGAAGAAAGCTATCGCTGGTTATATTAGTCGAGAGTCCCACCGCAACTCGATGATTACGGTAACCAAAGTCGACCTATCTACCGACAAAAAATATGCTGATATTTTGGTGACAGTATTACCCACCAACGCAGAAGCCCCTGCAATGGAATTTCTAACACGACACAAAGACGACATTCGTCGCGCGGTAATGAAATACATGAGACATCGTTTTATCCCATATATTCGTTTTCACATCGATGCTGGAGACAAAAAACGATCGAATTTACAAACCATAATGCAAAATACCGTCTACACGACAGAACCTGATTCTGATGAAGAGGAATAGATTTTATGGTAGGATATTTATACTCCTGCCGGAGTGATGGAATGGTAGACATAAGGGACTTAAAATCCCTGGGCCCTAGGCCGTGTGGGTTCGAGTCCCACCTCCGGCACAATAGTAAAATTGCTCGCCTTGTGGCGAGCAATTTTACTATCTAGTGATTGGAATGTGGTGGGGCTCGAACGGAACATTTGTCCGCGAAGCGAAAAGATAAATGTCCGTGGCTTTGGAGGAGCAAAGAGAGTGTAATGTGAATATTTGGAACATTACGAGCTATGCGGAGGAAAAGGAGTCCCACCTCCGGCACATAAAAAAATCACCGAACCTTTTCAGGCTCGGTTCATTGTTATTTTGAGGCACGGGCGGGAATCGGCTCCTCTCGCTACACTCCATCAGCCGCCACTCGACCTGGCCGCTACGCGGACTTCGTCGGGTCTCGGTTCGATTCCCTACGTCACCTATAAAATAAATTACCAGATACTATTGTACCTGGATCTTTATTTTATTGAGGCACGGGCGGGAATCGAACCCGCGCATGGAGGTTTTGCAAACCACAGCGTTACCACTTCGCCACCGTGCCTGTTGTTTTATTTTAGCACGAACCCCGCTAGGATTTGGTCACGAATATTTTCTTGCAGAAAATTTCGCGAATCTTTGCACTAATTCAAAATAATCACTTCGTTTATTTTTTCATTGAGCCCGACTCGGCGACAAGCACTCGCTACGCTCGTCTTGTATACCGTCTCCGTCTTTCAAATCCTGCGGATAACACTAAAACAAATGCTCTGCATACTCTCGTATGCAGAGCATTTGTTTTATGTGCCCCCGCTAGGATTTGAACCTAGGACCGTCTCCTTAAGAGGGAGCTGCTCTACCAACTGAGCTACAAGGGCCAATATACCAACGTCTGAGGCGGTTTGTGGGCAAGACTGGACTCGAACCAGCACGCCCGGAGGCACTAGTTCCTAAGACTAGCGTGTCTACCATTCCACCACTTGCCCACAAACTGTCCCAAACACAAGGTAATGCTGTATATCCTACACAATTTTAAGGGAAAAAGGAAGTACATATCTAAAAGCCCTATATTCCCTGTTATATATGGATTATAGTTACATATTGACTTTTATGTCGAAAAGTGCTATAATGGTAGAGATAAGTAAATTGTAAACAATGAATAAACTATATAAATTATGGAAACAATATTAATTACAGCTCTTGTTATCATAGGAATCCCACTTGGCATATTTGCATCTTTGCGTGCATATAATATGGGTTTTGGTTCTTATGAAAAAGTTGGACGAATCAAACATGGGCAAACTGGTGGAAAAATAACCATAGCTTATGGACAATTGAAAGATAATAGTTATGTAAACAACAAAGGAGAAATAAGTGGAAATGAAACCCCTCTTAATCCTTTTGTTGGCATAATAAATTCATGGTTTGGATTAAGGTATCTTGGATACCCATGGGCAAGTGATTACACCTATAGTTTTCCTCACCCAATAATGGAAGAAGATCCAATTACTGGTAAAGTCACCATGAAATTATTAACCGGTGATGATGCAAAAACTAATCATGTGCGTCATATCCAGGACTACCCTGTGTTTTTGCCTGGTGCAGAAACCAGCAATCGTGCCCCACTGGATTGTTTATCTATTTTAGTAGTCGAAGCAGTCAACACAACAAAAATGTTGGGGGCTGGAAACTACTACGAGATATTAAAACAATTTGTTGCGGATGCAATGCGTGAGCATTTTCTAGGTCTTACTTTCGACAAAGCTTTAAAACTTAAAGCTAGTGATGGTGCAACAGGAGAATCTCTTCGTGAGAAAATTCTTGCGTTGAATAATCAAATACCTGGGCTTGCTAATGATATTGGGCTTGAAGATTATCTTGGAATTAAAATAAGTACTTTTAATATCAAGTATATTGCGATTTCAGATGGCAATTTCAGAGAGGAGTTGGAAAAACTTTCTATTCTTGCTCTGACAACTACTAAAGAAAATAATGCTTTGGTAAAAGTTGCAACAGCAGAAAGAAAAGCTGCCGAACAAAAAGCTATTGGTATCAAAGCAATAGAGAAATCTAAAGCAGCAGGTATTAATAGTATTGTAGATGCTGAGGGGAAAATAGCCTTGGCTATTGCGAATACCAGCGTTCAAAGCCTAACCTTTATGCCAAAAGGTGGAATTGAAGTAAATTTATAACAATTAAAAACTAAACAGATGTATATAATAATTATATTATTTTTAATTGGAGTTCTTTTCTTGATCCCAGCGATCAAGAAAAACTCCAAGATATTCTACGGAATATCTGGATTATTATTTATAATGGCAATTTATAAAATTGTTGCTATATGGATAATTCCAAACCTTAACCAAACTGACACAAGTGCCGAAAATGAATACATGTTCTACGGTGCTGAATCAATAGGTTTAATTATCTTGGTTCTAATACTTGTAGTAGCTATATTAATGATAATTGGAAAGAAATTTGCCAATTATCAATGGCTATTTCAAGTCGGAAATGTTGTTGTAATTGTAATTGGGCTGTATTTTATTTTTTGGCAATCTTCCTGGAGAACTCCAGAGAGAATTGCGGAAATAGAAATAGAGGCTGTCAAAAAAGAAACTGCGAAAAAGGCTCAAACTGAGTCCCAAAATCGTCAGAATCTTTTAGTCACCAAGCTGGTATGGGCATACAAAACTATGAACAATACCGATGTTTATAGCAGGTCAAAACTGGACTCTAGCTTTCACATCCTTCGGGGTGCTGGGATTAACATAAAACAAAATAAATTTACGTTAAAACCAGGAGTCTGGACAACAAATCACGACCCAATTGGAAAAATGTACAAGCCTCGGAATAGTTTTGTTGACAAAAATGGAAATTATCCAGATGTCACCTATTTCGGGTTCACGGACCCTGATTGTGGGGATTATGACTGTGCTTTTGCCAGTCGTGTCCAGAATGAAATAAATACAAATGATAAAAAGAAAGCGGTTCTTGTAAAAGCTCCATATTATTATTATAAAAATATGGGGAACAAGGATGCTGTATTTTATCTTTATATTTGGGAACCAGCTAGTGTTCCTACAAAAATCAGGAAATTAGCAGGTCAAGAGACAAAGACCACAATTTCTTTGTCTCTAAGTCTGACTAAAAACTAATTTTTTAACCTAAACTAAAACCGCGACCCATTTGGGATCGCGGTTTTTTATTTGCCATGTATCTAGTATCCTGCCGTTTCCAATGTTGTCCCACCAGATGGATCAGGGTCTATCCGGCTGAGAGTTCCGTCAATAACACGCATAATGGCAAATGCTGAAATCATAATGAAAAGTCCAATCAAACCATACATCATGTGCTTTTTGCCATTTTCTTTCTCTTCGGTGTTGTCTTGGTTTGCTAAAAATTTTATTATCCCAAAAACAAATATTGTGATAGCAACAGCAAACAACAAAACAATCAATGGATTTATTATTGTTGCGCTAATCTTGCCAACGATGGATTTTGTACCCTCGAGGATAGGTTCATTTTGTGCAAATACGTGCAGTGGAAACATAAAAATATGTTATTACAGGTTTGGAATCTGTGGAATTTGATTTATTGGAACAGGAGAAACTCCACCTGGGAACAATGTATTAACCAAAATACCAACAATCCCCCAAATTGCGACAATAACAAACAATCCGATAATCGCTCGTATTAGATTGTTTTTGTATTTTTCCTTGTCTTCGGGGGTTTCTTTGCCTGCTGTTACCATTTTTATAACATTGAAAATAACCAAAACAATAACAATTGTTATTAGAATTGGTATTATTGTGTTGATCAGGTTTTTAACCAATGTTATGATCCCTGTAACATTTTGTTGGGCGAATGCAAATGCTGGAACCATCCAGATACCGATTCCCCCTATGATTTTTGATAATGATAATTTCTTCATAAAAAATATTTCTATCTAATAAAATAACCTCGACGAATATTTATTCTGTGAAAATATTATACCATTATTGATTATCTGCAAATCAATTTGTTATCAACAGGTATGATTAATTACCGTACGTCTGAATCTGAGGAACAACAAATGTTGGACCAAAAAAAGTATTGGTGAATATTCTGACGATACCCCAAACAGAAACCATCACAAACAATGCAATTATCCCCCACATCATATATTGTTTGCCGTCTTCTTTGTCTGTTGTGTTTTTTGCTATGAAAAAACGAATAACTCCACCGGTGAATATTACGGTAGCCAACACAACAAGAAGCGGCATAACAAAATTAGAAATCTGACAAGTCGCATATTTAAAAACATCTCCAATGTTGTTTATATCGCTGACACAGAATACTGGATTTTGCTGAGTTGAAGCGCTAGAGGTATCCACCCCAGTGACATATGTTCCCTGTCCAGTAAAATTAAAATTATTTCCTGACTGAGTTTGGTTCCCCCCAGAAGGTGTACCTCCTGTGAAAAAATCAAACCCAGATGAATACCCCCCCGTCAAAGATGTTTGTTCTCCGCCTTGGACCGCATTAACAGGAGAATACATGGCAGTAAAAATAACAATGGTGGCAAGAAAAAATAAAATAGGTTTTTTCATAAAAAATTATCCAATCATATTGATATCATCTAATAATGCGCCTGAACACGCCCCGTCAGCAACATCACATACGGTTTCTTTTATTAATCTGGCGAATACCTGCGCCCCCAGGATTAATATCGCCCCCACGATGACACTGATCAAGGTTTTTTTAGCTGTCTCTAGTCTGGTTTTATCTCCACGCGCATAGACATATAAAAATCCAGCATATAATAACCCCAAGACAACAATAGGAACACCAACCACCAGCAGTGAATCTGCTATTTTCTGCACAAGACCATCCAAAGAAACAATCCCGGCTCCACCAAGAGGATTATCCAGTGTGCCAATTGATCCACCAGATTGAGTTACAGAATCCGGACTGCTGGGGTCATTTGTTGATGTGTCTGGGCTACCAAAAGAAAATTCTTGGTGACCTGGCACGTGTGTGGCAAATATTGTTGTTGGTACAAACAAAAAGGAGAAACCAAACAACAAGAAGGCAAATAACCATTTTTTTGTATTTTTATTATCTTGTGAAATTAAGTAAAACATAAGTACCTTCAACACCCAGGCTACGCAGAAGAGTGGCAACAATTAACCAAGCTGCTATTGCAATAACATATCCAATAACAACGTTACGGATAATAGTTTTTGCTTGTGTGCGCTTGGTTTCATTACCACCACTAGACATATACATAACACCTGCGTATATAAACAATATTGTAAACAATGGAGTCGCAAGCGTAAAGAGGATAAAGTTAATAATGCGGCTTATGGTTTCCAACAAGGTGCTAAAACCACATGCCACGGATCCAGTTCCTGCCGGACCATCACACGCCACCAATGACCCAGAACCAGAAACAGTTGGGGTTGATGATGTTGGCTCCCAAGGTGTCGTTGTTGCGCTGACTCCTTGGGTGCTGGTTGCGGACCCACCCAAAGTTGATGCGAACAAAGTATCGGAAAATTTTATAGCAGGATCTGAATTGCTAACAAATTCAAATCCATATTCCATCTCTGGTTCAAGATTACTAACCGTTATATTTTCACTGTCCACTTGGCCAATGTCAGTAACGCTATTATATACGCCTTGTATTATCTGAGTTACGGGACGGTCTGCTTGGTAATACAACAAATCAGCAATGGCTATTTGATCATTTGTTGATGCAAAATACGGAATTGTAATACTGGTATTTGTTGCGGTGGTATTCTGTTCGTCAAATGAAAACTCGATCGGTAAAACAGGATTAGCAAAATCAGGGTCTGCGGCAAGAAAATAAGAAGTTGCTGTTGTAAAAACTCCACCAGCATTATAAATCAAAAGAGGTTGCCCTGTTGAATGATTAATAAATTCTAATGTATTATTTATCCCATGATTAATTCCATTTGCTATAAATGAAAACTCTCTAATGAAATAAAATTTTCTATCTGGAACAACATCCGGATCTATAGTATACAAAGAATTAGAGCGAACTGTTTTACCGCTAAATACAGATGGAACGGTTGTCGAAATTCCGTATTCATCAGTAAAAACAAAATCAACAACAATGTCATCCTTGAATGTGTCAATCCAAACAGTCATATCAAGCTCTCCTGTTAAACGTTCTGCTTGTCTGAATATTACGATCTGGTCTTGATTCCTATCTAGTGCAAATGCATCCAAGGGAGAAGCTACAAAAAACAAAGCCGCGAATGCAATACCTGCAAATAATATGTACTTTAAAATTTTTTCAAATGATAATGTCATACATTAATTTGTTTGCTTTGGGGCCTGGAAAACTTTTATATCCGACAATGCTAAATCTAAATCGGTCGAAGCATTATTTACTGATTCCCCCAAAAGAAGACGTCCTGACCGATATGATTCAATCATGCCCCCCAATATTCTCTGGGCATCAGCACGTGATGGCATATACCAACTACGCGACACAATCGCAGAGCGATAGAACAAATCACGAAATGAATCCCCTGGTAATTGTTCTAGCAAATCACGACGTGTTGGTGGTAATAATGTTGTTTCAGATAATATTTTTTGATACGTTGGCGAAACAAGAGCTGTGCCAACTTGAAAGGCTAATGATTGTTGTGTAGAGCTTTTTAAAACGGCAAAACCCACCAACGAACCAGATGTAACTGTGTTTGGTGAATTTTCAATCTGAGGCATAAAAGTCGCATCGAAATTTAAATTTGGATTAAGCTGTCGCAGTTGTTCAAGTTCGCTTGCGTAACCAAAATACAAAGAAACATTCCCGGCCAAAAATGCATCACGAGATGAACGAAGTGATGTGTTCCATGTGTATACGTCTTTGCTTGGATCAGCAAAACTGGTAAAAAATTGCACAGCAGAAGCCACGGGCTGAACAACACCGATTGATTGATTAAGAGTCGAAACGAGACCGCCCTCGTCGAATCCAACCAATGGATTACCAGCCTGCATAATCAGCAAAGCTAGTATGTCTTCGAAATAATTTATATTGTTTGTTGTACCCAAAGCCACAGCAGCCTGTTCAATGTTAGCGGGATTTAAACGTTTTACGGTGCGAACAAACTCTGACATGTCTTTCCAGTATCTTGGTGGATTAACCAAAAAATTGTTACTCAGGTGGTCTCTGTTAAAATACATAACCATCGGATCAACGAGTATTGGATACCCTAGTATCCCGTTTGGCGTTAAAAAATATTGCGCTCCGTCTATAAAAATATTTTTGTAGTCACGTTCAGACAAAGATGTATACGGAATAATAATAGTCCTACCAGCCTGACGCAACACTGTAGGATGAGGGGCAATTATTGCATCTGGACCATTACCAGAAGCTAGAGCCTCGGTTAATTCAGAATCAAATATACTTTCGGGAATCATTTTATAGGAAACATTTAACCCAACGTTATCTATATTGAATTGTGATATCAATGGCGTTATTACATTGCTTGGAATAGTCCCCCACAGAACAACCGAAGATGAACCGGGGCCCGTCCCATCTGTACTCTGTTTTTTTCCAGTAGCAGAAAACAGAACAACCGCAAGAATAATAAAAAATACAAAAACTCCCAGAATAGCTAATTGAAATTTATTTTTAAGAAGATCTTTCATATATAAAATTATTTTTTAAATACCATACCAAAATGTTGCTCTCCGACATCTAAATCACGCATAAATATTAGCCCTGATTTTTCTGCTGATTCTTTTATCTGTTCTATGGTAACCAGATGATCAGAATGCGGTCCAATTCCACCAAAGGAATCCTCCCATTCGACCGCTATTACTTGTCCACCAGATTTCAAAACTCGAGCGATTTCCGCAAATACTGAATCCATATCTTGCAGATAAAAAAGAACCATCACCAACATTACTTTGTCTATTTGACCGTCCAGAACAGGAATACTGCCCCCTATCTGTATGTCTCCGGTAATAGTTTCAACGTGAGACAGCCCAGCTTGGCGCGCATCAGATTCTAATCTATCAAGTACATCTGGTTTAATATCAATTGCGTACACATGCCCATTTTTACCGACGGCATGCGCCAATGCAATCGCCATATGCCCCGAACCAGAACCAATCTCTGCGATAGTTTCACCACGAGCAATACCAAGTTGGTTTATAATATCATCCGGACTGCGAATCATACGTTAATTGTAACATGCACAAAATAAAAATAACTAACAGTGACTAGCTGTGTAGAATAAAAAATACCAAGAGCTATGCTCTTGGTATTTTTTATTCATATATAAATTTGAAAAACCTATAACAGCGTCACGCTAGCCAATGAATCACCTGCACGTAATTTCATAATTCGTACACCTTGTGTTGCACGACCCAATTCTGACACATCGCTAATATCTATGCGTATAACCTGAGATTTTTTAGAAATAGCAATCAATTCTACGTTGTCTTCGGTAACAATTTTTCCAGAAACTAATGCTCCTGTTTTTGTTGTTATGTTCATTGTTTTAATTCCTGAACCTCCACGTTTTTGGATTTTGTATTCGCTGACTTTGGTTTGTTTACCGTATCCATTCTCACTCATAACCAATAACATTGGTTTTTTTGAATCTTTGCGAACCACACCAACACCAACAACATAGTCACCTTTGCCAAGCTTCATTCCACGTACCCCACCAGCAGCACGCCCCATTTCACGCAAATCAGATTCAGCAAAACGAATCGATTGCCCTTTGTGAGACATCATAACAACGTAATCTCCTGGACTTACAAAACGAGCAGACAACAGAGTGTCTTCTTTGCCAAGTTTCAAAGCAATAATTCCATTGCTACGGACATTTTTAAAGCTGTCTGCTGAAATCTTTTTAGTTACACCTTCTTTGGTGGACAACACCATTTTAACATCAGATTGTTTGACGTCTTTTGGCATCGCCAATATTGATGTTACTTTTTCGCCTTCTGACAATTGAATATAATTCATGATTGATTTACCGCGTGTGGCACGTTTACCTTCGGGTAATTCGTACATTTTTACCTGGTAGGCTTTACCTGCATCAGTAAAGAATAAAATATCGCTCAGGGTGCTGGCTGTCAGCAATTCTGTAACAACGTCTTCTTCTTTGGTATCCAAATCAACAACCCCGACTCCACCGCGTTTTTGTTTTTTGAATTCTACTGGGTCTGTACGTTTTACGTATCCACCGGCAGTGAACACCAATACATTTTCGGCTTCGACAATTAGATCTTCGTCATCTAACGCCTTGATTCCCCTTTTCATTACCTTGGTGTTGCGACCATCATCGTATTTATCTCGAATAGCAATCAATTCGTCTTTTATAACCGCTAGCATTTTTGCAACTGATTTTAACAATGCAATTATATCTTTGATAGTTTTTAAAATTTCTCTTAGCTCGTCCTCGATTTTTTTACGCTCCAAACCAGCCAGTTTTTGTAGTCGCATATCCAAAATTGCCTGTGCTTGTATTTCAGTAAATTTGAATTTCTTCATCAGGTTTACTTTTGCGGTCGCAGAATCCGTAGAAGCTTTTATGATTTTAATCACTGCGTCGATATTATCCAAAGCCTTTTTCAACCCCTCGAGAATATGCGCACGTGCCTCGGCTTTTTTTAGATCATATTCGTTGCGACGACGCACTACTTCTTGGCGATGTTTAATAAATTCCTCGAGCATTTGTTTTAATGACAAAGTCTGAGGCACTCCGTTTACCAGCGCAACAACGTTAAAGTTAAAGTTCTGCTCCAAATCAGTATGTTTGTATATATAGTTCAATACACGTTGTGGGCTGGCGCTGGATTTTAGCTCGATAACAACGCGAATGTCTCTGGTGGATTCATCACGCAAGTCGCGAATCCCCTGCAATTTTTTGTCTTTGACCAAATCGGCGATTTTGATAATCAAATTTGCTTTGTTAACACGGTATGGGATTGATGTGATTATAATCTCGCTACCACGTTTTCCCTCGACAATTTCTGCCTCACCACGTGTTTTAACTCCACCACGTCCTGTTGCATAAGCCTGAGCAATGTCGCTTTCACCAAAAATAAGACCTCCTGTTGGGAAATCTGGACCCGTCACGTGATCCATCAAGTCTTCGTTGGTTGCCTCGGGTTCATCAATCAAACGCACTGTTGCGTTAACGATTTCACCCAGATTATGTGGTGGAATATTGGTCGCCATACCAACCGCAATACCTAATGTCCCATTCAGCAACAGCGCAGGAACGGATGCGGGTAATACGCTAGGTTCACGTTGAGTATCATCATAGTTTGGCACAAAATCAACGGTTTCTTTCTCGATATCAGACATCATTTCCCCAGCGATTTTTGTCATTTTAGCTTCGGTATAACGCATCGCGGCAGCATTGTCACCATCGATTGATCCAAAGTTTCCCTGCCCCCAAACCATTGGATAACGATATGAAAATTCCTGTGCCATGTTTACCATTGCATCATATACAGAGGTATCGCCATGTGGGTGATATTTACCCAAAACGTCCCCAACCACCGCTGCTGATTTTCGGAATTTTGCGGATGCAGCCAGCCCCATACCATGCATGGCAAATAGAATACGCCGGTGAACCGGCTTTAAACCATCACGAACATCAGGCAGGGCACGCGACATAATCACGGACATCGAATAAGCCAGAAATGATTCTTTCATCTCGTCGGTAATATTTATGGGGACCACATTATCACGCGCAAGTGTTGGTTGTTCGACTTTTTTCTTGTCCATATATCTAGCTATTCTATCACATTTTCACCCGAAATAACAGCGTTTTCATTGGGTATATTTTCACCGTCTGAATTGTCGATAATTGTAATATTTGATTCATCTATGTCGCTATTTTCAACACCATCATCTGTCGAGCTGAGGTTTTTAAGATTCTTTTTTAGCTTTGGAGGATTCGAAAAAGCTGTTTTAAAAGAGGAGAAAATTTGCTTGAAAGGTTTTTCTGTTTTTTCAACAGGAGTTTCTGGTTCTGATTTTGTTGTCTTGAAGCTCAGACTCATCCCCCAAACACCAACAACTATGGCGGTAACAATAACAGCCCCACCAAAAGCATATCTTTTGCGGATTTTTTCTGGTTTGCTTCTAATCTTGCTTATTAGTGACATGTGATTTAATAAGACAAAACAACGGGAACGCCGTCTTTGCCTATGAGGTCTTTTTTCTTGATAGTTAGCTTATCGATTGATTTTACGTCAGAACCCGCTTCTTTGAGGAATTTTTCCAATGTTTCATTGTCATATTCCATGGGAATTATCAGACTGGGGGTGAATGATGAAGCTAATTTATACGCGTCAGAGGCAGAAATATTTTCCAATGACACAAAAACAACGTCTGCATCACCAAGTTTCTCGCGGGTATCAGCAGAGATTTCTCGTGAATCCATATTCCCCAAAAAGGCGATTTTTATATCATCAAAAACAAATGAATAAATAGTGTTGATATATTCTACTCCGTCTATGTGCGTGTTTGCCAACCCACCGATGAAAAAGATATCTTCTTTTTCATATTCACCTGGACCACTAATAACAAAAGGTTCCTTGTCTCCATAGGTCACCGTGTCGATACCGTTATAATCAGGATGATGAGCGGAAACCAACACAACATTGGCACCAAATTTTGATGGTTTGATTTTAGATTTTGAATCTTTGGAAACTGGGTTAGTCGCGATAATTGTATCCCCTGTTTGTAATTTTGTAGCTTGTCCCCCGTAGTACGTGATAATCATAATATCTCCATTATACGTCATCCTTCAAATATCATCAAGAAAAAACATGTGATGCGACACAGAATCTTGATAAAATTATTAAAAGGCGTAGACTGAAAAGAAAACTCATAGTCATGGACATTAACAATCTACAAAACTTACCCAGAGAAATCTTAGAGCAACTTGTAAAAATACCAGGATTCATTCTCCCAGGAGAATGGACATCGAAGAACGGTGTCTTGCTACCCTGCAAAGTTGATGCTGAAGTTGCGTTAAAAAATAAAGAAAATATTGATGCAAATACATTAATGGGGCTCATAAAATACAAATGCTCAGAAAAAGGCTTGGATTTCTCCAGCTACGACACCTTTATTGGTATTGAAACCGGTGGGTGGTCATTTGCGCAGAGATTGCAGGCAATAACCAAAATCCCAGCAATAAAAATGAACAAGGAAACCTATGAAATAGCCGGGAGACCAGGTAAAAATGTTCTTTTTATTGATGACGTTCTGGCAACGGGGACATCCCTAACAAATGGATTCAGAAAACTAACTGATAATCACCATATACAACATATGGACACTCTTGTTATGTATGATTATGAGCTTGCTACCCTCCTGATAAATAGAGGTGGACATCATGTTTCGCTATCAACCAGAAAGGATCTTATTTGGGCTCTCGTCAAAAACAAAAGCGTTCACTTGGCAGAGTCTCTTAGGAATTTACAGACAGACTCAAACTAAAACACTAGGCAGGAATATTTCCTGCCTTTTTCTTTACAAAAATACCTCTTTATGCTATATTCCCTGGGTAATATTATTTATCAGCACACCTTTGGCTAAACTGGACTGCGCACATCACAATGCAGGAAGGCCCATCGGCGTAGATTACACCTCCACCTTTTGGATTTTTCTGATACAGGTGGATTTTTTTATTTAATTTATATGCAAACAACAACACAACAACTTTTAGACAATGTTTCAGAACGCGGTATCAATATTGACGATATCGTCGAGGGAACAATCATCAGCATCGAACAAACATCGGTGTTCGTTGACCTAGGAGAAAACGGAACAGGTATTATTTTTGGACGTGAATTCATCGGAGCTCGCGACATGATCAAAAACATCAACCCAGGTGATACCGTAAAAGGTAAAGTAATCGAAACTGAAAACGAGGACGGATACATAGAATTATCACTCCAAGAAGCCAAAGCCGCACTAACATGGAAAGAAGCCGACGAGGCAATGCGCGACAAATTAACTATCGATTTGGTGGTCAAAGAAGCCAACAAGGGTGGATTGATGTTCGAATGGAACGGTATCGAGGCTTTCTTGCCTGTATCACAGCTAAAAGCTGACAAGTATCCCAGGGTCAAAGATGGCGACAAAGACGCAATCTTGAATGAATTGAAAAAAATGATTGGAGAAACATTCCAGGTACAAATCTTGTCAGCTAACCCAAAAGAAAACAAATTAATTTTGACAGAACAAGGCGGAGGTGAAGCTGAAAAACGTGAATTAATCACCAACTATGCCGTTGGAGATGATTTGGACGGAGTTATCAGCGGGGCAACTGAATTTGGAGTCTTTGTAAAAATCGAAGAAGGCCTAGAGGGGTTAGTACACATTTCAGAAATGGATTGGTCACTAGTAGAAGACCCTAAAAAGGTTTACAAAATAGGAGATGCTGTGCGCGTCAAAGTAATCGAAATAAAAGACGGAAAAATCTCACTTTCGATCAAACAAACAAAAGACAATCCATGGACCGCAGCAGTTGGAACATATTCTACAGGGCAAACAGTCCAAGGTGTAGTTATAAAATTCAACAAACATGGAGCATTAGTTTCAATCCAGCAAGGTGTCGCAGGATTAGTTCATATTTCTGAATTTGGAGATGACAAAACAATGCGCGCATCAATTGAAATAGGAAAAGCATATCCATTTACTATCAACGTATTTGAACCAGAACAACAAAAAATGACACTGTCATTCGCAGGAGACAAAAAAACAGGATAATCAAACAACATAACCAAAAACAAAAAACCAGAGAGGCTCAACCTCTCCGGTTTTTTGTTTGCCCAAAAGCTTGACAAATCGACAAATAATAGCTATATTGTGGACAAATCTATTTTTTAAATTAAATATTAAAAACATAAATTATGAGAAAATTATTATTTATTTTCGTTTTATTTATAGCGGTTGTGGCTAACGCTCAAGAATTAGATTATTCGGAATATGGTGCACCAAAAATTGAAATAACTCCATATTCTTCTAATATTAATTTAGGTGACAACTATTACATGGTTATCCCGAAAATTAACCTAAAAGGGGCGTCAACAACCCCACCGGAGTTATTGATTTATCAAATCCAAAACAATGGTAGTTTGGATTTGAAATATGTAAAAAGTTACCCGGTGAATGGAAATTCCCAGTTTGCGCGTTTTAATTTTACTGTTGCTGACGACGGTAGGGCCACAGAATATGTATGGCAAGGTCATAGTGGCTATGTCATCATAAAGGATGGACTATGCGGGACTTCGGATACCGTAACTGCTGGTGACTTGGGCTACGACCAGATCAGGCCCCATCTACAATATTTGGTTGCAGATGATAACATCCTGATTACATTAACACAAAATTTGGGATCTCCGGATACCACTATTGTGTTCACCGGGCAAAATGCCCTACCCTATGTAATTGGTAGCGACACGATAACGGATCAAACAACCATGCGCTACGAGTATATCGTAGTCCATGATTTGAATTCTGGTCAGAATCTACTTGAAATTCCTTTGTGGAATTTCTTGCGCCCAAGTGATCTGGACCCGACACATTTCACCAGTGGTGGAGTGGTGTCAACATTACCAGGAGCTCATGCCAATAGCATAGGATTTTTTGACGATTCGTTGGGGTATGTATTTGGCTACCCTCATTGGGTATTTGCCGTTTCAGCAAAGGAATTGCATCAGATTTGGTTTGTATCCGAAGACGGCTCAGAAATTTTGCGTGCGGAGAATAACAATCAAGGAGATTTTATCTTTAAATCAGATATGTATTCACCCGCTAAATTCCAATCACTACAATTATCAGACCAACATGGCTTGGTGATTGAACCTGATGGTTATGACCTTAATTCTGGAGTGCTTGATATGTTGCTATACAACAACGGTAAATCTCAGGGGTTCGCCGAAGGGTTGGTTTTGCAATTTGATTTCAAGCAAAACCCTACTCGCTCGTATAGCAAAGCTTGGGTAGGGTTACACCCCGATACCTTGGCGTCGAATAGACTGGGGAATATCCAGTATATGCCGATTGCCAACCAAAGTTTCTTCTTGGTAAATTGGGGGGGTCAATCGAAAAATTCACAGAATTTTTCGATTATGGACCCAGCCGGAAATCCGGTAGTGGATTATGATTTTGCTGATCAATACGATGAGGCTTTCAAAATTACGGTCCTAGAGGAATCTCATCCATTTATTCAACAGTTATTAAGCCAGTTACCTACAGTCACTCATGATAATAATGTATTAGAAGTTGACGAGGTTGCTACAGAATATTTCTGGGGCAACGGGGACACAACAATTTCATCATCTATTTCTGCTCCAACTGACACATCAATGTGGACTGCAGGGACTAGAAATAGCTGTGGTGGATTGTTTATCAATTCGTACACAGAGACCGTTGGTGTGGAGACATCAACAAATAATGATATTGCTGTGTTCTATCCCAATCCATCACAACAAGGTCAAGATATTTATTTATCTGAGTCTGTTAATGGTGGTGTTGTTGAAATAACAGATATAGCTGGAAAGTTATTGGTCCAAAAACCAGTAACCAGCCAGACTATATCTATGGATCATTTAACCCCAGGAATGTACATCATTTCTGTGATAAGTAACGGTGGTATTGTTGCCTTGAAACAAAGGCAGGTTATTTATTAGCCATGCCAAAGTTAAGCCCTCGGATTATTCCGAGGGCTTTTTATTTACTTTTTATTTTATTTGTGTTATTATTTATTCAAATAATTTCTTTACATTTAAATAAAAAAACGATAATTATGAAAAAATTTATAGCTTTATTCATCATTTTAACAGGGGTGTATGCAGTAGTATTCAGTCAATCTGAAACTGTATACAAACTACCGAATGGTGGATCTATTTCCATTCCAGGATTTTTTACAATTCCTGTTGGGGTAGATTCGGCAACAGCAAGGACAATCGATAGTCGATATTACATCATGACTATTTTCAGTCATGACCCTAACGAATATAATTGGGTGTTTATATTCGATTTGTGGGATTTAAAAAGTTCCCCGAACCTCCCTATCCCCCGATTTGCGATGCGTAGTGAAAAATTTGATGGGACCTGGGTGTTTAGATACGACCCAGTGACTAAAACATTCGCCTACAACGCTTTTGTTATAAACGGATACAAAACTATCATCATGAATGATAATTTTCAACCCACTGATACAATAGAGTGTTGGGATCCCCACTTGTTGGGGAAAAAATTTGCAGCCAAGAAATTTGGCACTGAATTTGCCTCAAAAGGAACGGTAGGTGTGCAAACCTTGGCAACAAGGTCAATTGCTAATCCTAATCAGATTATTGATTATTGGTCCGCCGTTGATTCTGTTCATGGTATCCCAGATATCATAAACAGATCATACGCCTTAGAGTTTAACACTGTCCAAGAGCTTGATTTAGGCAATGGTGTAATGGATTATGGACACCTGAATTCGTATTCATTGTCTTTCCTGCTGGATAACAATGGGGATATAACAGATACGATATACTGGGCCAATTGGAGACATATAGGAATCACCGAGGTCAAAAAGGGTAACCTTGGTGACCTTACATTTACATCAATGTTTAGAGATAGTGACCCTGCCGAGCAATATGATGATTATACATGGGTCATGGTTGATGGAAAGCTTGTTAAAATTCGTGGGGCCCATGGGTTTCATTGGTGTTATGCCTATGGAGATACTATCGAGGGAGTTATTTGGAATAATAATGTTCTTAGTAATCCTCCACGTTCCCAATTAGTGGCTATACGATTAATAAGAAGCACTATGACCATATATTCCAAGGTTTTGGAATTTCCTACTTTTGGAAAATCCATGGGCTCGGGATATATGGTTTTACGACCAGGTGAAGTCGATGGACACGTTCGCATGTTCGATGATTTTGAAAATCGTCAATTTGCGCTCAATCACGGGACGATGGAGGGGGCTTTCCCTTTCTCGCTACCAGACAGACCACATGGTGGGATTGTTTATGGTGACGGGACAATGTTATTCAAAACATTGTCATCGTCCGACAGGTGGTCAATCAAGAACGTCTATGAGACATCGTGTGCAAACATCCCTGTATTTGATTCGCTGACCCCTATTATTTCAATGACCGAAATTGGGGATTCCCTGATATTGGAAGTTGAAAACAAGAATATGTTTTCTGCTCAGATCGAGTGGGTTACAGGGGATGTTGGATACAGAATTAGTGTACCAGCACCAACAGAACCGACAATGTTCGTCTGTTGGTCACGGACAACGAATATGACTTTGGATCAGTATATTTTTGGAACATATTATTATGCACCCAAAACAATTATACAACGTCGGTACACATCATCGATGGTGAAGAAAATATTCGTATCTTTCCAAATCCAATTCAAGTTGGGAATATTATACGAATTGATTCTGACCAAGCTATAGATATTGTTGAGGTTTTCAATAATATTGGGCAAAAGATGCCAGTTATTTGGGACGATAATCAAATACATACCGACGGACTTGTCCCAGGTATGTATATAATTACCCTTAACCAAAAAACAAAATTCAAAATAATTGTTACTAAATAATTTTGAATTTTAAAACAGCAAAGCCTCTGCAATTATGCAGGGGCTTTTTTATTTGACTCGAGCATCTATATATGGTAGTTTGTATTTAAATAAACAAAAATTATAAACATGAGAAAGTTTTTTGACTTATTTTCCTTTTTTGGAATCACTACAGCACTCTTTGTGTTGGTCTCATTGCCAACACTGATACTTTGCACCATAATAGAGTACAAATTAATAAAAAAACTATTTAGTTTTATTTTTCCGTGTGAATTTGGGAAAGTAATAGATGAAGTTATTATTTATATTAACCTCAACCCAGATCAAGCGCATTTGATGGCGTTGCTCTGGATAGTAATTTTAGGGATTTTATACCACAATTCCCGTATTGCACTAAACATAAAAAGAATGGCGGGGTTAAGAAAATTCGGTCGAATGTAGACCAAAAAGTCTTGTGTATTTCACAAGACTTTTTTCTTTTCCACATAACTACAAAAATCATTGACTTGTGGTGAATAATTATGTAGAATCAGTATAAATCACTTTCTTTTAAATTAAATAAATAAAACCAAAAAACATGAAAACAATGAAAAAGATTTTACTTTTTTTGTTTGTGTTGATGCTAGGCATCAGCGTAAGCGCACAGAAATTTAGCTCGGAAATAAACGACTACTCGTCGGAGATTTCCAGAATGGTATACCCAACAGACACCACACAGAGGACTGGAGATACCATTGGTTGGTATTCAATCAATGCGGGGCATTGTGTCTGCCCCCGCATTGTTGGTGATACCATGATTCTGACAAGTCGTGTTTCCGATACATTAATCTATCGGAAACACGAAATGCTTGTGGATGCTGACTGGTTGGATAACAATGGAAGCTGGGTGGACAGTAGCGTTCGCACAAACGTTGCAAATCCATACACAACATTTACCCCACCAGACAACATTTGGAAGAGCAACTCACTGATACTCTATAATCTCGATATGACGAGAGACACCTCTTACGAGGTTATGGTTGTAGATACACAAAATGTGTATCCAAATAGTGCGGGCGAACCATTCAATGGTCTGCCGGTTGTTTTTATCACCGAGATTGAGGGGCATTTGTTCGGTCCAACGGGTATCTTGAATCCAGGTAATTATACGGATCTTATTCAATCGATGCTTGTGGGCGTCATGAATACTGATTCGGCTAAGATGGATTCTTATGGAATGGTATCGATTTATGCAGGCGGTGTAATAATATTACCCCCA
>JAOULM010000034.1 GCA_029882015.1 Candidatus Nomurabacteria bacterium
AAAAAAATATTAAAATTAGATATATTAAAGAAATTAGATCTACAAAAGATTGATGGTGCCCACAGGCCAGCCAGCTTGTACACATTCAAACAACCAAAAGTACAAAATATTGACATATTATAGTTTTTGTTGTCTAGTTCATATAGGCCTTTACTTTTGTTTTTAGTTAGTGTAAGATGTACACAAACACTAAACAAGTCTGAAGGCTATTATTTTTTAACTTTAGTTATTTTAATAGTTACACCATCTTGATTCAGCTTCTCCCCTGTTGAGGCATAGGGCAGAAGCTGGCTCAAGAGAGTCAGACCGAAAGGTTCCTTGTAAACTTAAAAACAATAATCATGAAAACAGGTATTAATTTAGGTGTAATCGTGGGCAGGTTCCAGGTACATCAACTACACGCAGGACATCGTCATCTTATTGATTATGTTCAAAGAAACCGCAGTAAAACTATGGTTTTGGTTGGCTCAACATTGGGCTTACCCAGCCAAAGAGACCCGCTGGATTTTGAAACACGTAAAAGAATGATTCTAGAAGAATATCCAAATGCAATTGTTGCCGAGATATTTGATAAACCCAGAAACGAAGATTGGTCACGGCAAGTAGATAATATAATAGATGAATCATGTAATGGTGCAAAATCTATCACGCTGTTTGGATCTAGAGATAGTTTCATTGGGGCATATAGCGGCAAACACATTGTTCGGGCCATTCCCCATGTTCCATCAGCAAGCGGAACAAAAATTCGTGCTGATATCAAACCAGATTTCAGCAAAGATGAAGAATCTTTTCGGATGGGAATGATACATGCGCAGAACACTCGGTTGGCGATATCCTATCAAACTATTGATGTCATTATTGTAAACGACAACAAAGAGGTGTTGCTCGGACAAAAAAACATCGATGGAGATAAATATCGTTTTGTTGGTGGATTCGTTGAGCCAAAACACACATCACTAGAAAATACAGTTCAGTGTGAACTAAATGAAGAGGTTCCAGGAATCGAAACAGATTTACATCCGGTATATATTGGATCAGCACGAATTAACGATCGTCGTTATCGTGATGCTGATGACGGTATTCTGACATCTTTGTTTGTGACTAAATACATTTTTGGCACAGCAGCAGCTGGTGACGATTTGGATAATGTTGCATGGATTCCTATTGATCAGGTTCGGAATAATTTATTAACCGAACACAGATTAGTCTGGGACACGTTCCAGGAAAAAATTGAAGAAACATTTTCTCATTACGCTAAATATTAATAATCATGAAAAAACCAGAATTACATAACGAGCTTTTTGGAAACAATATATTGCTCACCGATAGTTACAAGGTAACTCATTGGAAACAGCTTCCTCCGGGAACAACTAATTTATATTCATTTTTTGAAAGTCGCGGGGGGAGATTTCCATCGACTGTATTTTATGGATTGCAGTATTACCTACAAATGTATTTGGTGGGACAAGTTGTAACAAAAGAAAAAATTGCAGAAGCAAAAGAATTCTTTAAATTACATTTTGAAACAGATGAACATTTTAACGAAGCTGGGTGGAATTATATATTAGAAAAATATGATGGACATCTACCGGTTAAAATTTGCGCTGTACCCGAAGGCATGGACGTGCCAACACACAATGTTTTGATGACGGCAGAGATATTAGATGACGAGGCTGGCTGGCTAATAAGCTGGTTAACCAATTATCTGGAAACAGTATTATCAATGATGTGGTATCCGATTACGGTTGCTACGCAGAGCCGTGAGATGAAGAAGATCATCAAGCAAAACCTAGAGAAAACAGGTGATCCAGAGCTTCTTCCGTTCAAATTACACGACTTTGGATTCCGCGGTAGCACCTCTGTTGAGTCTTCTGCAGTGGGCGGATCAGCACATTTGGTAAATTTCCAGGGGACGGATACATTATCAGCCATCATGTTAGCTAGAAAAATCTATAACGAACCGATGGCTGGATTTTCTGTGCCGGCGGCTGAACATAGCACTATTACTTCTTGGGAAAGAAAAGGTGAATTAAAAGCATATGAAAATATGTTGAAACAATTCCCCAGCGGCACAGTTGCTATCGTAATAGATAGTTATGATGTGTACAAAGCTTGCCGAGATTTATTAGGTAAAGAATTGAAAAGCGAGGTATTGGAGCGGGATGGCGTATTAGTATTACGTCCAGACAGCGGAGATCCAGTAGAAGTATTGCTGAAATTGTTTGCAATAGCCGGAGATGCTTTTGGTTACTACACAAACGACAAAGGCTACAAAGTTTTGAACGATAAGGTTCGTATTTTGCAAGGTGATGGTATTGATTACGAGATGATCATAAAAATTTACAACGCATTGGAAGAAAACTTGTGGTCTGGCGACAATATTACTTTTGGTTCTGGTGGAGGTTTACTGCAAAAAAACCTTGATCGCGATACACAGAAATTTGCATTTAAATGTGCGGCCATCAAAGTGAATAATGTTTGGATAGATGTCATGAAAGATCCTATCACTGACCCAGGTAAAAAATCAAAAGCTGGGCGAATGAAATTGATTCACGAGAATGGAACACTTAAAACAGTTCGCGAAGAAGAATCAGATTTACCAAATATTTTGGTTCCTGTATTCGAGAATGGTCATATTGTAAAAGAATATACTTTTACAGAAATACGAGAGCGAGCGGAATTAAAATAAGGCTATAAAGCCAAAGAGCGGAACATTTGTTTCGCTCTTTTTTATTTATTTTTTTTAACTAACAATAAGGAGTCTATCGACTATATTGTTTTTATCCAGGGAAATAATGAGCGATAGCGAATATATTTCATCCGGTACTTACAAAAACCCCGGCGCCGCAGGCGCCGGGGTTCATTGTTTACCTAAAAACCAAGCATCCCTATTTAGGCTTCTTTTCTTTTTTAGGTTTTTTTACTTCTTTTCTTTTATTTTGTCCTTTTGCCATATGTTTTTATTTTAACATAGAAAATAATGTGTGGTTTTTTCTGCAATCCACTGACGAGAAAAGATAGCTTGTAATATACTGGGTTCATATCAGTCTTAATAGTTAGAACAGACAAAATTCCGTGCGCTTTTTTTCTGTCTTTTATTTTATATGTCATCTCATAAAAAATCTCACCCAAAAAAGAAACATTCTGCGCACAGACATGCGCCCCGCCACAAAAAACCTCTTTCTCGATTTCAAACATTGATGATGGTTGTTTTTAGTGGTTTTTTTGTGATTTCTGGTTTTGTTATTTTATGGGCTGCAAACCTAAAACTACCTGATTTCAATAATTTTGATGACCGCAAAGTCGTCCAATCTACCAAAATCTTTGATCGCACAGGTGAAGTCATCTTGTTTGATGCCAACAAAAACATAAAGCGTACTTTGGTTGATGGTGGTGATATTTCCCCTCTTGTAAAAAATGCTGTTGTTGCTATCGAGGATGACACGTTCTATCAACACAATGGAATCGAGATCCGCAGTATTTTGCGCGCAATCAAGGCTAACCTGAGCCCCGGCGGTCCAACTCAGGGTGGATCAACCATTACCCAACAGGTAATAAAAAACACTGTCTTGACCCAAGAAAAAAAGATTTCACGAAAAATAAAAGAATGGGTTTTGGCGTTAAAACTAGAGCAAGTAAAAGACAAAGATGAAATATTGTCCTTGTATTTAAACGAAATCCCCTATGGTGGACGTATTTATGGTGTCCAAGAAGCCAGCCAGCAGTTTTTCCAAAAAGATCCACACGAAGTAACCTTGGCGCAAGCAGCTTATCTGGCGGCAATCCCAAACGCTCCGACATATTACTCGCCTTATGGAAATAATCTAGAGGAATTGGAAAATCGCAAAAACTTGGTCTTGCGTTTGATGCGAGATATGCAGTTTATTACGAGCGAAGAATATAACGACGCAAAAGACGAAGATGTCGTGTTCGAGCCACGAGCCGACGTTTCATCCAAAGCTCTGCATTTTGTGCAGTACATTCTAGAAGACCTGGAAAAAACCTACGGAACTGACATGGTAGAAAATGGCGGATTGCGTGTTTATACGACGCTGGATTGGAAGCTTCAAGAAAAAGCAGAATCAATAGTCAATACGCGAGCGCTAGCAAACGACGAAGCTTATGGTGCATCCAACAGCGCCTTGGTTGCTATTGACCCACGCAATGGCGAGATTCTAACTATGGTTGGCTCTCGTGACTATTTTGACAAAGAAATCGACGGTAACTTCAACGTAGCGTTGGCGCACCGACAACCCGGTTCATCATTCAAGCCCTTTGCCTATGCAACCGCGTTCAAACGTGGATACACTAGCGAAACCGTTGTTTTTGACACGCATACACAATTCAACCCTAGCTGTGATGCTTTTAAATTAAACAACAACAACGATTGTTATGCTCCGCAAAACTATGACGGACGGTTCGATGGCCCAATAACATTGCGACGTGCGCTGGGTTCATCACGAAACATTCCTTCTGTTAAATTATTATATTTGGCTGGTATTCAAAATGTTATTCGCACAGCCGAGGATATGGGAATCACAGGTCTGTCTGATGCAAACCAATACGGTCTAACACTGGTACTGGGAGGTGGCGAAGTCCGATTGTTGGATATGGTTTCAGCATACGGGGTATTTGCCAACGATGGCATCCGAGTCCCCCACACGGGAATCCTGCGAGTCGAGAGCGCCCAAGGAGAAACCCTGAGTGAATACACACCAAACGGATTCCGTGCCTTGGATCAACATGCTACGCGTGTATTAAATGATGTCTTGTCGGACAACAACGCCCGATTGCGATTATTCAGCAGTGTAAACAATACACTATATTTCCCAAACCAAGACGTCGCTGGTAAAACAGGAACAACAAACGACAACCGAGATGCGTGGATGGTTGGTTACACACCAAACCTGGCAGTTGGTGTTTGGTCTGGTAATAATGACAACAGCCCAATGAAAGCTGGGTCATCAATTTCGGCACGAACGTGGCGAGAATTTATGAATGCGGCTTTGCCAACCAGACAAAAAGATTCTTTTGTGGAACCCAACGAAGACTTGGATAGCAAAAAACCAATCTTGCGAGGTATCTGGAAAGGAAACGAAACAATATCTATTGATACAATATCTGGCGGTATTGCAACAGAACTAACTCCGTCTGAAACTCGCGGAGACTTGGTAATAACAAACCCACACAGCACATTGTTCTGGGTTGATAAAAATAACCCAAACGGAGCTGTCCCAAATAATCCAGAACGTGATAGTCAATTTGAAAACTGGGAATTATCTGTCCAATCATGGCTTGGTGAACACCCAGTCTCCCCTATTATCACAACAAATGATATTCCAAACTTTACAGATAATATTCATACAGAGAATAATCAACCAGTTGTATCATTGGGTGTATTTCCAAACATAGTATCGCAAAGCCAACAAATAACACTGCGACCTGCTATTCAATCTAATTATGGAATCCAGAAAATTGACTATTTCATAAATAATCAATTTGTTGGTAGCTCGTCTCTGTCTCCGTTTTCCTACACCATAGTTCCAGGTGATGTAATTGGTTCTGGGACAGGAACATTACGAGTGGTAGCAACAGATGTGGTATATAACCGAGGTACATTTGAAACTTTGATAAAAGTACAGTAATATAATTACCATGTTAAAAGTATTAAAATTCATATTATTTATTCCACTATCTATTATTGTTCTTCCGTGTTTATTGATCACATGGGCACTATATGAACCATGGAATAAATTATGGGAGGAATTGTTTTAAAAGAAAAACAGAATCAAAAAGAACGGCTCGCATGGCGAGCCGTTCTTTTAATATCGTAATCTAGTTCAAAACCAAGATAGTAATTTGTAGCACAGTAGCAAAACATACCCACGCCAAATACGGAATATTGACCAACGCCACCCACCGTGCATGAGGCCAAATAGCCACCATCGCCCAAACCAACGTTGCTAAAACCAAAATAATATCAACACTGGCAACCCACAAATTAC
>JAOULM010000008.1 GCA_029882015.1 Candidatus Nomurabacteria bacterium
GTGTAAATACTTTTGGCATCAGGGGCAGGTATCACATGATCTTCTGGGACACCACAGAAAAAAGCAATTTTCTCACGACGTTTTTCATCCATAGGTTCAGAGCTACGCGCAATAATCATATCAGGGGAAACCCCTGATTCACGCATGGTTCGCACCGCGTGTTGTGTTGGTTTTGTTTTCATTTCTCCTACAGACTGTGGTGCTGGCAAAAAAGAAACCATTACAAACATAACGTCTCCTGGATTTTCAATCTTCATCATGCGCGCAGCCTCTAGGAATAAAATATTTTCGTATTCACCAATAGTCCCGCCAATCTCGATCATAACGACTTCGGCATTATAATCATTTCCAGCTTTTTTTATTCGCTCTACAACTTCCATTGGAACATGCGGAACAACCTGCACGCATTTCCCGCCATATTCCAAATTACGCTCACGTTCTATTACAGACTGATAAACGCGACCTGTTGTCATGTAATTATCACTGGATAAATTTGTATTCAAAAATCGCTCGTAATTCCCTATGTCTTGATCTGTTTCATATCCATCATCCAAAACAAAAACCTCACCGTGTTCGGTGGGGTTCATGGTTCCTGCGTCGATATTTACGTAGGGGTCGATTTTTACGGCGGTTGTTCGATATCCGCGGTCCTGAAGGATGCGAGCGATTGACGAGCTGGTGACTCCTTTGCCGACCCCACTGATGACTCCACCAACAACAAAAATATATTTAGTTTTTGGCTTATCGCTCATATAATTATTTTTTTAGATATGCTCTGACTGCAATCGTACTGGATATGACACCCATGACGCTCCCAACTACTAGTAACAAAATTATCATCTGCGCAAAGTTAGACAAGTAATAATTGAACAGCGAAAGCCCTCCAAAAAATGTAGTCGTTTGTTGGGAAATAACATACGTTATAGGATACAAGATAACAGCCGTGACAATCGCGGATGCGATACCATACAACATTCCCTCGACCATAAACGGACCTCGGATATATGAATTTGTTGCTCCCACAAGTCGCATGACGTGTATTTCTTGGCGCGAGGCATATATTGCCAAACGAAGTGTATTCAACGTAATGAGCACCGCCACCAAAGACAGTATCACAGATATGATAACCCCAACGGCTCGCACCGAACCGACAACATCGGTCAATCGGTCAATGATTTTTTTGTTTTGATTGTAGTTTACTTTTTCGATTATAGAACTATCAGAAACATTCAGACCTCCATCGCTTTGCAAATACTGAGCGATATTTTCATATTGGTCTGGAGTGTCTGCCTTGATATTCAAGCTTGCCCCCAATGGGTTTTCACCCAGTTCATCCAAAGCTTGCAGGGTTAGAAAATCATTAGCATATCGTTCCTTGAATGATTCCAAAGCCTCGTCGCGAGAAACATATTCTATTTTTGCAACACCAGGATAAGTGGTGATTTGTTTTTGCAAAGCGATAATTGATGACTCTGGTGCCTCGGGAAGAAAGAAAATATTTATGTCTACTCGTTCCTGAATTTGGTCTATTGAAAATTGCAAAACGGCGCTCATAAATAATACGAACGCAACCGCAGTCAGCGCCAGTGTCATTGATAACACCGCAGCGAATGACACAACGCCGTTACGCCAAAAATTTATCAATCCGCTCCGCATTACTCGTTGTAAATCTGTTCCAAAAGCCATACATTATTTTTTGCTATCGCTAATAATTTCACCTTTTTCCAAAGTAATCACTCGATTGTGTAATAACTTGATCACCTCTGAATCATGAGTTGCAACAATAATTGTTGTGCCCAACTCGTTGATTTTTTTAAGAATTTGCACAACATCATGACTAGCAACTGAATCCAAGTTCCCTGTTGGCTCGTCCGCCAAAATTACGTCTGGCTGGTTAATGATTGCTCTGGCGATTGCCAGACGTTGCTTTTCCCCGCCAGATAACTGATGTGGGAACCGCAATTCTTTGTCGCCCAGATTTACCAATTCCAAAGCATACGGTACATCTGATTTTATTTCTTTGTCGCTTTTACCTGCGACCTCCATTGCAAACGCGACATTTTCGTAAACTGTTTTTTGCGGTAACAATTGGAAGTCTTGGAATATTGTTCCAATACGTCGGCGATGTTTTGGAATATATGAACGCTTGAAATCATGAATGGGTTCTTCGTCAAAATATATTTCACCGTTTGTTGGGTGTTCCTCGGCTGTGATAAGTTTCATTATTGTTGTTTTTCCAGCCCCAGAATGTCCAACAAGAGAAACAAATTCTCCAGCTTCCACAGAAAATGTCACATCTTTCAGTGACTCGTCTTTGCCATCATATAGTTTAGACACATTCTCGAAATGAATCATGATAAAAGTATTATACCGCATTCTGGCTCAGGTCAATTCACATGGCTATAACTCTCGCTCGGCGTCAATAAAAGCTTGGATATCTCCGTCGTCGAACACCTTTTTAACATTGCTGGTTTCGACATTGGTTCGGTGGTCTTTGACCATTTGATAAGGGTGCATTACGTAACTTCGAATCTGATTTCCCCACTCGTTGCTGGTGTCTTTGAGTCCTGACAAATCTTTTGTCTCTTCCTTTTTTTGCTCCTCGAGTAATTTTATTAATTTACCGCGCAACAAATTCATCGCGCTATCACGGTTGCGCTCCTGAGTTCGCTGATCATCGGCATGTGTAGTTATGCCGGTCGGTTTATGTGTGATGCGAACAGCAGTTTCCCGTTTGTTTACATTTTGCCCACCGGGACCACTGGATTTTGAAAATCCAATTTCCAAATCATCGGGGTCAATTTCAAAATCTGTAAAGTTTTGTTCGGGAAGTTTTGGGATAACTTCGACCATGGCAAAACTGGTTTGACGTTTTGCTGCTGAATTAAATGGTGACTGACGCACCAAACGGTGAACACCTGATTCCCGCTTCAAAGATCCATAGATACCTGCCCGGCTTCCAGACGGGTTTTTTCCAATAATTTCAAATGACACATTACGGTACCCGCCATGGTCTACCCGACTCTCGGATAAATAATTAATCTGCCACTCCTGATCGCCGATATATTTTGTGTACATATCTAATAGCATGCGTACAAAATCCTCGGAGTCATCACCACCGGCTCCGGCAAAAATTGTCATAATAGCATCGTTGCGGTCATATCGGCCCAACCCCTCGAGCTGGTCTTTCAGTTCCTGATACTGCGCCAACGTTTCTTGTGCGGAAGTCTTGTTATTCCAAAAATCCGACGCATTCATCTGCGTCTCGATTTCGGTTATTTGTTGTTGGATTTTTTCTTTAGACATAAATTGGAGCCGTCGAGCAGATTCGAACTGCTGACCTTTCCCTTACCATGGGAATGCTCTACCGGCTGAGCTACAACGGCCTATTAGGCAAAGTGTACTGGATTTTTAGATTTTTTGCAAAAGAGACAGAGACCTGCCTTCGTCAGGCGGCAATAAACAAAAACCTCTCAGAAAGAATCTGAGAGGTTTTTGTTTTGCGCAGTCGAAGGGACTCGGTCACAAATATTTTCTTACAGAAAATTTCGCGACCCCGCCTCGCCTGCGTTCCGTCGCTTCGCTTACTCACGCTTGGCTCCGGCCTTCTCGCCCCTCTACGACATAAATAAAAACCCCCTCGCTTTCGCGAATGGGGTTTGAACGTTTTATGCGCAGTCGAAGGGACTCGAACCCTCAACCTCCCGCGTGACAGGCGGGTGCTCTAACCAGTTGAGCTACGACTGCAATTGCGCCACATTCTAGCACAGTGGCGAGAACATGGCGAGTGTGTCGGAGGCGAGACTTGAACTCGCGACCTCAGCGTTATGAGTGCTGCGCTCTAACCAGCTGAGCTACCCCGACATTTTATTGTTAACCAAGTGTTATTAAAATAGCATAAATTAGGGACTTTTTCAAGAGAAAAGCCACCCGTGTAGATGGCTTATCTATTCTTGTTGCGGGGACTCGAATCGAACGAGTATCCCAAGGTTATGAGCCTTGTGAGTTACCTTTACTCCACCCCGCGATGTAAAGATTATATTAACAGAAAAAAACTCATATGACAAGCTATATCACACCCCCATCTACAAACACATTTTCATACAATTTCCAGGCACGCATGGCGTCGGCATGTTCAATCTTGTAATTAAAACCCTCGTGAGCAATTCGATTACGCATTTTATGTGCTTCCCAAGCTTGCTGTATTTTTGGAAAATCAGATGGGCTAGCGGATTTCATACGTTCCCCCAGGCTTGCCCCTGAATACCCCAATGTTAAAAAAAGTTCATCCAGCATAGCATCGGCTTCGATAATGGCAATTCGCCATTCGGATTCGTTAGATGATTGAAAATGTCGCTCGATGATTTCCCAACGCTCGTTGGTTTTCTGTTCGGTGTCTTCGTGTGTTATGAAATAGCTTGAAATACGTTCCTGGCGTTCTGATTCTTGTTCACGTCGGCGTATATACAAATAAGCAACAAAGGCGACAAAACCAACAACAATCAAAGAAATCAATATTCCCATAACTCGCAAAAATCCATCAGGTGAAAATGATGACCCCCCCAGGCCATCTATAAAATTAGCCCAAGACTGAGAGAGCCAACCAAAAAAATATTCCAGGTTCAGAAATCGAATAGGTGATCCAGTTTGCATACTGTATATTATAGCTTATTTATTGCCTTGGAATTGCTTGCCTATGTGGAACAATGTTTTTTCATCCCAATAAGAAGCCATCAAATGTAACCCCAACGGCATATTATTATTGTCTGCACCTGACGGAATAGAAATTGCAGGGATACCAGCCAGGTTCGCTGGCACAGTAAACAAGTCTGCGGCATACATGGCAATGGGGTCGCTCATCTCGCCAGCTTTCCAGGCTCCTGTCGGAGTAGTTGGTGTTGCAATTGCGTCGACAATCTCAAAGGCTTTTTTGAATTCGTCAGCAATCAATGCACGCACGCTGGTTGCCTTGTTGTAATATGCATCGTAATAACCGGCAGATAAAACATATGTTCCCAGCATAATTCTACGACGAACCTCGGCACCAAATCCATCACCGCGTGATTTCATGTATGTTTCCAACAAGTCTTTGCCTGGTTGCCGAACACCAAACCGAGTGCCGTCGTATCGCGATAGATTAGACGATGCCTCGGCTGGCATAATAATATAATAAGTCGGCAAAGCCATTTCATAGCTAGGTAATTCAATGTCGATAATTTCATATCCCAAGTCAGCCAATTTTTTCAAAGAGTTTTCAAAATCAGCGCGTACGCTGTCCAATACACCCGGATGATTTATTATTGCGCGCGGAACACCAATCTTTTTGGGTTCGATTTGTTTTAGCTCGTTTTCGTTCCTCGTTTTTTCAGGTACCGATGTTGCGTCCATTGGGTCGTACCCAGCAATAGCATCATGTACGATTTCGGCGTCAGCTACTGTTTTTGTAAAAGGTCCAATTTGATCTAAACTGCTAGACATTGCCATCAGTCCATAACGTGACACTGCGCCATAGGTTGGATACAAACCAACCAAGCCACAGAAACTGGCTGGTTGGCGGATTGACCCACCTGTATCTGACCCCAACGCATAAACAGCGCCATGCATCGCCACAGCAGCAGCTGACCCACCCGAACTTCCGCCAGGAACACGTTGGGTATCAATCGGGTTCATGGTTCGTCCAAACGCAGAATTTTCGGTAGACGAACCCATAGCAAATTCATCCATGTTTGTTCGCCCAATAATAACCGCACCAGCCTCGCGCAATTTTGCTCCAACCGTTGAATCATAAGTCGCAACATAATTAGATAAAATTTTCGATGCGGCCGAGGCCTTGCGGTCTTTGATTAAAATGTTGTCTTTGATTGCCATCGGAATCCCAGTCAAATCTGTTGCGTCTCCAGACGCAATCATCTGGTCAGCTATTTTTGCCTGTTCGATAGCGTCATCAAAAATCTCGAGATAGGCATTCATCTCGGCGTTTTTTTCTGGCAAATCAGTCAAATATGCCTGAGTCAATTCCACAGATGTAAAATCACCGGCGCGTAATCCATCGCGCGCCGTTTCCATTGTCATGTTGTTGATGTCGATTTTCATAAAAATTAAATGTATCTTTCATCCCCTCAGTCTCGCTTCACTCGACAGCTCCCCTTATCAAGGGGAGCCTTGGTGGTGACCCTGACACTACAGCACTTTGGGTACCTTGAAATAATTGTCATCTCGGTCTGGAGCTCCAGCCAAAATATCCTCGGTATATTTCCCACTCTCGTGTGGGTTTTCGTCAGCCCGCATGGCATTTGTAATCATATAATGTGGTTTTATATCGTCTGGAACATTAACTGATTGAATCTGATCGACATACCCGACAATAGCCTCAAAATCACTCAGAAACTGAGTTTTTTCAGCGTCTGGAATTCCCAGCCGAGCCAGCATTGCCAAATTGTCTATATCACTGATTTGCATAGAGGGATTATACATTATTCTTGGCATTTTTAACACTAAAAACTATATAATTGTTTATTTATAAGTGATATAATAGATTAATGAAACTAATCAAGGTTACTTTTTTTCTATTTACTTTTTTTGTTATCTCTCAAACAATATATGCTGTGGCCCCCCAGGTAACAACGGGGACATCTTCATCCGAGACAGAAACCGGGGCAACCTTATCAGGAACACTTGATTTTGACGGTGGAACAACAACCACAGCGCGTGGTTTTGAATACGGCACAACAATTGCGTACGGCTCTACAACATCTGAATCTGGAGTATATACACTCTCGTATTCATATTTTTCCCAATTTGGCTCATCTGGTACTGGGGATGGGCAATTTTCTAGTCCAATTGACATTGTGGTAGATTCATCTGACAATATTTATGTCTCTGATGCTGGAGTTGATCGTGTTCAGAAATTTGATTCCACTGGAACATATATCACACAATGGGGAACGACTGGTACTGGGGATGGGCAATTCAATAACCTAAAAAGTATCGCAGTGGATTCATCTGACAATATTTATGTTGTCGATGATGGGAATGATCGTGTTCAGAAATTTGATTCCACTGGAACATATATCACACAATGGGGAACGACTGGTACTGGGGATGGGCAATTCTCTTCTCCGTGGGGAATTGACGTGGATTCATCTGACAATATTTATGTTGGCGATATTAGTCGCGTTCAAAAATTCACATCAGCTGGGGCATACGTTAGTCAATTTGGATCAGCTGGTAGCGGAGATGGGCAATTTACAGCAACAGGAACAAGAGGTATTGCAATAGATTCATCTGACAATATTTATGTTGTCGATGTCGGAGCGGCTAGGGTACAGAAATTTAATTCGTCTGGTGTTTTTGTAACAAAATGGGGATCAAGCGGGTCTGGTGATGGACAATTCTTCAGCTTAAATGGCCTAGACGTTGATTCATATGATTATGTTTATGTAGCTGATCTTGGTAATGACCGCATTCAAAAATTTGATTCTGTTGGAACTTTTGTAACAAAATGGGGAACGTCTGGAACTGGGGACGGACAGCTTAATACCCCAATTAATATTTCTTTTAATTCTGTTGGGAAAGCTATTGTTAGTGACTTTTCTAATAGTAGAATTCAAATATTCTACTATTCTGATTCGCCTTTCTCTCTCTCCCTCTCCTCTCTGGTTTGTAATACTCTCTACCACTTCCGTGCATTTGGTACCAACGCAGATGGTACAGGTGTTGGTTCAGATGGTTCTTTTTCTACAAGCGTTTGTCCAACCACCAATTCAGACTCTTTCTTCCCTCCACCTAGCTGTGAATTCTTGGAAGCAGAACAAACCATTACTCGCGGTGAGAAACTAAAGTTAAGGTGGAAAGTTTTGTTTGAACCAGGCTGGGAGGGATATCCATATATATTGCGCTTGCAGAATCCTTTTATGATCTTTGCCAGCAGTGTTATAGAGCTGGTGGTAACTCCAAATAAAACTACCACCTATGATTTATACACTATTAATATGTGGGGGTCTAGAAAGTGTAGTACCACCGTTAATGTTGTGGACCCTCTTCCATACGAAGAGATAGAGGATAATAAAGCGAGATCTTGTTCATTATCCGCAGAACCATCTTCAATATCTCCTGGTGAAGAAACGGTAATATCTTGGGTTTTTACAGATGGTGACAAGATTGTCATCGACAACATAGGTACTTTTATAGCTGATGGTTTTGGCTCACAAACTTTTACAGAATCCACTACTATAATCGGGGAAGTTTCAGGGGGGATCGGCTTGTCCAACTGTTCTGTTTCTATTAAGGTTGTCCCAGATCCTGTATTACCACCAACCGAACCAGAAACCACAGAAATATTTACGGCTCCATACTGTCCATATTTCACTGGGTATATTCATTTGTATGAACCAGAATCAGGAGAGAATAATCCAGACGAAGTATTAAAGGTTAAAAAGTTTTTGAATATTCACCAAGGTGCTGGATTAGATGAAGACAAGATAGTTAATTTGCAACTACACGAAGCCATACAGCAATTCCAAAGTGAATTCCAATCTTCTGTACTTTCTCCATGGGGGCTTGGTGTGAATAATCCTACTGGATATTGGTACAAAGCAACAGTAAACCAAGCCAACAAGATTGTTGGCTGTAATGAGGTTGTTGTTCTAAAAGATCCAGAGATACTTTCTGTTGAGACTGAGCTAACAGAAACAGATGGAACCCCAGGAACAGGTAACACAACAGAGGTGCATGAAATTCCTGAACCTACCATAATTGAATCCACTGAAATTACCCCAGTTTCTGAATTACCACAAACACCAACAACAGAAGAAACCCAAACACATGACACACAGCAAAAAATAAAACTTATTACAATCACACCAACAACAAAGAAAACCCTTCAAATATTATCTGTGACTGGTCCTGTTTCGGCTCTGCCGACACTTATCCCTCGCCTGTGGAGCCTTCTTATGAGCTTCCTAGGTTTCCGAAAAAAACACCGCCCATGGGGAACGGTATACAATTCCGTGACAAAACAACCGCTTGATCCTGCGTATGTCACACTACATAATGAGTTAGGGGAAGAGGTCGCAAGTGCAATCACAGACCCCGACGGAAGATATAGTTTTGTTATAGCTCCTGGAACATATATTATCAGAGCTCAAAAAACTCATTTCATTTCCCCGTCCACAACATTAAATGGTAAATTACGTGACGTACTTTACAGTGACCTTTATTTTGGTGAGACCATTGTCATAAAAGAAAAAGGCCAGGTAATAACAAAAAACATCCCCATGGATCCAACTGGTGAAGATTGGAATGAGAAAGAAAAACAATCTATGGGTAAAACAATTTTCAAGTTTTTCTCTAAATATGATCGCTCCATGATAACAATAATCAATATATTATTTTGGGTTGGATTTATTTCTTCTATTACACTCTTGTTTGTATCCCCTGTCTTATTAAATATTATCATCGTTGCTCTGTATGTTGCTATGACTATTTTAATGTTACTTGGTTTTTCTCCGACTTCATCAGGTAGAATTAGCTATGGTGGTAATCCATTGCCTTTTGCTATAATTCGTATTTACAATGCAACTCTTAACAAAGAAGTTGCCCACAAGGTCGCAGATGAAAATGGACATTATTTTTCTTTGGTTCAAAAAGGAAACTATTACATTACAGTAGAAGCAAAAAATATTGATGATGATTATGTTCATATTTATACATCAGAGGAGTTTAACGCAAAGAAAGGTATTGTGAATATGAATGTTAAGTTGTAGGGTTATTGTTATTTCAAGAATAAAAAATCTCTTTAAATTGTTGTTCGGTTAACACCTCTACACCCAATTTTATGGCGTTATCATATTTTGACCCAGGGTCAGAACCAGCAACAACATAGTCGGTGTTTTTTGATACAGAATTGGCAACCTTGCCCCCCCATTCTTTTATTTTGGCCTTGGCATCATCCCTGGACATGGATTCCATGGTTCCAGTTAGAACAAATGTTTTACCTGTGATATTTGAATTTTGGGACTCTTTTTTTTGCGTTATCTGCGGGGATACAAATTTTAGTAGTCTTTCCAATTTTTCAACACTATCTGCGTTGTGAAAGTAATCATAGATACTCTGCGCTACGACGTCGCCTATACCATCGATAAATTCCAGATCATTGAGTGGCACATTTTTCAATGCTGAAATGGGATCCTGAAATAAATTCAGGATGACAGGAGAAGAGACGTAATTTGCTAACAATTCTGCGGTCTCTTCTCCAACGTGGCGTATACCCAAAGCAAATAAAAACTTTGCCAATGCCGGTATTTTGCTGGCATCAATTGCGCCAATCAAATTCTGTGCAGATTTTTCTTTGAATCCCTCGAGCTCCAAAACATCACCTATTTTTAATTCATACAAATCTGCATATTCATTCACGAGTCCATTGTTCATTAATGCCAGGACGACTTTTTCTCCTAGACCATCAATATTCATCCCTTTTTTGGAAACAAAATGGGTTATTTTTTCTTTTTGCACTTCGAATAAATTTGTATCATCCACATACCATGCTGCTGATTCACGCCCCGCAACGTTTTCTTTATGCGCAGTAATTCCCTGTTTTTTAAGGTACTTTTCCATAGAAAAATCTTGCTCTGATCCGCTGCGTAAATTTTCAACAACTTGGATGACTTTGGGAATTATGTCTCCTGCTTTTTCAATAATTACCGTATCGCCAATTTTTAGACCCAATCGATTTATCTCGTCTTCGTTATGTAATGTCGCTCGCGATACAGTTGAACCCGCAACACGCACAGGTCGTAAATGTGCCACAGGAGTCAACACCCCTGTTCGTCCAACCTGAATATGAATATCCTCTACCACAGTGGTAACCTGCTCTGCTGGAAATTTATAAGCAACGCCAAACCTAGGAGATTTTGCGGTGTATCCCAAACTGCGAGCTATTTTTTTATTATTAATCTTTATAACAATACCATCAACGTCATAAGTCATATCATGTCGTTTATTAATCCAAGATTCATAAAATTCTTGAATTTGCTCGATATTAGAACAAAGTTTCCACTCATCATTAACATCAAAACCAAACTTTTCTAGTTGATCTAATTCATCAGAATGTGTGGGTGTTTTCTGTTCTACCTGACTATCAATAAAATCGATATCATATGAAAATATCTGCAGATTTCGCCCGGCAACCACAGACGTGTCTAGTTGTCGCAATGTCCCCGCTGCTAAATTACGCGGGTTCGCATATTCAGTCAACCCGCCGGAGCGACGCTGCGCATTGATATTTTCAAGTTCTGTTTTTGCCATCCACGCCTCGCCCACCGCAACAAATGCATTTTTTTCAGAAACGTTATGGGGGATAGATTTTATTTGTTTTACACTGGGAGTTATATCTTCGCCGACGGAACCATCACCGCGTGTCGCTCCTGTTATCAGTTTTCCATCATCATATGTCAAGACTAATTTCAAACCATCAATTTTTAGCTCACAAATATAATCTAATTTTTCCTCAGCAAGTGATTCATCTTTGGCTATCATACGTGCAATTTTTTCTTGCCATTTTTGGAGTCCCTCGAAATCAAAAATATTGTCGTATGACCATTGTGACACCCGATGTTTTGTTTTTTGAAATCCACCTAAAATCTGCCCACCAACTGTTTGTGTCGGGCTGTCTGCCGAGCGAAGTTTTGGAAACTGCTCCTCGATATCGATTAATTCCTGTTTTAATGCATCATAAGCAGTATCAGAAATTTCGGGCTGATCCAGTGTGTGATATTTTTCATCATGACGAGCGACTTCTGCGCGCAGTTGTTCGACTCGTTTTTTTGCTTCACCTATATTCATATGCTCTCTATTATACTAAAAAACCAAGTTTTTGCTTGGTTTTAATAAATTATGATGTTGCGTTTGCAAAAGTAACCTGAATGGCACGTTCCACCAACGCGGGGTCCCCAATATCCGGAGTGGTGCCATCACATGAATTAAATCCACGAGATATAACCGTCGTGAAATCTGGGTCACTAGTTTCAAGATAAATCTTGGCGCAGGAATTATTAACAGCAGAATAAGAAATATCGAATTCAAATAATGAATTGTTTTGAGAAGGAAAACCAGACCCAGCACCGCAGTCAACAGAATTACCAACCCTGCCAAACCCTGTTCTTTGAAATTCATAAAATAAAACACACTCTAATCCAGAGTCGGCGGCATAAAACGCTATCTGTGCATCTCGCGCTGTTGATGTAATTATCTGTTCCTTGGAAGAAATTGAAAATATTCCAAAACCAATCATTAAAATCAAGGATGATATTAGTACCGCAAATAAAATGACAAAGCCCTGATTGTTGTTTTTATATTTCATATATTATGCTGATGGTGACGCCCAAGGAAATAAAATATCTGAAAATTCAACCGAGCGTTTTATTCCGTCTACCCATTCCACCCTAGAAGTAACACGCATTGCTCCATCTATTGAAACAGCGCCTTTGACATAAATCCTACGAGTAAATATAGTCTCTTTTCTTGCCCCAGAGAGTAAATCACCATTCCCCAGAATAATATCATTATCCAAAACCAAATCATCACAATTGTTTGGGTAACAAGTGCTCAGTCGTGGCGGTTGATTATTTTCATATATAATTTCACAACCATAGGAACGGTCACAATCTATCTGACTGACTCCATTTTGCCAAAAGCCCCCAGACAACACATTTGAATCGCGTGTGAATCTGGCAATCTCTATCCCCTCTTGAGCAAGATACTGAGCTGTAACATACGACTGGGAACCACGTGTTGACTGAATACCTCGCGAAGCGATTGTCATCAACCCCACCAGAGACGACGAGAAAATCAAAACTGCAACCAAAGTTTCAATCAAGGTAAACCCTTTGGAGTTTTTATTGTTTCTGTGTTTTTTGTTGTTATTAAAAATATTCATAAATTGTTATGACCCGAAACCACTAGGTAAATCTAATTGTCTTTGTGCAACCGATGTTTGTATTACAAAATCTGATTCCAATTGACCAATAGTATATTTTCCGCGAATTGTGATAATGGCAAACGGTTGGACTCCGTCTGTCGAGCTCTCTGCCCCAATTATCCGCACATCAAAATTTTCTATATTGATGTTCCTACCGGTCACCCCAACGAAATTTCTACCGCTATCCAAAGACCTCTGAATCTGTCCGTATGACCCGCCACCGATCAACGACACCTCTTCGAACTGATATACAACTTGGTCGTCCATATCCAACAGATCTCCGTCAAATGCCTCGAAAGCTACGATGCTATCGCCTGTGGCACAGTCTCTGGGGATTTCGTATGCCCCGCCACCACAATGAAAAGATGTCCCAACGCGCATTTGACGTGATATTGCCTCAAGGGCTGATGATAAATTGTCTGTTATGGTGCGTTCTGTTTGTGCTTTTTGGTAACTACGGTTAATCGACAGCAAGGCAGCCAAACCAACCGTCATAACGATTGCAAAAATTGTTATGGACACCATAACCTCTATAAGGGTGAACCCGTCCGAACGGGTCATCCGGGCGCGCCCTGTTGCTGATGCTGCTTTATTTTTTTGTTTATTGAAAAAATACATACATTATTTATTAACCACAGATATTTGTCCTGTTGACCAAATTTCCACACTTCGTGAACGGTCAGGGTCATCAACAGACTGCAGATAAATTCGCATATACCCCAACGGTCCGGCTTGATTTTCGCATTCTATAATTGCGTCTGTTTTTGGTCTTGTAAAAGCAACAGATGCAAAACCCCCCAGACACGACAATGGGTTCCTGTCATCTACCCCCACAGCAATATCTACTATCTTGTCAGATGACTGAATAGTTATAGTGTTTGTTATATCATCATCTGGTGAGTATTTTTCATCTCGTATGGTGTCAGAAAAAACAACAAAAGAATTTTGAAATCCCCCACGAGAATCATCTAGAAAAGCTACCCCGCGAGTTTTTACCCCCAGCGAACCAAATGGAGTTTGGGCAGATGACGATCCCAAATTTTGTGTCTGCCGCAGAACCAATGCGATTTCATAAGCCAGATTATTAATCGAAACGTTGCTAGAAAATCCACCAAAATTGACCAGTGTAATTCCTGCAACAATAGCAAATATACTAATTATCACAATAAGCTCCACCATGGTAAATCCTGCATTGCTATTATTACGAGCAGTGAATATCTTTTTAAAAAAGAGTTGAAACATACATCTAGTATACCAGCCCAATTGATTGTATTAATGCCTGGATATCAACACCCGACAAAATAACCAGCAATGTTCCAACGACCAAAAATGGACCAAATGGAACACGCGCTGGAATCTCGGCAGATAATCCAGGTGCAATAATCTTACGGATAGTTTGGACCAAAACCAAAACAATAACCCACGCAGCTCCAATCCAAAACGCATACAGCACACCTGATACACCGCCCAAAAGCCCTAGCAACCAACCACTACTGACCATATATTTCACATCTCCTAGACCCAACCACCTACCACGAGAAACCAACCACAGAGCAAAAAATGGAAGAGCGATTATTACACCTGAAAACAAATTCCACATTGTTGGAATTTGAAACCAGCTATTCCCTGTCACGAAATGCAAAGACGGAATGAATAATGTTATAAATCCCATAATTGCCAACAGCAAATTAGGTACCCATGGGATAATAAAATGTCGCAGGTCATACACGGCTATGACAACTAAAATACTAGATATTATCCAATACCAAATTGTAGAAACATGAAAACCAAACCTAGAAATAACCAAGGCAAAGATAATCCCCGTTGCTAATTCTACTATTGGATATTGAACCGAGATTGAACTTTTACAAAAATCACAACGACCGCGTAAAAAAAGATACGAGAAAAATGGAACCATGTGCCACCAATCTAATTTTCTATTACATTGCATACAATGTGATCGGCCACCAATCGTTTTGCCTGTATTCATGCGCAGGGTTACTACATTCAGGAAACTCCCAACTATTAGCCCCAATATTCCCCCGGCAATAACAAGAAAAAGATTCATAAATATTTATCGGTCTGAACTGTGTATGTCATAAATTTCTGGAATGTTTCCATCTATCGGTGACTGACCAGAACTAGTGGTACAAGGAATGGTAATTATGTTTGATGAATTAAAATTAGAATCATTTTGTGAAATTTCTCGGTCTTTCTCTAGCTTTGTCCACAAATGATAACGCAAACATCTGTTTGTTGAGCTTTGCGAGTAGACAAAATAGTTGTACGGATCATTTGTTTTTGGATCAACAGGAATAGGATTAATAAAATTCCCAAAATTTATACCAATCGCACAGCCGTTATTAGCAGAAGCATCAAGTCTGTTTGGGTATTCTAAACAGTTTGTTTTGTATTGTTCCAACGACAAAGAAATCAATTGCAAATCCGAGATACGTTTATTATCCCTAGACCTCTCTCGCGACAAATCAAAACTAGACAATACTAACCCCATCAAAATAGTCATAATAGCAACAACAACCAGCAATTCTATCATTGTAAAACCTCGTGATTGTGATAATTGCATATAGATACATTGTAATAAAACCAAGCCAAAACACACAGGGGAAAACAAAAACCGCCATTGGCGGTTTTTGAAATACTAAATATTTTTTATGTCTTTATTATGCACAAGCATATGGATCTGCTGACCCTCCTGTTGTTACGGCAGTTCCACCAACTGTATCCCCTGCGAACCCAGAACTATCAGCACACGTTACAACCGCACCAGATCCCTGTGTTGGTCCTTCTCTTAGGATAGCTGACCATGTTGAATCTGTGGCATTACACACAACATTCCCACCAATCTGAGCTTTTGCATCGGCTATAAACTCATCAACTTTTGTGTTTGTTCCCCCTGCACAAGTTGCCCCAACAGCAGTAGAATATGAACCACCATCAGCAACTAATTCCATTTCAGCTCGCAATGACGATATAGCCGTAATAGCTACAGTTTTCTTTGCCTTTGTCCTAGCTCCACCCAGAGAAACAATTGTCATCCCAGCCAAAATTCCAATAATAGCAATAACCACCAATAATTCGATAAGCGTAAACCCTTTGTTTGTTTTATATTTAATCATATGAGCCAATTGTACAACGTACGGAAATAAAGATATCCACATGTACATTTCACGCAAAAAATCTACTGGTAATAAACAGCCAAACTATCGACACGCTACGGTATACTATTAACATAATATATGTCTATTGGATTTTCTGCAGGACAACAAAATAAACAAATTAGACAGCTTAAAACTCGCGAGGAAGAGTCTTTTGTTGAATTGATGGCTGGTAAAATTGGTCATCCGTATATTGACCTGCAGAGCATTGGAATAGAGACCGATGCATTGAAACTTATCCCCGAAGAAAAAGCCCGTAGCGCTCAAATAGCTAGTTTCAAAATCACAGGCAAAGATCTACTAGTTGGTGTCAGGTCATCAGAAAACATAATCGCAAAAGAAATAATCACCGACTTACAAAAACAAGGTTACAATATCACTGTTTATTTATTGTCTAGACGTAGCCTAGAAAAAGCATGGGAACGCTACAAAGACATAACAATGGCAACACAAGCAGACAGCTTTCTATCAATCTCATCAGAAACGCTAGAGCAATTAGCTCAAAAAATTAAAATAAATGATGATATAAAAGCTGAAATAGAACGAGCTATGGCAGAACAGGGGGCTCATACAATTTCAAAAATACTCGAGGTAATATTCGGTGGTGCAATCGCAACTGGTAGTTCGGATGTACACATAGAACCATATGAAAAAAACGTGCGTATTCGTTTCCGTCAAGATGGCGTACTGCAAGATATAATCGAAATTGCACACGCAACATATAAAAAAATAAACTCTCGAATAAAATTACTTTCCGAATTAAAAATATCTCAAACCGAAGAAGCCCAAGACGGTCGTTTTACAATAAAATATCAAGATTCTAATATCGAAATTCGAACCAGCCTTGTTCCTAGTGCATACGGCGAAGGAATAGTTATGCGTATCCTCAATCCCGAAGCCACCAAAGTTGGTTTTGACAAACTAGGTATAGAGCCAAAATTATTCCGAGTATTGGAAAACGAAATAAAAAAACCAACAGGTATGATTCTGACAACTGGACCAACAGGGTCTGGTAAGACAACAACGCTATATTCAATATTACGAAAAATATATAATCCCGAAGTCAAAATAATGACAATCGAAGACCCCATTGAATATCACTTGGATGGAATCAGCCAAACACAGGTTGAGCATGAACGCGGATATGATTTCTTGGCTGGATTGCGAGCGGCCCTGCGTCAGGATCCAGATATAATAATGGTCGGGGAAATTCGTGACACCGAGACTGCAAAAATTGCGGTCAATGCTGCCCTGACGGGGCACTTGGTTCTGTCTACCCTTCACACGAACAACGCCGCCGGAGCTATTCCAAGGTTGCTGGATTTGGGTGTAAACCCAAAAATTATGGGGTCGGCATTGTCTGTTGCGCTAGCACAACGACTGGTTCGTAAATTATGCCCAAGCTGTAAAAAGAAAACATCGCCGACCCCAGAACAAGAATTAATTCTACGCGGGGTTTTGGAATATGCGCACAACACAGGCAAAGATCTGGCGGCATACAACGTTACCGTCGACCAACCAATCGAAATTTACGAAGCCGTCGGATGTGAACAATGTAATGGTCTAGGGTACAAGGGGCGAATAGGAATTTTCGAAGCAATTTTAAATGATGCCAATATTGAAAAACTGATGAAAGAAAACCCCAGCGAGCGTGAAATAACCAAAGTCGCAACCAGCCAAGGCATCCTAACGATGCCCGAGGACGGCGTTATGAAAATCTTGTCTGGTGTAACTTCGTTGTCAGAAATCGCCAAAGTAGTTGATCTATCGATACCCGACGATATTCCAATAGCGCCAAATCAAAAAGAAAAAAGCCAACCAACGGAACAGCCATCACAAACAAACAAAGACACAGGAATTGAAAACAAGAAAGCCCAGATAACTTTGACGCCATCAACCCGCTCAACCGAAATAACCTTGCTGGTTGATTACCTAAAAGACTTGGAACAAGACCAACAATTGAATCCAGGTCGAGGTATTGCAGATAAAATAAAAAAAATAAAGAACACCATTATATTGTTATTGGAAAATTCCCCTGCCGAGGAATTATTTGCGCAACCTAGCGAACGTGATCGCGTACACACCGAGGTTAAAAACCTGATGACTGATTTAGAGGCACTGGAAAAACACCAAATGGAAAAACCTAGCGTGGGTGTTGCTGATGAAATCCAAAATATTAGAACGATGATTCAAGGTATTGGTAAATAATAAAATTTTGAGGTTGGACCTCCTCCGTCTTCCCGGCCTACGAGCCGGGATCCAGTAGGATAACAAACCAAGGCAACACATACCCCTGGATCCCGGGTCTACGCCCGGGAAGACGAATTACATTCGTCATTCTGTAATACGAAGTATTCAGAATCGCCACCACTGTCATCCTGAAATAAATTCAGTATGACAAATATAAACTTCGGAATGACAGACGCAACAAAAAACCACCACGACAATGTCGTGGTGGTTAATACTAAAAGGTTAAAAATTTATTCTAAATTGGATGATCTATATCTCAATCTATTTCTTCAACAATACTTCCACCCATAATACTTAATATTAAACAGGTTATTGATATTCCAAAACCCAGAACAAGATATTTTATGTCATATGAATTAATAGATATTACTGCACCCATATTTACAATAAATATAAATAAACTGGAAACTACCATTTCTAAATTAGGTTTAATTTTATATTTCTTCATTCTTTTCAATTTTAAATGTTACAAAAAAAACGCGTCACAGGACACGAATCTCTTAGATACCCTACTGACATGCATCAGTAGTCTGGAGATGAATACAAGGAGAACCCCAGTCAATTACCCGAAGGCAAAACCAGAAGAGTCCTTTACGCAACCCATATGTACCCGAAGGCGGTAGCTAAGAGATTCCTATTCTGTGGCGCGTTAGTCGGCTGGTGAATTGTGGAATTCATCAGGGGAAAATAAAAAGCGCTAGGCGCATTTCAAGGTCGCTAACATTATACACCAATTTGTAACTCTTAAAACAAGTATAGCATATTTTCATTATTCTGTCAAGTTTTTCCTCCCCTCCTCGCGGAGCGAGGGGTGCCTGAAAGGCGGGGTGGTGCTAAACATAACCACTAAACTAAAAGCGTCCTCTCCCCCTGCCAAGGGGAGAGAGTAATTAAATAAATCACCTAATTTAAAGGTTGAACCTTCAAATTGGAAAACCCCATAAAAAAAGCCCCAACATAACCGTCAGGGCAAATCAACATCCTCATATTACTTCCCCTCACTTCACTTCACTTCGCAAGCATCATACACCCACCAGCGTACTACTGTCAAACTTTCTATCAACTTGTCTGAAAATGCTATACTAACCACCATGAGCGACGAAACTAAAAAACCCGAGGTCTACATGGATCATGAATTACGCCCCACCAAATGGGACGATTATATCGGACAGGAAACCATCAAGAAAAACTTGGATATTTTAATCCGCGCAGCATCTGCGCGTAATCACCCACCAGAACACATCTTGTTTTATGGACCACCAGGGTTGGGCAAAACAACCTTGGCGCATTTGATTGCGCGCGAAACTGGCGCCCAAATGAAAATCACCAGCGGTCCCGCCATCGAAAAGGTCGGCGACCTGGCCAGCATTCTGACCAACCTATCCCCAGGCGATATTGTGTTCATCGATGAAATTCACAGATTGAATAAAAATATCGAAGAGGTCCTGTACCCCGCCATGGAATCCGGCGTGCTAGATATAATAATCGGCAAGGGGCCCAGCGCCCGAACTATCCAACTGGAACTGCCTCCGTTTACTATGATTGCCGCGACTACGCGTTTGGCTATGATGTCGTCGCCACTGCGTAGTCGTTTTTCTGGCGGTGTTCACCGATTAGAATATTATACCGACAATGAAATTGCACAGATCATTGCGCGGTCTGCAAAAATCTTGGGGATTGCGCCAAACGACGTTGCAATAAATAAAATGGCGACACGTAGCCGATCGACTCCGCGTACTGCAAACTATTATTTGAAACGAGTTCGTGATTACGCACAGGTTCATGAATCTGATGTTGATACCGATACAGTTTCCAAGGCTCTCGAGCTATTGGGAATCGATCAATTGGGATTAAATGAATCTGATCGTAAATTATTGTTTGCGATTATTGATAAATTTAATGGTGGACCTGTGGGGCTAAAAACATTGTCAGCCGCCACAGGCGAGGAAGAGTCCACCATCGAGGACGTCATGGAACCCTATATGATTCAACAAGGACTGCTGGAGAAAACATCCCGTGGTCGCGTCGCGACCGCAAAGGCATATGAACATATGCAGTTCGACGTACCCGTAGACCTGCAGAAAAAATTATTATAAGACTTGATTCTTTTCCTTTAATTCGTTATTCTTTTTTATATATGGCACGACCTAAATTAACACAGAAAAAAGCAGCAGCAGATGCACGCCGATCAAAAATGTTCGGTAAATTGGTGCGTCTGATTCAGGTAGAGGCAAAATTGGCAAATGGTGACGTCAATTCCCCAGCGCTGAAAACTGCTATCGACAAAGCCCACAAGGAAAACATGCCCCAGGACAACATCGACCGCGCCATCAAAAAGGCCAGCGAAGCCGGAGATACAAAATCTGTTATGTTCGAGGCATATGGACCAGCGGGTGTTGGGATGATTATTACTGGGCTAACCGATAACAACAACCGGACCAGCGCCGAAATCAAAAACATCCTATCCAAAGCCGGAGCCAGTTTCGGAGCCACAGGTTCAGTTTCGTGGAATTTCACCAAAGACCACGCGGGAGTCTGGCAACCCAACACAACTGTCGCATTATCTGATGAGGATTCAGAAAAACTAACAGACATCGTTGATCAACTCCACGACAACGACGATGTCCAAGACATCTACACCAGCGCCGAATAATCGGCGTTTTTTGTTATACTGTCATTATGAAAATTTTAGCTATAGACCCTGGATATGAACGCGTTGGAATCGCGGTTATTGACAAGTCTGATTCAGGCCGCGAGGTTTTGCTGTTTTCCGAATGTTTCAAAACATCTGCAAAACTGGATTTCCCCGATCGCCTGAAATTAATCGGTGACGAGGTTGACCGAGTAATCTTGGAACACAATCCAGAACTGCTAGCTATCGAGGCATTGTTTTTTGCGCGCAACACAACAACCGCGCTGTCAGTTGCCGAAGCCAAGGGGGTCATAACAGTAGTCGCTAAAAATCATGGACTGGATGTTATGGAATTAAAACCAAACGAAATCAAAGTCGCCGTCACCGGTTACGGCAAAGCCACCAAACATGACATCGCCAATATGGTCCCCAAATTAATCGATGCAGACCTGACAGGAAAAATCGATGATGAAATCGACGCCATCGCCATCGGCCTGTCAGCAAGTGCGATTTATAGAAAATAAAAAAGACATAAAAATCCAACGGCTCACGCGTGAGCCGTTGGGAATAAAAGCTAAGCCCCCTTTTTATTATTATTCTAACCCTAGGGCTTAAAATAATATCTTTTATTTTCTTAACCTTTCAAGGGCTAAGTCCACCGCTCTGAGCCTTAGCTTTGTCAATGTATTAATACCAAGGACGTCTCTAATTTTTTCAATAACCATATCAATACTCACTTCTGCCTCTTCTTCTGTTAGCGCCTCATCGTGCCCCAACACCAAACCAAAAGACTTGTAGACTTTTTCTACAACCCTTGCTCTTTTTTCCCCGATAGGTAGCGCTCCTGAATTAAGTAAACCTTCTTTTGCTCCCATTTCTATTAAAACCCCTTCAAATGGTTTTAGACCTCTCTCAATATCTTTAGTAAGCCAAGGGGAATGTCTTTGTCTTATATTCACAAGATCACGACCTATTTCTATTGATTTTTTTGTCGGCCCGACACGAAACAATTCTTGACGTGCCTTCTCTATTCTTTCTATATACTCTTCACAAAACTTGACGTGCTTATTATATGCAACTTCAGCCATATGTGATGCTGTTCCTAGGATAAAATCCTGCTGTTTATTTTGAAGCATCTCATCTTTCCAAGACTTATATAAAACAAGAATAATAGAAATTATACCAGGAACAGTGGCAATGTTTTTAATAATAGCACTAACTGGTAAATAATAAGCGGCTAAAAAAGAGGCACTCATGATAACTATATAAAGTATATATACTAAAAGTTTTTTCATAAAAAGTAATACTGTGAGTAGAGGGATTCGGTCAGGAATATTTTCTTGCAGAAAATTTCACGACCCTGACTCGGTCTCTGTTCGCCAAGCT
>JAOULM010000031.1 GCA_029882015.1 Candidatus Nomurabacteria bacterium
GGCAAACGGTGTTTGCTGGGTACTCTTGTCCTGTTTTTGGGTCGCGAAATTTTCTACGACCATTCTTGGATTTAATCAAAACCAAAGGAACGCCAGTTTCTGGTGCACGCAAAACATTGCGACAATCTTGGCAAACTGTCACTGGGGCTAATCCCTTGCGAGACACAAAAACCAATACACTTTCTCCTTGTTCCCGGATTTTTTTCAATTTTTCATGGATTGGTTTTTCCAACATCATGAATTCATCGTTCTTTTTGACCGGGGGGTGTTTTTTTTGTGCCGGATCTCCTGGGATGACACGTTCTATGCTGTGTGGGAATTCAACACGAGAAATAACAGGTCTGAGGGCGCGTGCTGTTCCATCTTCTAGTGATAGGTGATGAGACAAAGAAACGAATGAGCCTGCGAAAATTATAGGTATGTTTTGATACATTGCACGAGATTGAAACACGTAACGCAAATCCAAAAAAGGCCTTGCCATTGTGTGATATGTAGAATGAGATTCCGTGTCTAATAATATCTTACCCAATGATGGTAGCGGATACATGGACATCGACGGTGTTGCCAGAACAATCCAGCCGGTGTCTTTTTTAAGTTTGGTGTACGCCTCGGTTATTTTTTTCTGAGTAAGTTTTCCGTGAAGTTGTATAATTCTGTTACCAACACCTTTTTCCAAGAACGAATAATATCTTTCTATGTGGGCATAGGTCGGCACAACAATCAAAAGGGTCTTTTTCTTTGCTAACATTTCGCGAACCATTGTTCGGTAATATGTCATACGTTCTTTTTGTGGGGCTTGGAACACTAGATATTCATAAAGTAGCTCGTCACTATCTGTGTCGGGTTTATAATTGTTCAGATAATGGTCGCTGGACCACGTCCATTCTGGAACTAATTTTTCCAATATTTTAGAAGCAGGAGCCAAGGTTTTGTCAGATACTGATTCTGCCACGGTTAATATATGCAGAGCCACAGGGCGTTCCTGGATTATTTTAGAGATTTTCTTTATTTGATATGACGAAGTCCGCAGGTTTGACCGAGCTGAACTGGCTGGTTGCACCGACGCAACAATTCCCGTAGTTTTTTTGGAGCGAATCTCGATTTCCACCAAAGCTCCACGCAATAATTGGGCTTTTGAGTAATAGGTGAGGGGTTTTTTCGTTCCAGATTGAATTGGAATAACTTCGATGAGGTACATGACTTGTAGTATATCTGAAATATTGCTAGTGTGTAAGGAAATAGTAATTTTAATAAAAAGGAGGGATATTGTATGGAATTAAAAATAGGAGGGAAATACACCCTAATAGAGGAAAATAATTTTGAAAATTTAATGGCTATATGTGAATATGGAGTAAGATTGCATGAGCTAGAAGAGGTTGTGGCATTGCCGAAACTAAAAATTCATATTGGCGGTGGATATGGATTCCATATTTTTACCCCTATAACAAAAAGACAAGGGAATGTGAATATTTTTGTTGCCTACGAAGACAGACCACATTATGGTAGGGTTTTTTTTGAGTTAAATATATATGAAAAAACTCTTATTTATATAAGAGAAGAAAAATTATGTTTTAATCATTAAAAAATATTAATTTTAAATCGTCACTGGCTAGTATGCCTGGCGATTTTTTATTTACCCCGCTATCCCAAAATGCTATAATCCATCCAGTTTAAAGCTGTAATATGAATATTTTTTCACGAAAATTGGGAATTGACCTTGGAACCGCCAATACATTGGTGTATGTACCGGAACGTGGAATTGTACTTAATGAGCCATCAGTGGTAGCTATTTCAGAGCATGACAACAAGGTTATGGCGATTGGACTTGAGGCAAAAGAGATGATTGGGCGTACCCCCGGCGAGATTCGTGCGTACAGACCAATGAAAGACGGTGTGATAGCGGATTATCGCGTGACCGAGGCAATGTTGCGCTACTATATGAACAAATCTTTGGGTAAATGGAGCGTATGGAAGCCCAATGTAATGATCTCTGTCCCTGCAGGCGTCACCAGCACAGAACGACGCGCCGTTGTTGAAGCCGCTCTACGTGCCGGGGCAAAAAGCGCGGTTGTTGTAAAAGAGCCTATTTTGGCAGCCATAGGGGCCGGTATACCAATCCACAAAGCACAGGGGAATATGGTTGTTGATATTGGCGGTGGAACAACCGATGTTGCCGTTATCTCGCTAGGAGGGATTGTGGCTTGTACTTCGGTCAAGGTTGCGGGAAACAAAATAGATTATGCCATTGCTGACTATATAAAGAAAAAGCATAATCTTGCGATTGGAGACAAAACCGCGGAAATTTTAAAAATAGCAGTTGGTGGTGCTGTAAAACGAGAGACCGAAGACGAACTGACAACAACTGTAAAAGGACGAGATTACGTAACTGGTTTGCCACGATCTGTCGAAATTACAACAAATGAAATTGTGGACGCCTTGGATTCTGTTTTAAACAAAATGGTCCAAGCCATAAAAGACGTCTTGCAAGAAACTCCACCGGAATTATCTAGCGATATTATTGATAATGGAATTATTATGACAGGTGGGTCATCACAGTTGCGAGATTTACCAGAATTGGTTTATAGACGAACAGGTGTGAAATCAAAACTTGCAGAGCAACCATTATATTGTGTTGTAAAGGGGACTGGGGTTGCTTTGGATCACTTGGAAACGTATCAAAAAGCTATTCTTTCCAAAATGTAATTTTATGCAGATTTTTACAGATAACAAATTTACACATCACGCATGGTGTGTTGATGGTGTATGTCGTGACGCGGGCGAGCTCGATGTTCTTTTAGGTGAATATGATATTCCAGACAATCTAGACCGAGTTGTTCACAGATTTGAAAATTTATTAATCAGTGATGCACACGAGCTTCGCAATGTTATAACCAGACGTAGTGCAGACCCAATTTTACATATAATAATTATTCGTCGCATCACACGTGACTCGCAAAATACACTACTTAAAATTCTAGAAGAGCCTTCAAAAAATACTGCAGTTTTAATGGTTATAGAACACAGGGAGCATTTGTTGTCTACCGTTGAATCGCGCCTGGTGTATCTGGGTTCAGTTTCCAGTAAATATATTCCGTTTATGAAGCCGTCAGAATATTTGGCAATGAATTTTAAACAACGTTTTGACGCGACAAAATTAGCCGCTGATTCAAAAAAACCCGAACCATTATCACGGGCCGATGCTCATAGGTTTGTTGATGCCTTGGAAAAAACGTTGGCACCCAAAGCGCGCGCGCTGACGAATGCTGTGGCGCTATTCAACAGTCTACAGCGCGCGCGCGACTATCTGGGCGACAGCGGTTCATCTGTCCGAATGTTGCTAGATTCTGTCGGAATGAATATCCCCGAGAAATTAGATTTGAAGAACCTGCCGGCTCGTGTACAATAGAAATTATATGTCATACAATTTTTCACCAATTGAAACAAAATTACAAGAATCAGCGGACTGGCTCAAAAAAGAGTACAGCTCTATTTCTACTGGGCGCGCAAATCCATCCTTGCTGGATTCTGTTCTTGTAGAAAGCTATGGAGCAATGCAACCAATCCAAAATATTGCGTCTATTACTGTCGAAGAGGCTCGCACCATGCGCATTGCACCGTGGGATAAATCACAAATCAAAGACATAGAACGAGCTATAATCATGGCAAAGTTGCCGTTGTCATTGGCTGTAGATGACCAAGGTGTCCGCGCCAGTGTTCCAATAATGACCGAGGAATCAAAAAAACAAATTGTAAAATTAGCAAAAGAAAGATTAGAGCAGAGCCGAATTACTGTTCGCGGGATTCGTACTGACGGAATGGAAGACATAAAAAAACAAGAAAAAGCAGGTGACTTTGCCGAAGACGATCGAAAACGACACGAGGAAGACTTGCAGAAAAAAATAGACAACGCCAATAACAACCTCGAGGAAATTTTTAATAAAAAAGAATCTGATATAATGTCCGTTTAATCTATGGCTATTATTATTTTCATACTCATCCTTGCGGTTTTGATTTTTGTTCATGAATTGGGGCATTTTATTATGGCCAAGATTTTTGGCATGCGCGTGGATTCATTTGCCATTGGATTTCCTCCGACGCTGGCAAAATGGAAACGTGGAGAAACGACTTATAAACTAAACGCTATTCCTTTTGGCGGATATGTTTCCATCCACGGAGAGGACCCAGGCGAAGGCGTAGTTGATCCATCAGAAAATAAAAAAGATTCACGCAACATGGCAAATAAACCACGCTGGCAACAGGTGGTTGTTATGTTGGCTGGTGTGTTCATGAATTTCATTTTGGGATGGTTTGCATTATCTGTTGCGTTTATGATTGGGATTCCGTCTATAATAGACGGAGAAATAAAGCACGGTACAATTTCAGACCAAAAAGTAGTAGTTTCCGAGGTCATTCCAGATTCACCAGCTGAACAATCTGGAATAAAAATTGGAGATTCTGTTGTGTCTGTTGATGGTGTCCCAGTTGTATTTGCTGATGAATTTATATCTGCAATATCAGAGGGGCAAAATGAAATTATAGTAACGCGAAAAGGTGAACAAGTAACTGTTGTTGTCGAACCAGAATTTAATTCAAAAATAGGACGAGATGTAATAGGAACATCTGTAAGCACTATCGGATTGGTTCATGTTGGTTTTTTTCGAGGAATAGCAAATGGATTGCGCGAGGCGGTAATTATGACAAAAAGCGTTTTTGTTGCTTTTGGAACATTGATAGTGGATGCATTCACCGGTAATGGTGATATTACAGAGCTAACAGGGCCTATTGGTTTGGTTGGGGTCGTCGGTGATGCTAGTGCCTTGGGGTTTGCATATTTGTTAACGTTGACGGCGTTGATTTCATTAAACTTGGCGGTTCTTAATATGATTCCATTCCCAGCATTAGATGGTGGTAGGATTTTGTTTATTATTATTGAAAAAATAAAAGGCTCGGCTATTAAACCCAAAGTCGCCAACATAATGAATCTGGTTGGATTCGGACTGCTCGTGGTTCTCATGATTGCCGTCACGATTAGTGATGTGATTAAAATTGTGTAACCACGTTTGACGTTGTGTAAACCCCGTCACTCGCGAGTGACGGGGTAAATAAAAAAGCCGTGGAATAAATTCCCACGGCTTTTTTTAAACCTCAACAAGTTTAGTCTTTTCGGTAATAGTTTTACCTACCATTTTATCAGTCACTATATAACTTATAAAATCAAGAAAGTCCTTGAAGTTAGATTTCTTTTTTGGAATCCACCATCCATGTTTATGCTCAAGATTTGAATTCCAATATAATTTAGAAAAAACCTCTAAAGCTTTCTCATCAACTCCTTTTAAGTCGTATGCTATTAACTTTTTGGGTAATGAATCAGCAAAACCAGGATAAGGCCCATCAATTGAAATAATACTAGCTATATCCATTACGTAGAAATCTGACTGCCCAATAAGTTCCATCTCATAATTAACTAAACTATTATTTTCAACAAGCTTAGCCAAATGATGGATAAAAAATTCAAAATTTGCTCGTGGTTCGCATTGCTGTGCAATCATAGAGCAAAGTGACTCTATTGTGGGTCTTTCATGATCTGAGTTATACCCGTGTGATTGGTCGACTTTTTGAGGCTCTTTTGGTCCATTCATACACCCCAACGAAATAAAGATCTTAATTAGTGGTTTTTTGTCATTCATCTTATTTGATTTTGTTTACTAAAACAGTACTATGTACTATATGAATAGTCAAGATTTTGAAAAATTTGATTTACCTGATGGTCCGGGGGTTTATTTCTTTGCAGAGAAAGTTCAAGTGTCAGCCTCCCCTCAGATGAGGGGAGGTGGCGACGAAGGGCGGAGGGGTATAGACACTATAGACCAAGATAATAATTCAGATACCCCTCAGTCTCGTTCCACTCGACAGCTCCCCTACATAGGGGAGCAGGGACACGTGCTATATATAGGCAAGGCAACCAGCCTGCACGACCGCGTGCGCAGCTACTTCAGTGGTGATATCGCCACAACCCGTGGTCCCAAGATTACCAAAATGATAGACCAGGCAAACACCATAACCTGGCAGGAAACAGATTCTGTCTTGGAAGCGTTACTATTAGAATCCCAGCTGATCAAAAAACACCAACCAGAATACAATACTCGGGACAAAGACAACAAAAGCTACAACTATGTAGTCATAACTGACGAGGATTTCCCCCGTGTTTTTACCGTGCGTGAACGCGAATTATTACGCCAGGGAACATTAGATTTCAAAACTAAACACACCTTTGGTCCATTCACCAATGGTGACCAACTGCGCGAGGCTTTGCGGATTATTCGTAAAATTTTCCCATTTCGAGACAAAAAGGCAGGTCAAACAAACCAGGAACGTTTCTATCAATTACTGGGATTGTCACCAGATGTTGCCAGCGCTACGGCAAAATTAGAATATGCAAAAACCATCAAACACATAAAATTATTTTTCGAGGGGAAAAAGAAAGCCATCGTCACCGATCTGGAACGACAAATGAAAAAACAGGCCAAAGATTTGAAATTCGAACAGGCAAACATAATAAAAAAACAAATCTTTGCCCTGCAACATATTCATGATGTTTCGCTAATTAAAACTGAATATATTTCAACCAAAAATTTCCGTATTGAATCGTACGATATTGCCCACATGTCAGGACAAAATACTGTTGGGGTAATGACCGTTGTGGAAAATGGACAACCAGAACCAAATGAATATCGAAAATTTAAAATCCGCGGAGAGGGCAGTGAGAAAGCAAATGATACATTGAACCTGGCAGAAATTATCCAGCGTCGATTTGAGCATCCTGAATGGTCATACCCGCAGTTGATTGTTGTCGATGGTGGCAAGGCACAGAAAAATCGCGCTGAAAAAACATTACGTGAAATGGGAATAGAAATACCGGTGGTCTCTGTGGTCAAAGACGACAAACATCGTGCACGCGAAATATTAGGATTAAAAAAATATCGCGAACAAAACGAGCGCGAGATTTTACTATCCAACGCCGAGGCACATCGTTTTGCAATCAATTATCACAAAAATCTACGACGTAAAAATTTAAAATAAATTATAAAAAATAAAGTTAGTGGAATATCTACATTTTGTCAATGCTATAATAAAACCATGACCAAACCCAAAGTTGCAATTGTCCGTGGTGGACCCAGTGATGAATATCATGTTTCCTTGGCCAGTGGTGGTCATGTTCTAGAGCATATCGATAACGACACCTATGATGTGATAGATATTGTTATCAACCCGAGTGGGATATGGCACCGAGAGGGAATCGAGACGACTCCGGAACATGCATTGATAGATATAGATGTGATGTTGCCGATTGTCCATGGGAATTATGGCGAGGATGGCACGCTGGCACAAATCGCTGGCAAATTGGGTGTAAAATATATTGGGTCTATGCCGTTGCATGCACGCAGGACCTTGGATAAATACACGACAAAACACACCGTACAGAA
>JAOULM010000017.1 GCA_029882015.1 Candidatus Nomurabacteria bacterium
ACCCCTCGCGATATATTAATTTCACGAACAACAGACAAACCAGCCTCGGTATTAACAGCGCAAATATTTCGCGCTATGCCAGCCCCATGGGTTGTCAAACCCAGAAATGGTGGCTCGTCGCTGGGGATTGTGTTGGCGCGCAGTTTGCCTCAACTCGAGGAAGCTTTGGAGAACTGGGATAAACGAGATGATATGATAATCGAAGAATACATTGCAGGTACCGAAATTTCATCAGGTATTGTTGGTGGGTTCCGCGGGAATGTTCACTATCCAATGCAAATAATGCAAGCTGACACCCCGCAAGGTCGCTGGTACGACTATGAACAGAAATACAGCGTCGGTGGTGCCAGAATAACCACATTCGATGCTCCATTGGCAATAAAAAACCAAATCTATCAAGCCGTTCAAAAAATCCACACCGCCTGTGGAATGCGTCATATTTCTCGTTCAGATTTTATTTTGACCAAAACAGGCAAGCTGTATTTCCTCGAGGTAAATAGTATCCCGGGATTGACCAAACATTCCATAGTCCCAGCCGCAATCAAAGCCGTTGGTGGAACCATGCGCGAGCTTATCCACCACCTCATTGACGTTGCGCTATATGATAAATAATGTATAATCTCTCTGATTGTTCTTCTTTATCTTTTTTGATATCTTGTGTGTGTCCTAGCAAACCACTTGGTGCGCTAGTGCTTGACACAGAATACAGCATATCAAAAATCATATCTATGTTTGTTAAAAAACAAACATAGAAAAGAGTCTCTTTCGCAAGGACGAGGCTCCATGGGCTCGTAGCTCAGTTGGCTAGAGCGCCTCATTTGCACTGAGGAGGTCGCAGGTTCGATTCCTGTCGAGTCCACAAAACACAAAATCCCACAGCTTTATTGCTGTGGGATTTTGTGTTTATGCTGGACGAAGAAGCAGGTAAATTTATTTACCTACGCCAGGAATCGAACCGAGGCGGTGCGAAGCCGGCCGAGTGCAACGAGGGCGAACCGCCGAGTGGAGGTCAATGGAGTGTAACGAGAGTGACCGATTCCTGTCACACATGGCCACAGCCAAGCCGGGGTCGCGAAATTTTCTATAAGAAAATATTTGTGACCGATCCTGTCGAAGAATAATACATTCCGGGGTTTTTCATTGCAAAATCCCTCGAATATGCTATCCTGTCAAGTATTATGAAGAAACTTAAACCAACATACATTTTTGGACGTCACCCAGTGGCAGACTTTATCGAACGCAGCCCAAAAGACGTAAAAATAATTTTTGTTAAAAATACCATCAAAGACATAGACTTGTCCGAATTGCGGGCAGCTGCCGGCAAACATGGTATCCCATTTCAGACAGTTTCAGAAAAAGAAATCAAACGTTATGTCAGTGACGAGGTAAACCACCAGGGTATCGTTGCTAGCATCGTTTGGAACTTTGAATATACTAATTTTCGCGAATGGCTAGGTAAAATAGATCCAGAATCAGACATGGCTGTTTTGATATTGGACCACATTACTGATGTTCATAACTTTGGGGCTATCATACGCAGCGCTACTGCAGCAGGTATCAGCGCAATCTTGGTGGATGGATCAAACCAGGCACCAGCCAATCCAACAACTTTTAAAACATCTGCAGGTACATTGGGATTGGTTCCAATTATTCAAGTTGGAAACATAACTGAATCCATTAAACAATTGCAACAAAACAAATTCTGGGTTGCCGGACTGGATACACGAGGCAAGCAGTCTATTTGGGATATTGACATGAAAGGTCCCATGGCATTTTTGATTGGTAGCGAGGGCGAGGGAGTCAGCGAACTGGCTTTGAAGAATTGTGATTTCCATGTTAATGTGCCACTAGCCGAAGGTGTAGAGTCGTTGAACGCGTCTGTTACGTCAGCACTGGTTTCGTTCGAGTGGAGACGACGTTTGTCATAATTTTACCATCCATCTCTAATAATTTTTTCATATACACAAGTATAACCATACCAGTTATCACATTATGTCGTATAATGTTTATAACTATAAATATGGATATCAGACAAGACATAACATACATGGGGGAGACAGATTTTCGCGGTAAACGTGCTCGTTTTGGTATCAAAGCCGAAGACCGAACAAAACACATGTATGTAATCGGAAAGACAGGAATGGGAAAATCTACATTCCTGGAAAATATGGCGGTCCAAGACATAATGCGTGGCGAGGGGTTAGCTTTTTTTGATCCACATGGGGCATCCGTCGAAGCCTTGCTGGACTATATACCAGATGACCGTATCGATGATGTAATTTATTTTGCACCGTTTGATGCTGATCATCCGATTTCATTCAACGTCATGGAAGACGTAGACCCAGATAAACGTTCGTTGGTTTCTAACGGACTACTAGAGGCCTTTAAAAAAATATGGCCAGATGCATTTTCAGCACGTATGGAATATATTCTAGGAAACGCATTGTTGGCATTGTTGGAATATCCAGATTCAACGTTGCTGGGTATTAACCGCATGTTATCCGACAAAGAATACCGTAAAAAAGTCGTAGACAACCTAACAGATGAGTCTGTAAAGGCATTTTGGGTTGATGAATTTGGTTCATGGACAGAAAAATTCGCCAGCGAAGCATCATCTGCTATCCAAAATAAAATTGGACAATTTACCACATCACCAATCATTCGAAATATGGTTGGTCAACCAAAATCTAGTTTTGATTTGCGCGAGGTAATAGACGGCAAGAAAATTTTGATGGTGAACCTATCCAAGGGAAAACTAGGCTCACAAAACTCGGCATTGATTGGGTCTATGCTTATTACAAAATTGTATCTATCAGCCATGAGTCGCGCAGATACAGAAAGGTCACAATTGCTAAAATTGCCAGCCTTTAATTTATACGTGGATGAGTTCCAAAACTTTGCCAATGATTCATTCGCGGATATTTTGTCAGAAGCTCGTAAATACAAATTAAATCTAATTGTTGCACACCAATATGTTTCGCAGATGCCAGACACCGTTCGCGATGCTATTGTTGGGAATGTAGGGTCCATGGTGGTGTTCCGCGTTGGTCCCGAGGATGCCGAGCTATTTGAACGTGAATTTGTCCCAGTGTTTACACAGGACGACATTGTTAATATTGGAAAATATCAAATGTATCTACGATTGATGATTGATGGTGTTGGGTCCAAACCATTTTCAGCTCGCGCATTGCCACCAATTACAAAACCAGAAATATCAAATGAACAAAATGTAATAGACGCCAGCCGAGCCAAATATACTAAATCCAGAGCCGAAGTAGAGGCTGGAATCAAAGAATGGTACATTCCGATACCTAGTCAAAAAACTGTAGAATATGGGGATTTTTTGGAGAAGCGAAAAATGGAAATTTTGGCGGGTGGTGGAAATTGGGTCGACAAAGAATCAGGTAAAACCCTCCGCGGGGAAGGCGATGTCCAAAAGAAAGCAAAAGAGTATCTACAAAAAGCAAACCAGGCGGAAAGCTCTCAGAGCCACACAACCAAAGCACCAGCCACATCGAAGCCTGCATTTGTTAAGCCGGCACAGCCTGCTAGGCCAACACCAACAGCTGTTGTTCGTAAACCCGTACCTCGTTCGGTAGCGCCTCCTGTAGCCCCTGTTGCAAGAGCCCCTATTTCTGTACCAACACCACCTGTTCCGCCAGCACCTCCTAAAATAGTACCAAAAACTTTTACAAATAAAGCCGCATCACCAAAACCCAAAATAACCCCTTCTGTTGGTGTAAAAAAACCTGCAGAACCCAGGGCACCGCAGTCTTTGCAGGGATTGTTAAATGATTTGGATAAAAAAGATAGTTCAAATATTAAAAAAGTGGCACCTGACACCAAAAAACCAGAAGAAAGAGGGGAAATTAAATTAGCCGAAAAAACTCCTAGCCCAACCATTTCCCTAAAAGACCTTGCCAAAAAAGAAATCCCAACGAAAAAGATTGATACAAAATCAGCCTCTCGTGATACCAAGTCTGCTTTGCAGGTGGCTTTGGCTCGCGCAGTAGAGGCCAACAAAAACAAAGAATCTGCAAAACCAACGACGCAGAAAACCATGACACCAAGCGAAAATAAAAACAGCATACCTACTTACAACACAACGAAATCTCAGAATGATGAATTTATGAGTCACTCGACAAAGGAAATCCCCGAAGATATATTACGCCGTGTATTGGAATAATTTTTACAAAGTTTTTATATTTGTGTTTATTGCTGGAATCAGCGTTCCAGTTTTTGCCGATGTGCGAATAAGTGAAATTGCATGGATGGGAACAGAAACATCGTCCAATGATGAATGGATAGAACTATATAATGATGGTACAGAAGCTGTTGATTTGACTGGGTGGAAATTAGAAGCAACTGATGGTTCACCAAAAATTACAATAATAAAAAAAGATGGCGAAGGTAACATAATTCCAGTTATTATTTCTGCTGGCGGTTATGGTGTTTTAGAGCGAACAGACGAAGAAAGTTCCCCAGCTAAATCTTTGTTTATATATACCGGAGCATTATCAAATAACGGTGAGAACCTACGACTGTATGATAATTCCGGAAATGAACAAGACAGAGTCAATGCCTCGGACGGATGGTTGGCGGGGGATAGCAAAACAAAAGAAACAATGCAACTATCACATGGGTCATGGATAACAGCTCTGCCAACCCCCGGAGAACCATCTATTACATCAACACCAGCACCAGACAAAACTTCTCTTAATTCTGATGCGTCGTCCAATAATGAAAAAACCTTGCCACCCAAACCAACATGGGATTTTGACATGGAAATATCAACGTCATTGCCAGTAGGAAATCCTGGAAATTTTAAAATTACAACATTGCGATACGGAGAATCAGATAGATACACCGGGTATTTTGTTTGGAATATGGGAGACGGAACAGTTTACAACAGCACCGACAGGCAAATGTTTGAGCATACGTACAAACATGTCGGAGAATACAATGGAACTATTGTGTATTCAGACACACGTTATGGTAAACCAGTAATACAAGAATATTTTTCTATAAAAGTTACAGACCAAGTGATAAACCTTGGCCTTGATAAACAAAAGCAAATAATTACCTTGAAAAATACAGGAAATTATACGGTCGATATTTCAGATTGGTATGTGTGGTTTGATAATGTGCCAGTTTTTTCTATTCCAAATTATTCGTATATTCCAGAAAGAGGCTCTTTCATAATTGACGGCGACGTGGCTGGTTTTACACCCGAGACTTCGCTTGTAGCCCTTTACAATCCATCTGGCAACATTGTTGATGAACACACAGACAAACCAATACAACAATTTGCCACAGTAGCCCCTCAGAAAAACACACCAACAGCAAAACCAAAACAACCTAAAAATACAACCCAACAAGCCTCGTTGATTGTTGCGGTGGATAAAATATTTACCACAACAACGACTCGATCCATGGAACCCATCAACACTACCGAGCCAACAACAAAAAAACACAACCGATGGTGGTTGTGGCTTTTTGTTGTATTTGGTTTTGGTGGAATTGGGACTATTGCAGTTGTTCTGTTTCAGGAAACCTCAATTTCAGATGAAAACAAACCAGATGCAATTGTAGATGAAATTGAAATACTAGAATAGCCTGGTACAAATAAATATAAATTATTAAGCAGAAATATCTGTAATATCAAGACTGACAGTAGTTGTGCTTATCCCAGATACAGTAGTTGTTGTGTCCAATAATGGAAATTCATCATCAAAAGAATCTAATTCGTCTGATACTTCTTTTAGTGTTTGCTCTGTGTCCGAAAGTTCCTGCTTGATAAGGTCTTTTGCATCGTCTTCTAGGCTTAACAAATCGAATACCTCTGCAAGAGATTGTTCGGCATCTTTATATAATTTATATGCTGTTTCTAAATCTTTCCCCAAAAGAGCCAAGTCTGCCTCGGCAATGTTTTCCTGGATCAATGTTGCGCGTGAATCTATTTCAACAAAGAAAAATCGTGAGGCCGGAAGACTATAAGATGTATTTTTTATTTTTGCTTGTAGTTCTTCTATTTCAGAACGTATATTGTCGATTATTTCCATTGTGATTATATTTTCATTTGTTTCTGACGCTTCTGATATTACAGAAACCAGTATTTTCCCAGGGACATCATCAATCGTATCCCCAGAAAGAATAGCTAATTCAACAATAGAAGCATTTATCGCAGTTGCAAAAGAAGAAGTTTCGTCAATAGAGTTTGTTCTATCTTGTACAATTTTAAGAACCTCGTTTTTTGAAGTTACAGATGATTGTATTTTTGAAGAAAGTTTTTGTGCTCGTTCTGGCTCCAGAACCGCCAGCTTGCTTACTTCGCGAGTTGCAGATTCTGTGTGTTTTGCAATTTGAACAGACAAAATTTCCTGTCGTCCATCATCTAGTTTATTCTGAATCGCAAGCTGTGAAGCTTCGCCCAGTCGTTTTGTGACTCGAGTTGCTTCGAATTCACCCTTTTCGGCGGATGTACGTTTAAATGCAGATTGAACATTTTCTACACCCAATTTAATTGCATAAAGAGAATCACCAGGCAGAGAATCAGCAGAAGCTGTAACGATTCCAAATCCTGTTCCAACAACCAAAACAATCGCAGCAAAACTGTACCCGACCGTTCGCAGTAACCCAGAGAATCGTGATGGAATACTGTACGGAGAAGAAACCTGACCAGGATTCAGGGCTAATTGTTCTAATCGGTCACGAATTGTTGTCTTTTCGTCGACAGTCATCCGTATTGATTGCATTATTTTGATGAAATTGTTTTCTGGTGTATTCATAAAATTTTTATTGTTCTAATAATTCACGGGCTTGTTTTAATGCGCGGTGGATTCGGACTGAAATATTATTTTCACTTTCATCCAAGATATCAGCGATGTCGCTAATCTCCATTGATTCCACAAAACGCATAATCAAAACATCACGGTATTTCTCGTCCAATTTTTCCAGAGCCAGAACGGCTTGTTTGCCGTCCAAGGTGTCAACCCAACGATCTGTTTTGTCTTCGCCAAAATCGATGCCTTGTTCCAGGATATTTTCCAGAGAAGTTGCAGTTTTCTTGCGAGAATTATCAATGATTAAATTTCGTGCGACCTTGTATAAAAAAGCACGAATATTATCAATCGTTTTTCCAGATTGGAGATATTCCCATGTTTTTGTGAATGTATCTTGAACAATATCAAGAGCAAGGTCGCGATTACGTGTTTTTGTTATGACGAAACGGAAAATCGCATCGTTATATTCGTCATATGCAGTAAGAAAATCTTGTTGTATTTTTTGCTCTTGATTCATAGGTATATGACGTACGAGACGTACATTTATTACAAATAATAGTATACATCAAATAACAGACCCATAAGTGGGGAAAGGTGCTATAATTTATAGCATGAGTGCAAAAAATATTACGATTATAGGTGCTGGGTTTACCGGAATACGTGCTGGACTGGACCTTGCCAGGGCAAAAAAATATGGCTTAATTCCAGACAACACTGTAATCAGAATAGTTAGCAAGAATGATTATTTTGAATATTATCCAGCCATGTACCGCGTAGCTACTGGGTCATCACCACTGCAGGCCTGTGTTCGCTTGGACGAGATATTCAGTGGATATGATGTAGAAATAATAACCGACGCCATTATAGATATTGACACTCCAGCTCGAACAGCTTTGGGGGCCAGTGGTTCAAGATACAAATGTGATTACATGATTGTTGCGTTGGGTAGCCAACCGACTTATTATAATATTAGCGAACTAGAGGAACTATCGTTTCATTTTAGATCTATACATGGAGCCGTCGAATTACGAGACAGAATACAGCGTATATTTTTAGATCACAAGGATTCCAGCAAAGAAGAGCAGTTAATCGCATTTCATTTTGTTATTGTCGGCGCTGGAGCCAGTGGTGTCGAGCTTGCGGGAGAAATCGAACTATACGCACGCAGTGTCGCAAAAACACACGCTGTTGATCCATCATTTATTTCTATCAGCCTGATCGAGTCCAATAACCGAGTCTTGGGTACCATGCCAGAGAAAATATCCCACCGAGCAGAAAAACGATTGCGTGTGCTAGGTGTTAATTTATTTTTAAATAGACGTTTAATTAAAAAAGAATCCTGGACGGTGTTTTTGCAAGACATGAAAATTGGAGCACAAACAGTTATTTGGACCGCAGGAAATATTGTTAACACTCTGTACAAAGATTTGGAATGTTTTCCGTTGGCTGAAAATGGCCGAGTCGACGTCGATGAACACTTGATGACACGATGTGGCGACGATAATATTTTTGTTGGGGGTGATGCTGCCAACACAAAATATGCCGGGCTGGCACAGACTGCCATTTATGATGGTAAATTTATTGCCAGAAATATTATTCGCGATATCACAGACGAAAGCCTGATAAAATATGAACCAAAAAAGATTGGTTACGATATCCCCATTGGACCAGGATGGGCTATTTTGCATATCGGGAAAATAACCATTTATGGACGAATTGCCTGGTGGATGCGTCAACTGATTGATTTGAAATTTTATTTATCTATTTTACCTCTCCACAAAGCGATTAAACGATTCCTCTCAAAGGGAGACGGACCTAGTTCATAAAAAACCATTCAACAAGTTGAATGGTTTTTTCTTTGATACAATAAGAAGCATGAATGAACCAACAGAAACTAATTGGTATAACGAGTCCTGCGATACAACACTGGAGCGAATGGAGACCAGTTTGTCTGGGTTGTCGTCAGACGAAGTTTTATTACGCACCAAACAATTTGGCCCGAATAAACTCCCCGATGCTAAACTTGATTCATTTTTCAAAATTATACTACACCAATTTCAAAGCCCTTTGATTTATGTGTTGATGATAATTACGGTTATTGTTTTTGGGCTTGGGGAATACATAAATGGTGCAGTTATTGCTTTTGTTCTTGTTTTCAATGCGATCATTGGAGCTTTCCAAGAGGGTCGCGCGCAAAGCGCATTATTGGCGTTACAAAAATTCACCAAAAAAGAAACCTTGGTGGTGCGGAATGGAGAACGAATTATCATACCCAGTAGCGACCTTGTTCCAGGAGACATAATAGTTATCCGCGAAGGAACCAAAATACCATCAGATGCCAGGGTAATCGAGAGTAAAAATTTAACAATAGACGAAGCAATTCTGACAGGAGAGTCACAATCAGTACAGAAAACTACCGAATCTATATCTGGAAAAAATATTGTAACGGGTGACCAGAGTAACATGGTGTTTCGGGGCACCACAGCTGTTCGCGGTTCTGGAATTGCTGTTGTGGTTGCAACAGGAATACACACTGAAATTGGTAAAATATCACAAAAAATACAAAACATAGACACAGACATACCGCTGAAACGTGATATTGCAAAACTAGCAAAAAACATAGTGTTGGTTGTTTTTATTGCTTCGATAATAATATTTGCAGTCGGTGTTGGCCTGGGTTCAAACGTGCGGGATATGTTTCTCGTTACGGCATCTTTGGTTGTTGCAGTAATCCCCGAGGGATTGCCTATTGTTTTGACTTTGGTTTTAGCAAACGGTGTACGACGCATGGCAAAACAAAATGTTCTCGTAAAAAGATTGCAAGCTGTCGAGGCTCTGGGTCAGGCGAAAGTTTTAGCGGTTGATAAAACTGGAACGCTGACCAGAAACGAGCTGGTGGTACAGAAAATATTTTTTAATAACAAAATTTATTCTGTTGCTGGTGTTGGGTACGAAGATACCGGGGAAATAAAAGATGAGAGAGGGAATCTTGTGTCTCCTGAAAATTCAATACAGTATCTTGGTAAAATATTGACCACATCTGCAAACGCAGAGATATTTAAAAATTCAGACGAAACATACACGATAGCTGGTGACCCAACCGAAGCCGCTATGTATATTGCGGGGCAAAAACTTGGCTGGACCAAAGAAAAAACAAAACAGGATTTACCGATTGTTGCCGAGATTCCTTTTGATTACAAAATAAAATATTACGCAAATAATCATCGAGACAAAGGTGGGTACACGGTTATTGCAACGGGGGCTTTGGGCGTTTTGCTGGAAAAATCTACCCAGATATATGGACCGGATGGTGAAAGGGAAATGAGCAAGACCGAAAGAGAGAAAATAATAGAAACAATGAGAACTATGACAGACAAAGGTCTGCGTGTTATTGGAATAACAACAAAAAACCATGACTCGGAATCCATTACAAATGATGATATAAAAAACATGACTTTTGTAGGGATGGTTGGGATGAAAGATGCCCTGCGCGTCGATATTCACAAGTCACTGGAAAAAGTTCGCAGTGCAAATATCCGAGTTGTAATGATAACAGGAGACCATGCGCGAACCGCACAGGCGATAGCAAAAGAAGCTGGAATTTATAATGATGGCGACAAAATAATTACAGGAACAGAAATAGACGCCATGGGGAATCAAGAGTTGTCAGTGGCGGTGGATACGGTGACGGTATTTGCTCGCGTAGCACCAGAACACAAGCTCAGAATAATCAACGCCTTTAAGCAAAGAAAAGAAGTCATAGCTATGACAGGTGATGGGGTAAACGACGTACCATCATTGGTCTCTGCTGATTTAGGAGTTGCAATGGGGGTTATCGGAACAGATGCAGCCAAAGACTCTAGCGATATTATATTGCTGGATGATAACTTTGGAAATATCGCCGAAGCTGTCAAAGAGGGGCGTAACATTTATCTTTCCATCAAGAAAATTCTATATAACTTGATTGCTGCAAACATCGCCGAAATGATGGTTGTTACATTGGCAATATTTTTGACGTTGCCTCTACCGTTGGAGCCCGTGCAAATTATTTGGTTGAATCTAGTCACTGATAGTATTTTGGTTCTGCCGTTGGCACTGGAACCACGTATGAAAAATCTACTGTCACGAGCTTTCTCTAGGACCAAGAATCTAATAGACCGCGCGCTTGCGATACGTATCATCATCACAGCCGTTGTGGCGACCGCTGGAACGTTCCTGGTATATATGTGGTACGAAGCTCACAACCCTATTCTTGCGACTACGATGGTCCTGACAACGCTTGTGGCATTTCAAATTTTTATTGCATGGGGGAGTCGTTCAGACAAACTATCTGTTTTGAAACAAAGTCCGTTTACCAATCCCTGGCTCATTGGGGCAACACTGCTGGTTGTTGGGCTTCAGGTTATGATTGTCTATACCCCCCGGTTTGGTTTTATCTTTGAAACAGTACCACTGGGGTGGAAAGATTGGCTGTTTGCGTTCGGAATAGCAGGAAGCGTAATAATACTAGAAGAAATACGCAAGCTATTGACAAAATAGCCCATCGGTGTATTATCATATATATGCACCCATATTGGTGCATATAAACCTAACATTGTTCATTAAAACTTAATATTATGCCTAAAACTGCTAATCTTACAGTAATTAAAAACGAGGAAGCGAATGGTCTTCCAGAAAGAGTTACCTTAACCAACGAAGAACTTGAATCTCCACTATCTGGTACGAATAAGAAATTTTTAAAGACTTTTCTTGATCATGATTGCCAAAAACTATCTAATTCTGTTCTTTTATTTGCGACAAAAGAATATTCTACCTTTTCTTTTTTGGATGAAAACAGAGATGTTGACTCTCGAAAAGTAGCAAATCTTAAACAGAGTTTTCGTGATAATGGATATAAATTCAATCCAATCTTTGTAAATGAAAAACTCAACATAATAGACGGACAACATCGCTTCAGGGCAATTGTTGAAAGTAATCAGGTGCTTTATTTCTTTATAATGCCGGGGTGGAATGCAAAGGATGTTAGAACCCTTAACATTAATCTTTCTGAATGGAAAGATATTGATTTCTTAAAATCATACGCCAAAGATAAAAATAATGACCAAAGATCAGATTATGCGCGCCTTTACAGATTTCACCAGATTTATGACTTTAACCTAACAACCACAATCATGATTGTAAAAGGGAGAGGGCAGTCATCAGTAGGTGAAGGAAAAATGAAATTAAGACAAGGTAGCCTAGCTGTATCAACAAAGGATATAGACAGGGCCACAGCTTTTATTGAGAAATTAGAAGATTTCATCAATTATCATCCAAAGGGTTGGAAAAGCCAATCATTTGTTAGGTCATTTTCAATAATGCAGATGACTCCAGGATATAATCACGAGAGAATGGTTGAGAAACTACAAGATTATCCTGATGCTGTGCTGAGAGAAGCAAAAACTCTTCACATAAAAGACTACCTTACAATACTTGAAAATATGTACAACAGAAACTTATCAAGGAATAGTAAAATTAGGTGTAGTTTTTTAGGGAAATTGTCAGAATTAACATCTTAAGGTTTAATAATTTTAAGAAAACTCCATCAAAATTGATGGAGTTTTATTTTATATAAAAAAGCCTCGCAAAATTGCGAGGCTTCATTTTTTATATTAGCAGAATTAAACTCCTACCAATTCTTTTTTAACCTTTTCTTTTGGCTTCTCTATATGTCCACCATCTCCTGTAGTTTGTACAGGGAAATTAACTTTGACTTTCTGTTTTTGGTTTTTAGGATAGACAGTCCTTTTGACTTTTACCTTCCTCCAATCATTTCTGCTCTGTATTTTCGCAACATATTTTTTGGCGTAAATAGCGCCAAGAGTGACAACGCTGTACACAACACCAAATGATGCAAATACCGCCTCGGCAATATGAATCCATCCAGAATTAATCTGAAATAAATTCGAGACAAATACAACTAATGAAGTCAATAAAATGACCGCCACAGTAGATTTACCAGCATATATCTCTGTTTTCTGGTTGAACAAATCAACCATAGCAGAAACAAATAATGCAAGCCAAATTGATTCCATTCCCACGCATAGTGCATGGGCATCAAAATAGAAATGTAAGGATGCCAAAATTAAGGCAAAAATAACAAAAAAAGTACGTCCAGTAAGGATCATAAAAAGATCAACAGAATTCGTAAACATCATAAATTAAAGGTTTTAAAGTTAAAAAAATATTAAATTAAAAAGAACACAAGTTGCCTATCTTAGCACCTATATGGATACTGTCAAGGGGCCCTGTGGATAAGATGACGCAAGTCGTCGTTTTTTCTTACAAACAGTTATTTTTTGGGTTTTTGGGCTTATTTTGGTACACTATTTGGCATATGTTTAAAAAATTTTTAATAAAACAATTAGTAAAAAAACAGCTTAAAAACCTACCAAAAGAACAGCAGGAAATGATTATCGAGCTCGTTTCTAATAATCCAGAGCTTTTCAAGAAAATAGGCGATGAAATCCAAGCCAAAATAAAAGGGGGGATGGACCAACAATATGCAACCGTCGAGGTTATGAAAAAATACCAAGGTGAGCTACAAAAAATCTCTCCACAAGCTCAGCAAAAATTCCAACAAAAATAACCCTAACTCTCATTACATTATGAAAAAGAAAGCACGACGAACAATTATTCTGCTATCAGCAGTGGTCTCGGGAATATTTGTTCTTGCGCTCTTGGCAACCGTTGTTGTTTTCGCGGTTTGGTCTAACGGTGACACCATAATACAAAACATGTCATACCGCGACATTAATCTGTCTCGCATGACAACAGAGCAAGCAAATCAATCCATAAAAGAATCAATCACGCCTTCGGAGAAACGAGTAAAATTTTTACTAGGCGACAAATCGATATCAATGTCACCGTCCGAGATATCATTCAGTTATGATCCGACTTTGATTGCGGAAACTGCATTTGCCAGGGCGCGCAACAAAACATTTTTCAAAAACTATGCTGTTTGGACACAGTCGTGGTTTACAAAATCTATTATTGCAGATGCTCAGGTAGAATCTTATAATATTTTATCTCTGGAAACTATTTTTGATGTCTGGGATTCAGAAATCCTGGGTGAGCCAACAACAGGTGATATAAAAATAAATAAAACAGAAATTTCTTTTACACCGCCACGCCCCGGATCAAAAATCGACAGACCAACCGCTGCAAAATACATAGTCGCTTCGTTTGTCGAGGAACCAGACAAAGCCCTGATAATCCCAACTGTTTCAATCCCCATAACGGTAAATGTAGAAAGCATTTCAAATGTGTATGAACACCTGGTTGCTCTGACGGACGAACCAATTATTTTAAAAGCGGGTGATTTGTACCCGGATAGTAATGTAACACTGTCTCCAAAGGATCTACGGAGGATTCTTTATCTGGAACGAGACGAAGAAACATTTGAATACACAACACTAATTAATCTGGAAAGATTGCAGGGCTACTTCAAAGAAATCACGGTTCGAGATGCAGAGTTTGACACAAAAGACATGTTCAACGTAAAAATTATCCCAAGCCAAGACGGGCTTTTGATTGATTATGATTTAACAGCATTAGCAATATTAGAACACGACACATCAACAGGTCGTGAGATTAATTTTATTAATGACGGGAAACACGATGCGTTGTTCAACACAAAAGATGCCGAGGGTCTGGGTATAAAACATCTAATTTCAGAATTTACAACATACCATCCATGTTGTCAGACTCGTGTTGAAAATATACAACTCTTTGCAGATTTGCTGGACGGAACGATAATAAAACCAAACAATCGATTCAACCTAAACACTGCAATAGGCGAGCGCACAGAAGATCTGGGGTTTAGCCCTGCAGGAACTATCATTGCGGGGGAATTGGTGGATACAGTTGGTGGGGGAATTAGTCAATTTGCGACGACTTTTTATAACACGGTATTCTGGGCTGGATTTCCAAACATAATTCATAAACCACACAGTTTTTATTTTCCGCGTTATCCCGAGGGGATAGAGGCGACCATTTCTTGGCCGTACCCAGCATTGGTTTTCCGAAACGACAACGATA
>JAOULM010000010.1 GCA_029882015.1 Candidatus Nomurabacteria bacterium
CTTTTGCTTCTTTCTCTTCGTGTTCTGCCATTTCTTCTTCTGTTAAGGCCGGTTTTACAATGGTGTCATCGACAACAATTTTTACTTGTTCAAAATCAATATCACCTGTTTCCATGTTTAACTGAGCGCGAACAATCTGACCTTTTTTACCAAAGTCTTTTTTGTAGGCAGCCGCCAAGGACTGTTCGATTGCGTCTATTATTTTGTCTCGGCTAATATTTCGCTCTTCTTCTAGTTGCTGTAATGTTTGATGAAGTACTTTTAAATCCAACATATATATAATTGTGTATTAAGTTTTATAAACGTTATCCGCGTAACGAGAATATTCTCATTCTGCAGATAAAAATTTAGCCCCTGATATAGGAGCTTTACGACATAGGTATCATACTATGGTTGGGTTAAATCGTCAATATCCACAGGTGCAAACAATAAAACAGTTACCATTGCGTGATACAATTTTAATATGAACAAACAACCTAGAAATCGCCATGCTCATTATGCAGATAGAACAGCTGTAATTATTTTTACCGTTCTCGCAGTGGTTATTGTTGTTGTCGTAGCTTTGCTTTTATTTTCTGTGATCAGTAAAAACAAAACAGAACAAAAGCAAACTCAGGAACGCGAACAATTTTTTCAAGCTCTTTCAGAGGCTGATACAAACAATCCAGATTCAGAAGAGGCTCGCGTTGAATTTTTCCAGGCTCTTTCGGGGGGTGAAAATACCACAACATCCAACGAGCAGGAACAAGCACAAGCAAAAACTTTTTTCGAGTCCCTTAATCGATAGCAACAAGATCTTTTTTATATGAAATTTTTAATGCGCTTTACAAAAAAAATAGGACCAGAAATATTGGTGGTAGTTGCAATTTTCGCCGTGGTTTTGGTTGGCGGTAATGGTGGGGAACCATTAGCCCCTGTTCATGCGCAATCGCCGGCTGTTCCTGTGACCGGATACGCATGGTCTGATAATATCGGGTGGATTGATTTTAACTGTGAAAACACCAGTAGCTGTGGTTCGAATCAATGGGGTGTGCAATACAACCAAGACCAAACGCTGACAGGTTACGCATGGTCTGACAATATTGGGTGGATTCAGTTTGGTGGTTTTCCTGGTTTTCCACCAGGATTCGGTGGAGTGGGAACAACTGCGGTGAATGCAGAAATTCAGGGGGCACAGTTGATGGGGTGGGTACGTGCTGTTGGGGGTGTGGCCCCTGGCGAGAATGATGGTTTCACCTATAATATTTGTTTACCTGGAAATCCTTGCCCTGCAACATATAGTCCAACTCTTGGGGCTGGATCTGATGGTTGGGATGGTTGGGTTGCCTTGTCTGGTAATGGGTGGGGTGTAACTTATGATTCATCAACTGGTTCATTAGATGGTTTTGCCTGGGGTGATGACGTCATAGGTTGGGTGGATTTTGTGAACGTGGTGATTACACCAGACACCGCAATAGTGAACATAACAGCCAATCCTTTGGTGGTTGCTCCGGATAACAATGGCGACTATTACACTGATTTAACATATTCTGCTCCGTCTAGCTCTAGTTTTACATCGTGTACAGCAACAACAATAGACAACCAAGGAAACCCCGTTACTATACCTATTTGGAATGGTGGGGTTACCACCCCCGTACCAGGTGGAGCGGGAATAACAGTTTCTGGTGTTACTGTTCCGACTGACCCCACAAGATATGAAATAGCTTGTGAGACAGCCGGTGGTGTTTTGGCAAATGATTTTGTTGTCGTTAACCACCAAGGCTCAACCCCTGTTGGTATTCAAATTACGGCTACACCTTTGGTTGTTAATGGGCCATCTGATGTTGTTGAACTGCAATACTGGACACCAAACGGAACCAATTTTACATCATGCGAGGCGGCGACAATTGATATAAACAACTCTATTATTTCTAGCGTTACGAATTGGAATGGCGGAGTATCTGTTCCAAACGCAAACGGTACGGCAACCAGCGTGTTTAATGTAAATGTTCCACAAAATCCAACAACATATGAAATTGGATGTTACGACACAGCGCAACCAATAAATAGTCCGTGGACAGCTGTTGATACTGTTACAATTACACATGCACCAACCAGCCCAAGCTTGGCGCCACTGTCATATGCATGTGAATCTCTGGCCTCCGTGGAAATGGTCGTCTTTGCACAAAACGTAAGCAGTTGTTCTTTGTATAAAAGTAGTGATAGTGGATATAGCTTGTCTTTGCCCGTTGCTAATAATCAGCTGTACGGAAGAATCTCTGGGTTGCCTGTGAATGACACATACAGTGTTCGATGTTCTGATATTGATGGCAATACAATTTCAGATGACGTCTATGTGTCACCAAATGCATGTACAACATCTGTAAATCCAGGAACACCGTTGGGTAATCCAATATTCCAAGAAATTTAATTTATTTTTAATCCACACCACCACTTGACCATTACCATTGTAAAATATATACATATGACAATTCCAAATCGTTCAACAATTCTATCTTTTATTAAACTAGCCTTCATTACGGTATTGCTAGTAGGTGGGGTGGTATACGTATCTGCACAATGGACTGGCCCAACAGCAACGCCACCAAACGACAACACACCAGAACCAATTAACGCTGGTGGATTTCCACAAACAAAACTAGGTCAATTAACTATTGGTTCATCCGGAGCATTAAAAAACCTTTTCGTCTTTGGTAATGCTCATGTAAACAAATCTTATGCAAATGAATTTTGTCTACCCGGTACAAATCCAGCTGGTGGGTGTATTGGTCAGTGGCCGGGTGGTTTACCTGCTGGGTTAGATGGGTATACATTGCGACATAATGGAACAAACTGGATTGGGGATAGATTCTTTCAGAATAATGGGATTTCATTGGGTATAGGAGCTAACCCTCTCAATCAAATTTTAGTAAGAATCAAGGGGGATGGGTCCAGGATCCCTTTGCATGTTTCGGGCACCAGTGGTAATTTCCATGTTGCAGCTGACGGTACGACCGTTATTTCTGGTTCAGGTTCAAAATTAAAATATTTAGATGGGCAACAAGGGTCAGGAAAAGTTCTGACTTCAGATGGTAGTGGTAATGCTACTTGGGCCAGTCTACCGGCGGCAGTACCCCAAACTCAACCAAAAATTAAAATTAAAAGAATTAGCTATGGAACAAATAGTAGCGGGACTATTGATTTAAAAAGCAAGAGTATATCATGTCCGACAAGCAACCCAATCATGCTTAATATTGGTGCACAATGTCTAGGGGGATCATTGAGAGATGCTACGATTAGATGGATAGGGAGTGCGAATACTCCAGGAAACGGACGGGTAAGTTGCGGTAACAATAAATTAGAAAATATTACTTTAGTTTGTGCCGAAGCAACACTTTTTGAATCATCAGAACAGAGCTATACATTTCAACCTCTAATTTAATAAATAAAAAACAGCTCCCAGGGAGCTGTTTTTTATTTATTAACAAAGAAGCTTGACATAAATAAAATTTCATATATTATATTGTATAAGACATCTATTCTTTACAAAAAAATAATAAACCATGAAAAAAATATTATACTTTTTTATCTGCTTTGTTGTCGTGAATGCTCTTGAGGCACAAACAATAACAACCACAGGTGAGATATCTTTCGACAAAACAAAAGTATTCCTACAAACGGATTTATCACCGTTTGCCGATACGTTTGTTGTTTCGGTTGAAACCGAAAAGAATTATTATAATAATGGAGAATCCTACATGGTAAATCCACCGATTATTAGCAACAGTAGAGATTCTTTTGTTGTGAGGTATCAAGAAATTTTTTATGATACTGTTGATATATCAGACCCGATAAAGTTTGATACTTTGATAAGTAGGCTGTACGAGTTTAGCACCCGTATGGTGACCCCCGGTTGGAGGATCTATAGATCAAATGTATATCTTCATTATACTGAAGATGGTTTGATCCTGTCAAAAGATTCATCTTTGACGGTGGGGATTTTTACTCCAAACAAACAAAAGATAAACATTTCCGTTTATCCAAACCCGGTATCTGACCAGTTAAATATTGTCTTACCAGGTAATGCTGATGCAATAATTAGCATCACAAGCCTTGCTGGGCAGGTGATTTATTTCTCTAGATTAAGCACAATTAAAACATCGATTGATGTTTCATCGCTAAAACCTGGGATGTACATTGTTTCCTTTCAAAATGGAGGACAGCAAGGTACAAAAACATTCATTAAACAATAATCTAGTGTTATTGTTTAAAAACATAGACCGCTTTGAATTTTCAAAGCGGTTTTTTAATATGGTACAATTTTTGCATGAAAAGGAATTTGAATTCTCCCAATAAAATATGGATGGTAGCAAACTGGAAAATGAACCCCATTGATTTCAAGGGTGCCAGCAGTCTTTATGCCGCCACAAAAAAACACGCAGCCAAGCAAAAAAACGTACAAACCATTGTGTGTCCTGGATATGTTCATTTGGCTCTCCTTGCCAAGGGGGCACGTTCAACGCGGTGTTTGTTGGGGGCACAGGACTGCGCCGTGGAAAAACGAGGAGCTTTTACTGGGGATATCAGCGCAGAACAATTGGCAGATATTGGCGCGCAATATGTCATTGTGGGACATTCGGAACGTCGTGCAATTGGTGAAACAAATGAAAATATAAATAAAAAAATTAAATCTGTTAGAAATTCTGGGTTGATTCCAATAGTGTGTATTGGCGAACAAGAGCGCGATTCAGAGCATAAATATCTGGATTGGTTACGCAGTCAAATAAAAGAAACATTTGCTGGTCTGTCATCGGGAATGTTAAAAAAAATGATTATTGCTTATGAGCCTATTTGGGCTATTGGGGCCAATGCTGATCGGTCGGCAACACCGAACGAATCTTTGGAGATGGTTATTTTTATAAAACAAGTTCTCGCAGATTTATATTCACCAGCTCTTGCTGAAAATATCCCTGTTCTATATGGTGGGTCAGTAAACAGTAAAAACATAGATGAATTCTTGCGCGAGGGAGGAATAGACGGAGTGTTGGTTGGGGGAGCCAGCTTGGATGCAAAACAGTTTGGGGGCATGTTGATGACTGCGAACACAGTTGCCAAGGAACAGGGAAAATAATTATGAATATTCCACGAATAAATGAAATAACAGATATAAAAGGAAAGCGTGTCTTGGTGCGTGCTGATATGAACGTCACAATAGGTACAGACGGTATTATTGATGATCACGAAGCTTGGCGTATAAAACGCGCCTTGCACACTATTACTTATTTACGGGATCAAGGAGCCAAGGTAATTGTTGTTACACACTTGGGTCGAGATGGGGCCAGTGTCCAACCAATTTATCGCTATCTGCAAAAACATATTACACTGGGATTTGTTCCACAGGTTACAGGGCCTTTGGTTACAGAAATGGTGTCGGCGATGGGGGACGGAACTATTCTTTTGCTGGAGAATGTACGCCAAGATAAACGCGAAGAGTCTGGTGACGAATCATTGGCGGTTGAATTTGCCAAGCTTGCTGATATTTATGTGAATGATGGTTTCGCAGTGTCACACCGCAACCATACATCGGTCACCGGAATACCAAAACTTTTGCCTTCGTATGCGGGGATACAATTCTCTGACGAATTGGATAATCTTGAAAAAATGCTGGATCCACAACATCCATTGTTGGTTGTATTAGGAGGTCTTAAATTTGATACAAAACTGCCATTGATAGAGAAATTTTTAAACATAGCTGACTATGTTTTTGTTGGTGGCGCATTGGCTCATCCAATTTTAGTTGGACGTGGTCACAAGGTTGGAAAATCTGCAATAGATGAAAATGCAGATGTCAGCAATTTGATAAACCGCGACGATATTATTATTCCAGAGGATTATGTTTTATCTAATGGGCACGTTCATACGGACACCATTGTTGATGATCATGAAAAAATAGTAGACATTGGTCCCGAGTCATTAAAATTACTGGAAACTTTGGTTCGTGAATCTGCAACTGTGTTTTGGAATGGACCACTAGGGAAAAGTGATAATTTCGAAGGAGGCACAGAAAAATTTGCTGATATTGTAGCTCGTCACGATGCTTTTTCTGTTGTCGGTGGGGGGGATACAATATCTGTATTATCTAAAAAGGGTATAGAAGGTCGCTTCGGTTTTGTATCAACTGCTGGTGGGGCAATGCTGGAATTCTTGGTGCACGGGACATTGCCAGGGGTTGATGCATTGAAATAGTTACATTTTCTTGCCATTTTCTGCCACTTGTGCTAATGTTACTCCATTATGACAACAGTTACCGGCCTACAATTAGCACCAGCAGAAGTTATGAATCGTCGCGATCTTGATGTTAAATCAGGAGACGTTGTTCGTGTTCATATCAAAATCCAAGAAAAAGGAAAGACTCGAACTCAGATATTCGAAGGTCTCGTTTTGGCTCGAAAACATGGTCGCGAAATGGGTGGAACATTCACTGTTCGCAAAATATCAAACGGAGTTGGAGTAGAACGTATTTTCCCACTATACTCACCGTCACTTGAAAAAATCGAAGTCGTTCGTCGTTCACGAACACGTCGTTCAAAACTTTACTTCTTGCGTGAAAAGGTTGCTCGCGAAATCCGTCGCAAAATGCGAAACTTCTTGGACTTTACAACATCAACAGATGATCTAGAAAAAATTCAAGAAGCCGGACTTGCTGAAACTCCTGACTTTGTAGAACCAGAAGAAGCTCCAGAAGCGACTACTGACGAGGCAACAGCAGCAGAGGAATCAAAAGAAGAAGAAAAAAGCGAATAAATAAAAAATTAAAAAACCACCGCAAGGTGGTTTTTTGTTGTGCCCATAATGTTCACACAATGTGTGTACAAACCAAGACTAAACTTTATATTTCTTCCCCTCCTCGCGGAGCGAGGGGTGCCTGAAAGGCGGGGTGGCGCTAAACATTCCCCCTGTCATCCTCGGGCAAGGAACGTTTACGTTCCGCAGACCCGAGGATCTCATATACAAAACCACCAACTCCCAAACGTCATACCCGCGCAGGCGGGGATCTTGTTTTTAATTATTTTCTTTTTTCTTGGCAAAAAAGAAACAAAAACCCAAGGCCTGTATCTCACTCTCTCAGAATTTCTAAAACTACACTCGTTATTTTTCAGGGGGCACTACGTTAGCCTTCTGAAAAATCCCTGTGGGACACTCATTACGTTTTTAAATTCTGGTTCGTTCGATAGGGGCCGGTAGACGCTTTGGATTTAGTAATTTTTTACAAATTTAATTCTTTTAAGATATTTTTTGTGGTTTTTTGTGAAGAATCGTTGCTTGATATTTCTACAAAATTCAGTAACTTTTCTGATATTTTGGCGCTTGATTCAATAATGAATTGTTGTTCATCTTGTTTTTTTCCAAAATGGTTATTCGTTCGTGTAAGTAATCTTTCCTTGAGAATGCTTTTATCCACTGAGAGTAAGAATTTTTTATCAAAAACTTGAGATACATCATAAAGATTTTCTACTATTCCTCCGACAAAAACATTCTTGTCTTCTCGGATACAAGATAGTAGTATCTTGAGTTTCTCTACATCACAATACCAACCATGATGTTGTAGCCAGTCATAATCCTTTCCTTGTAACCCGTATTCTGTAAATTCTTCCGTTTCTTTATTTTTCCATCGACATAATCCAGTTGCATCAAGATCGATGACAACAAAGCCGTATTTTTGTAACTCAGCCAAGACAGAAGTTTTACCTGTTCCAGCCACCCCTGTGATAAATATTTTAATATATGATAGTTTAGATGATTTTTATATTAAAGGAAAGAGTAAAAATTTTTCGACCATGATATTGCTCAATTAATTACCTATAAATAAATGTTGAGATTCAGACTTTTACACACCGAATCAATCACGTTCATTGTTATACTAATAACATATGACAACGCCAGAACTTATAGAATATATTACAAAAGAAAAATCAGCAGGGAAATCACAACAGGTTATTACTGATGTGCTAAAAGCAAACGGGTGGCTAGAAAAAGACATCCAAGAAGGCTTTGCAAAAATAAACACACCACCAGTTGTTGATCTTTCTGCACAAGCCAAAAAGCCAAATTATTCCCAGCCCGTTGTCGCAAAAACAGATGCGCATGTATCATCTGGGGCTATCAAACATGATTCTGGAATACAGAAAAATCCAACAGATAATTCTGCTAATATAATAAAAAAGCCAATCATACAACACCCAGCTAATCAGCAGGCTCAGGCAAACATCAAGGCAAATCCAGCTATGGACACACACCCAGCAAAACCTTTCGTTGCTCCAGAAATAAAACCAATGCAACCTATGGTTGCAAGTAACCCCTTGCAGACAAAACCCAATATAGAAAAAACACAAATGACTCAACCGGAGACAGTTCGCCCTAAACCTTTTTCTGCGCACCCACAGGTTCAGCCAAGTCTTTCGGATATTAGTTCTCCTGCTCAGATGCAAAAGCCAGCACCAAGCCAACCAGCTCAGCCGGCAACACAGCCCTTGGTAAAATACGACATGCCTGTTGGCGACATACAAAAACAAGCCCCTGTTTCTGCTCCTGATATGAATATCAAAAAACCAGAAACACAGGAGTCTCCTTTGGCAAAAGAAGTTTCAAAAATAACAAATGACATTCACCAACAGCCAACCGCTGATAAAAAACCACTTTTTCCAGCGCAACCTATTACAACGCACGTACAACAACCAGTCATAAAAACAGCACCAATAGTAACCTCTCCAAAACCATTTCAACCTAAGCCTGCTGTAGCAAATCAACCGCTTCAAAAAGAAATGCAAAAGATTTATGCAGCAGACACCTCTAAGTCATCCAAGATGAAAAAATCAAACGGTGGATTTTTCGGAAAGCTAATAAAATTTTTGTTCATCATTATTTTACTTGCAGCCGCCTATCTGGTTGGGGCTTGGCAAAATAATTTCTCGGCAACCCCTAGATTACAACCAATATTTGAATTTCTGCCAGACTTTCCGCTAACGGGTGATCAATCACCCGTTTCTGGTATAGACTCCAAAGAATTTACATACGGAGATTTAACATCTGTGTCAGAAATTTTTACCAAATCAGAGCAGGCGATAGCTAATGTGTCATCATATTCATTTAGCGGTTTTATAAAGACACTGTCTCTTCAGAATCAAGAAACATCAGGTCAGGCTGAAATTTCTGGAAGTTACACAAAAAATCCCGCCACTTCTGAAATAATAATTACAGATTCAATTACGGGAAATGGGGCTTCGTCGCGACAGGTTGATGGTATTTTTTATGTTGAATTACCAGATGAAAGTTGGGTAGAAGGTGAAAATATGGACGAGGGCGAAAACCTGTTTAATAATGGTGGGTATGCTGAGTTTGCACCAGAGTTTGATTTTATTGGAATCGAAAAAGACAGCGGTTTATCTTATTATCATTTGCGAGCACAATCTCCATTATCAGATTTGGCTATAGAAAAGTTTAGTCAAATTCCAGAAATTGCAACAGTGGCACCAGACTATCAGATGATAGTAGACGTATGGATTGATGTAGAAACCTATTTACCTGGTAAATATTCTCTATATGAAATTATTCCACAGGAAACATCAACAGAGATGAATATATCTTATTTTGATTTTAACGAAGTTCTACCAATCATAGCTCCAGAGAATATAATATCTCTTCCTAATTAATCAAAATAAAACTTGAATAAAACGCTGTTTTGTTGTATTCTTGTGCAGTATTACCTTGATTTTTATATGGTAATTCACGACATGGTGGCTATGGTATAACGGTTATTACTCCGGTTTGTGGTACCGGCAATTCGGGTTCGATTCCCGATAGTCACCCAAAAATAAAAATAATCCAGCTTTATGCTGGGTTATTTTTATTTACTCTTCATTTTCAAGATGGGCGGGAGAATCTGGTTTGCAACAAGTTGTTTCAATATCTTTGACAATGACAGTATCATGAAACCCTAATTCATGATTTGCATTTAATCGTGATGTGGGCCCGAAATATCCTGTGCCTTTTGTGATTCCCCATGGGGCCAAGATTTGTTTGCTGTATAGCTCTTGCCAGCTCACCAACGCATTAAAAGTAAGAGTTCCAAAAATTCCATCCACAGGCATAGTGTTAAATCCATGAAGTTTTAGATACGCCTGCAACAATGAGACACTGTGGCTGTCATCGTCTATGTCACCAAGAGATAAATATTTTTTAAAATAGGGGGAGGAATCAGGATATACATTTGCTGTGTGTGGACCTTGATGGGTTTCACTTTCCGAAGGGTGTTCTGCCACAAACTGACTTAAAAATAAAGCATCAATAGTTTCTTGATTACACAAAATTAAATTACTATCTGGGGCATACCGTGGACAATTTTGTGGCCCTGTATTTACACCAACACCTTTGCCACCAGCACTCTCGGATACTTCTGCCGCTGGATCGATTTCTTCGTTGTCATTTGCATTACCACACCCAGGATCAGCAAGATCAATCAACCCATCACCATCATTATCAATTCCATCACTACATTGTTTTAATTTTGGATCTGTTTCTTTGTTGTCATTGTCGTTATCACATCCAGGGTCAGCCAAATCAATCAATCCATCTCCATCATTGTCGATTTCATCCTCACACTGGTGTAACTTCCCATCGTCGTGTTTTGCGTCAACCTTTTCACATTCAACTTGAAAATTAGTACAGTTAAAATCTACTGGTGTTTTTATTGTAAAAAATATAACACCAAAAATAATGAATATAACAAAGCCAATGAGTATGTTTTTGAAAGAAAATATTCCAGAATTAAGAAATTTATTAATATGCATAAAAGACTATTAAAAGTATACCACCTATTTACAAGAGAGGGATAATAATTTTTGATGTATAATAATATGACATGGCAACGTTTCTTAAAAAATATTTTCCACCGCCAGAGCTGATGCTCATGCCAGCTATCGGTTTGGATATTTCTGATTCCAGTATTAAATACGCAGAAATTGTACATTCCCATAAAAAAAATGTACTGAAACAATTTGGTAAAAAATCATTACCTCAAAATGCAATAACTCAGGGGGCTATAACCAGCAAATTTGAAGTCGAAAAAGTTTTGCATGAAATTCAAGCCTTAACCAAGCGTGATTTTGTACGTGTCGCATTACCAGAAGACCAAATTCATCTTTTTGATCTGCGAATACCAAAAGTATCTTCCAAGGAAATAGAACAAGCAATCTTTTTTCAAATAGAAGAACATATCCCAATTCCAAAAAACAACCTTGTCTTTGATTACAATCTTATTGCGGAAGAAAAAAATGTATACCACATACAGGTTCATGCAATTATGGCATCGGTTGTTGACCAATATCTAGAAGTGATAACAAAAGCAGGTTTTGCTGTGCTCAGTTTCGAGCTGGGCCCCCAAGCCATGACCAGAACACTGTTCGACCAAAATAGCCACAATCAATCTGTATTGGTTGATATCGGAGCCGTGCATACAACTATCTCTGTTGTTTACGATAATAATGTTATTTTTGCTTCTAATGTAGGCTTTGGGGGAAATATTCTAACGCAAGAGATTGCAAATATATCTGGAAAATCCACAGAAGAAGCTGAACAGTTGAAACAAAAACAAGGTCTAGGTTCTGATTCAGAATACATCTCTGTGCTAGAACAACACGTCAATCAATTGGCCATGGATATTGTCAAACACCAACAATACTGCGTCGATCACCGTGGTTTCCCTGCTGGTGAACATCAAATTGTTTTGATTGGTGGCGGAGCTTATTTACCAGGATTAGCAGAATATTTGGGTGGGCAATTAGGTCTGTCTGTTAACCGAGGAAGGTTTTTTGATGGTAATCTGCAAAAAATAAATTTTGGAGAAGATACACTGGAGCAGCCACTAACATACGTTACAGCAATAGGGCTTGCCTTGGCACAATTTGACCATGATTGATTTAAACAAAAATGAAAACAAGAAAAAAATTCGCGCAGAATATTTCCTGCGCGCTGTGACTCTTGTCTTGCGTGGTGGGGCAACGGTGTTTTTTGTGGGGATTATTTTACTTGCCCCTGTTTATGTGACAACGAGATTAAAAGGAAAAGAGCAGGTAGACCGAGTAAGAGAGATATATCAAAATAGCTCTTTCCAAGAAACTCTAGCGTTGAATGAGTCTTTGCGGGAAACAAATACGCGATTAAAATTATTTGAAAAAGACCGCTCTGATGCCGTATCCAAAAATATTTTTGAACCTCTGTTTAGCATTTTTGGTTCTTTTGATACCTCTATAGATATATCTGAAATTCTTTTCGAAGAAAACCAAGAATCAGATCGAGGTAAAAAAACAGAAAAAGGACAAATCAATGTTACGATAAAAGGTAGGGCTGATACACGTGAAAATCTTATTGCATTTTCTGACGAGCTGAAAACATTGCCATTTTTTTCTGACTTTAGAATTCCAGTTTCTCTTCTTGCAAAGACCCATGATATTGATTTTACGTTTTCTACAAAAACCCCGGGTATTAGTATTTTTGAATAATTATGTTGCCGTTTCCGAAAACAAAAGTAAATCTGGTCATTACAGGAATAATATTTATCCTGATGGTTGTTGGGTATGCAGGGGTATTTTTATTTATTAAAAAAAACACCATAAAAGCATCCGGTGATTTATCTCAAGCAGAAGCCCAGCTGGAAACAGTACGAATAGTTAGTGGTCAAAAACGTATCGCCATGGAAACAGCTAATGATCAAGAAGCAATTAAAAAATATATCTTAACCGAAGAAACGTTACCTAGTTTTTTTACGCTCTTGGAAAGGCAAGCTCAGCAGATTGGTGTTTATGCAGAAATAGTTACGGTGGATTCAAATGGGGGGCTGTTTATTGATCTAGAGGTCGATGGCTCGGCGGATCAGGTGTATCATTATTTACAGCTACTGGAAACAGTACCTGTGCCAATTGTTGTGACTCGCGTGTCAATTACAAAAGGGAGAAACAGCGAAGAAATTTCTTGGCATGGGATATTCCGAGTCCAGATTGTTGGCTTTACCAAATCATAATATATGAAAATATCTCTTTTTTCTAAAAATAAAAAAAACAAAAAGCTGTCAAAATCGTCAGATTTTTTCAAGTTCAGTCACTGGTATTTGTTGTTATTAGGTTTTGGAATAGCAATGTTCGTTATGGTTTTTGCAAATAGTTATTTATTTTTGCAAATAAAGAACGAGAATATTTTTTCTGACCAATCAACAAACCCGTCTACGGTAGTTATCTTGAAGAGCAAAGAGTTGCAGGAAACCTCTTTGAAATTTGATGACCGGTTAATAAAACATAATAATCTGTTTGAGTTAATACCAAATACGTCTTTGTAGACAAGATTCTAACTACTGGTTGATATTATTGAGTGGTATAGTAGTAATATATGAACACATCTTTTGGGACATTAAAAAATTATATTGTTGCAAAAAAAATAATTTCCGGAGATCAATTTGACATTTTGGCAGAAAAAGCACAAAGCAGCAATACTTCTATTGTTGATTTGCTTATAGCTCAAGATGGCATTAGTGAAGTTGACATGCGAAAAGCTCAAGCCGAATTGCTAGGGGTTCCTTTTGTTGATTTATCTGAAGAAAAAATAGATCTAAAGGCGCTGGAGAAGATACCAGAACCTGTAGCAAAAAAACATAAAATAATTGCCTTTTGTATTTCCGATTCGGAATTACATGTTGCTGTTTTGGACACAGGTAATTTGGGACTTTTTGACTCAATAGAAAAAACTACAAAAATGCGTGTTGTTTTGCATATTGCAACAAGCAACGGAATACAGAATGCTTTGGAGAATTACCGCAAAAGTCTAGGTGTTGAATTTGATGAAATTATAAAAAAACCAGACAGCTCTATCCAGGATCAATTAAAAGAAGCTACAGACCAATTATCGGGAACGAATGTCTCAAAAGAAGCGTCATCTGATGAGTTAAAGAAAATTGCCGAAGACTTGCCAATTATAAAAATAGTAGACACGTTGATTTCACATGCGATCTTCCAAAAAGCATCAGACATACATATAGAACCCGAAGAAGATTCTCTGATTATTCGATACCGCGTTGATGGTATTTTGCATGATGTGATGACCTTGCCAAAAAATGTTGGGCCTGGAGTGACGGTTAGAATAAAAGTTCTAGCGGATTTGCGATTAGATGAAAAACGATTGCCTCAGGATGGGCGATTTAAAAAACAAGTAGAAGGTCAAGATATTTCTTTCCGTGTGTCCACACTGCCAACATATTTTGGTGAAAAAGTTGTCGTGCGTGTTTTGCGCGAAGATTCACACAGTCTTAGTTTGGAGGCGCTAGGTTTTCATGGTATTGGATTAGAACATATTCACAAAGCTTTGGGTCAAAAAACAGGAATGATTTTGGTTTCTGGGCCAACAGGTTCTGGAAAAACAACAACGCTGTATACCATGTTGGATATTTTGAATACAACAGATGTAAATATATCCACCGTCGAAGACCCAATTGAGTATCAGGTTGACCGTATTAATCAGACTCAGGTCCGTTCGGATATAGGATTAACATTTGCCAGTGGTCTGCGGTCATTGTTGCGACAAGACCCTGACATTTTGATGGTTGGGGAAATTCGCGACACAGAAACTGCCGAACTGGCGGTTAATGCGTCATTGACAGGGCATCTCGTACTATCAACAATTCACACCAATTCAGCAGCTGGGGTTATTCCTCGTATGACGGATATGGGCATCGAGACATTTTTGATAGCGTCTACATTACGAACTATAACAGCCCAACGATTAGTGCGCACATTGTGTGAGTCAAAAGAACAGTATTTTTTATCTGATTCAGAAAAAGCCGAACTGGCAAAGCTGGCTGATTTGGATAGAATCCTAGAGATTATGAAAAAAGAAAAAATAGTCGGACCTGAGGCTGGTTGGGAATCGATTCCTTTTTATAAACCAATTCCAACCGAAGACTGCGAAAGTGGTTACGAGGGGCGTGTTGGTATTCACGAGGTTTTGAATGTTGACGATGCAATGCGCGAACTCATTTCTGGTGGGGGAACACAAGCTCAGATCGAGGAACAATCCAAAAAAGATGGAATGATAACCATGCTAGAGGATGGAATTATAAAAGCCGTACAGGGGATAACCACAACCCAAGAGGTCTTGCGTGTTATTTCTGATTAGAATAGAAAGTAACATTAAAAAACTACCCTGCGGTAGTTTTTTAATGTAGGTACGCATGGAGACTCTTTATTTTCTGGTATAATTAATTTAACAATTTCTCTTGTTTATCTTATGAAAAAATTTCACTACAAAGCACAAGGTCCAACAGGTGTTGTCATTGACGATATAATTGATGCTGAAAACCAAGAATCTGCGATTGAAAAAATTCGCGCAACTGGAGCAACACCGGTTAGTATTTCAGAAGAGAAAAAGAAAAACTTATCCATAAACATTCCTTTTTTGGATAACATGTTGCACAAGGTAAAAATCCAAGACAAAGTTGTCTTTGCAAAAAACCTGTCTCGGATGTTACAGGCCGGCCTGACAGTTTCTCGTTCTTTGGAGGTTCTCAAGAAGCAAACAGATAAGACAGAATTTGTTGTTGTGTTGGATTCGTTGATTGCAGAAATAAACAGCGGTGGATCATTGAGTGGTGGTATGGCAAAAAATCCAAAAGTTTTCTCTCCTGTTTTTGTTGCGATGGTTAGAACAGGGGAAGAGTCGGGGAATATTCCTGGAAACTTGATCGAGGTTGCAAAACAATTAGACAAAACATATGCATTGCGTAAAAAAATAAAAGGAGCAATGATTTATCCATCTGTTATTGTGTCTGCCATGATGGTTATTGGGGTGCTGATGTTTATTTTTGTGGTGCCGACATTGATTCAAACATTCAAAGACTTTGATCTGGATTTGCCAGCAACAACGCGGGCTGTTGTTTTTGTCAGTGATTTGGTTTCTAATAGTCCGCTTGTTGTTTTGGGTGTCTTGGTTGGTGTTGTTGTATCTGCCGTAAGTATCTTCCGAATGAAATCACTGCAACCTCATTTTGATTTATTATCTACAAAACTTCCTATTGTTGGAACAATAGTCAAAGAGTTTAACTCGGCATTGGCAACACGTACGTTGGCGTCATTATTGGGTTCTGGTTTAAATATCAACCAGGCGCTAACCGTAACCAAAGACGTATTGCAAAATTTTCATTATAAAAAAACAATAGACGTCGCCATTCATAATGTTGAGCAGGGTGATCAGCTCTCCAAAGTATTCAAAGACAATATAAAACTATACCCAGTCATGGTGGGGGAAATGATTAGCGTTGGAGAAGAAACAGGTAATCTGTCAGATATGCTGGGGGATGTTGCCGAGTTTTTCGAAGACGAAGTAGATTCAAAAACAAAAAATCTATCAACAATAATAGAACCTGTGTTGATGTTGTTGGTGGGGGCAGGTGTCGGGTTCTTTGCTGTCTCCATGATGTCTCCAATGTATTCGATTCTTGATTCAATAGGGGCATAGATTATTATGTTTACATTAAAAGAAAAAAAATTAGGATTTTCTGTGATAGAGCTTTTGGTTGTGATTGCAATTATTTCTGGTTTGTCAGCAATGGCGCTATTATCATTTTCTGGTTTTAGGAATGCACAAAATTTACGCAACAGTCAGGCGGATATTGTCTCTTTGTTTTCGGAGTCAAAAACACGAACCATAGCTTCCGAGGATTCATCATCGTTCGGGATATATCTAGAATCATCTCGGGTTGTATTATTCAAGGGTGGTACATTCTCTGAACCATTATCAACCAACAAACAAATTACACTACCATCATCCATAGAGCTATCAGATATAACGCTGTCACAAGGTGGTAATAGTATTGTTTTTGATAGGGTGTCTGGAGCGGTCGGTAACTACGGGACTTTTGTGATGAGGCTCGTCGCAGATACATCTGAGTCCAGGATTTTTACTATTTCTCAGGCAGGGATAATAAGCGTAACAAAATAATATGTTGCAAAAACACAAACAAGGATTTTCATTAGTAGAAGTCATCGTTGGGATGAGTATCATTACCGTTGCTATTGTTGCGATGATTGTTTTAGTTACCCAGAACATAAAGCTCAGCCGTTTCGCAATGGAGAGCGTCCAGGTTGAATATTTACTCCAAGATGGAGCCGAGGCCGTAAAAACAATTCGCGATGACGCGTGGGTTAATTTATCTAGTCTTGCCTATGATACGGACTACTATCTGTCTTTCGTGGACGGAGCGTGGTCTGCAACCAGCACACCGTCATCGATTGGTATATTCACAAGAAGTTTTTCGCTGGGGCAAGTTTACCGCGATAATGTAACATACGATATTGCTTCTTCTGGGACAGCAGACAATAAAACCATGTTGGTTGTTGTTAAAACTGTTTGGGATTCACATGTTGGTTTTGGGTCCAAAGAACTCTCGTTTTATGTAACAGATTTTTTGTCTGATTGATTTATATGAAAAAATATTTTTTAAAAAACAATGATGGAGCAACGATGATAGAAACATTGGTGTATTTGACAATATTTGCAATTTTTTCTGTGGTGGTTGTTCAAGGGGTTGTAGTTTCAATGAGGTCTTTTACAACAGCGCGTGTGCATAGATTATTGGCTCAGTCATCTGTTGATGTTTTCGAGCGCATGACGCGCGAAATTCAATCTGGTGCTTCTGTGGATTTAAATACGAGCATTTTTGATATTAATCCTGGCATATTAGCAATTCAGTCATTGCAAAATGATGTTTCGACAACAAAAACTTTTTCAGTTTCTAGTTCTACGATTTCCTTGGATCAGGATGGCGCCAGTTTGGGTAACCTGCTAAGTGACGATGTCGATGTTACGAATTTGGTTTTTCGGCATGGAACAACAGCAGCCAGTGAATTTGTAAAAATAGAAATGACGCTGGAGACAAACTTACGCGACCAAACCTCTGCAGATTTTTATAATACAATTATTTTGAGAGGAAGCTATTAATATGATAAATTTTAATGTACAAAAAAATAGCGGGCAAGCAATGTTAATCACCATAATATTCTTTTTGGTTGTTTCTTCTTCTGCTGTTATGGGGGCAGTTTCTCCAACAGCACGGCAGGCAGTTGCAGCTCAAGATCTGAAAAAATCACACGCTAGTTATTATTTGGCAGAATCAGGGGTAGAAGATGTAGTGTATCGACTAAAAAATAATATGCAGACATCAGACACAGAGGTTATAACTTTGGGTGGGACAACAGCAACAACTGCGATTACGAGAACCAGCGGAAATAATTACACAATCGAAACACTAGGCGACACATCCAGCCGTCAACGTAAAATACAAACATCTATTGCAACAACTAATGGATTTTCGTTTAGTTACGGTGTTCAGGTTGGGGCTGGTGGTTTTGATATCGGGGGTAACGCTGGGGTTATAGGTAATGTATACGCAAATGGCCCTATTTTAGGAGAAAATGGCTCTTTTATAACAGGCACAGCAATATCTGCTGGGGCAAGCGGGCTTATAGACGGGATTGACGATGTTGGTGAAAATGGAATAGGTGACGCTTATGCAAATACGGTGAACGGAGTCACTGTTGCTGACAAATTATATTGCCAGACAGGTAGTGGTAATAATAAAACATGTGATACTTCGCGCACTGATCCAGAGCCTCAGAATTTCCCCATCACAGATGATGATTTACTTGTTTGGCAAACTCAGGCAGGAGTCGGGACAACAATAGTCGGAGATTATGTTATTGATAGCTCTGTTACAGCATTGGGGCCAGTCATTATAACTGGTGATTTAGAGATAAAGAACAATGCGGATTTGACGTTATTTGGGACGGTTTGGGTGCAGGGGAACCTAAAAGCCAGCAACAATGTGGTCATAAGTCTAGACAGCTCGTATGAGGCTGATGGAGAGGCTATATTGGTTGATGGTTATGCTCATCTATCTAATAATGTTGATTTTGCAGGATCTGGAATCAGCGGGAGTTACATAATGTTGGTTGTAAACAGCTCGTGTCCTAATGACGTAAATTGTGATGGTAATGATGCTATTTCGCTAGATAACAATGTTGGAACCGTTATTCTGAATGCTCAGAACGGAACGATTTTCTTTCGTAATAATGCTGGGGCGACCGCTGCGACCGCTGAAACTATTAAATTGGACAATAATGCAACTATTATATATGAACAGGGATTAATTGACGTCAATTTCAGCTCTGGCCCATCTGGGACATTTTCCGTTCAAAGCTGGGGAGAGGTTTAACAAAGACTATGTTTTTATAAATAGGTTGCTAAAAATGTTAAAATTTGTATAATATAAAGTCTTAGATAAAGCGCCATTGGTGGCGTTTTTATTTCTTGAAATATATGAAAAATGACATACGAAATATAGCGATTATCGCACACGTTGACCATGGGAAAACAACACTAACCGACAAAATGTTGGAATTTTGTGGTGCCAGCGAAGAGGGTTTTTCTATGGATTCAAACGCATTAGAGCAAGAGCGCGGGATTACTATTTACGCTAAAAACACATCTGTTCGATATAATGATACAAAAATCAACATTGTTGATACTCCTGGTCACGCCGATTTTGGATCAGAGGTAGAACGCGTTCTTCGTTCAATTGACTCTGTTCTGTTGATTGTGGATGCCCAAGAGGGACCCATGCCGCAGACTCGATTTGTTCTGAAAAAATCTCTTGACCTTGGGTTGAAGCCTATTCTAGTTTTGAATAAGATAGACAAACCAGGTGTTAATATTGAACGAGCACATGACGCTGTTTTTGAATTATTTATGGAACTAGGGGCAAATGATGAACAGCTTGATTTCAAAACAATATACGCAATTGGACGTGATGGAATTGCCAAAGCAACCATGGATGAAGAGTCATCAGATCTGAAACCTTTGTTTGATTTGATTATTGAACATGTAAAACCTGCCGACGCCAACACAAGCGTTCCTTTGCGTATGCAACCATTTAATCTAGCCTACGATAATTTCTTGGGGCGAATGGGTGTTGGGCGCGTATACGAAGGTATAATAAAAAACGGACAAACAGTTACCGTAAAAAAACCTATGTCAGCAGACGGGCTTTCTGGTGGAGAATCACGAAAAGGAACTATAACAAAACTATTTACATTCGAGGGGACTCACCGTGTAGAAGTCGACGAGGCTTTTGCTGGCGACATTGTTATGGTTGCTGGAATTGATGATATTTTTATTGGGGAGACAATCGCCGAGGATTCAAGTGCGGAACCATTGCCGGCTATCACCGTTGATGAGCCAACTATTAAATTAGATTTTCTTGTTAATAACTCGCCGTTTGCTGGACGTGAAGGTAAATTTGTAACAACGAGACAAATTCGTGAACGATTGGAACGCGAACTCGAGGTAAACGTGGGGCTACGTGTTGATTTTTCACCCAGCGAAGCACGTACCATAGAGGGATTTACTGTGTTTGGGCGTGGTGAAATGCACATTGCTGTTCTGTTGGAGACAATGCGTCGTGAGGGATATGAAATGCAAGTTTCTCAACCACAGGTACTTATCAAAGATATCGACGGCGTAAAATCAGAGCCATTCGAAGAGGTAACCATTGACTTGCCAATTGATGCTCAGGGAACGGTTATTGAAAAATTAGGACAGCGCGGATTTTCTATGATTAATATGGAGGTCGGAGAAACATCTGCTCGTATTACGTTTGACGGTCCAACACGTGGTTTATTTGGATATCGTGGGCAGTTTATCATCGACACAAAAGGAGAGGGAATTATGTCATCACGCGTATTGGGATTTCGAAAATACGCAGGAGAGATTACAAAACGACATGTCGGGTCTATGTCGTCTATGATAACCGGAAAAGCCCTAGGTTTTGCACTGTTTAATTTGCAGGATCGAGGTCAATTGTATATTAAACCAAACATAGAAGTATACGAAGGAATGGTCATTGGTAACACATCAAAAGGTGACGAGATGATTGTGAACCCAACCAAAGGAAAACAGCTAACAAATATGCGATCATCAGGGTCTGATGAAAATATTACTTTGACTCCACCCATCGCTCTTTCTATTGAACGAGGGCTTGAAATTATGAGTGATGATGAGTATTTGGAAATTACACCGTTGTCGGTACGCTTGCGCAAGCAATTTCTAACCGAATCAGCACGAGGAAAAGCAAAAAGGTCATAATCTTTTCCTGACGCGAAAACCACGAAATTCCTCATGTCATCCTGAATTTATTTCAGGATCTCGTTTATTATTCACACAACCTTGCATGACAAAATACAATCTCACGCGTCATTCTGCACACTGCGTGCGCAGAATGACTAAAAACAAATAAAATCACATATTCTTGACTTTTTATTTAAAAAATGATATAATAGTAAGAAAGGTGTACTTTGAATAAACAGGGTGGTTATAGCCACAAGGTGCTTATGTTTAGGCGTTTTATGGCTATGACTACAATTAGACATA